>DATMCL010000061.1:0-7920 GCA_035558375.1 Polyangiaceae bacterium
CGAGCATCGACCTCGGCCCCATCGTCGCCCGCGCGCGCGAGCGCTTCGACTCGGCCGCGACCGAGCACGAGCTCCGTGCGCTCAAGGCCGAAATTCTCGGCAAGAAGGGCGAGCTCACCGCCGAGCTGAAGAGCCTCGGCCAAGCTCCACCCGAGGAGCGCAAGCGCATCGGCGAGCGCGTGAACGTCGCCAAGGCCGAGGTCGAGGCAGCGTTCGAAGCGCGCCTTTCGGCCCTGGCCGCCGCCGCGCGCCGCGCCGAGCTCGAGGCGCCGCCGTTCGATCTCACCCTTCCGGGTCGTTTCCCGCTGCCGCGCGGGCACCTTCACCCGGTGACGCGCGTCAAATGGGAGATCCTCGACGTGTTCCGCTCGCTCGGCTTCGCCGTCGCGTGGGGCCCCGAGGTGGAGCTCGAGCAAAACAATTTCGAGCGTCTCGCGTTCCCGCCCGATCACCCGGCGACGGACATGCAAGACAGCTTCTGGGTGGACGTCGAAGGCTCGACCGCGGGGGTCCGCGCGCTGCTTCGTACGCATACGAGCACGGTGCAGGTCCGCGAGATGAGCACGCACGCGCCGCCGCTCGCCGTCGTGAGCGGTGGCCCCGTCTACAGAAGAGACGACGACGTCACCCACTCGCCGATGTTCCACCAGATCGAGGGTTTCCTCGTCGACGAACGGACGAGCTTCGCCGAGCTAAAGGGCGTCTTGAGCGAATTCGCGCGCCGCCTGTACGGCCCGGACTGCAAGACGCGCTTTCGCCCGAGCTATTTTCCGTTCGTCGAGCCCGGCGCCGAAATGGACGTAACGTGCGTTTTTTGCCGCCCGGACGACGGCTCGCGCGCAACGTGCCGCGTCTGCAAATCGAGCGGCTGGCTCGAGGTGCTCGGCTCCGGAATGATTCACCCCGAAGTGTTTCGACATTGCGGGATCGACTCCGAGCGCTACCGCGGCTTCGCGTTCGGCCTCGGCGTCGATCGCCTCGCGATGCTTCGCTACGGCATTCCGGACATCCGGCTGCTGTTCGAAAACGATCCGCGCTTCCTCAATCAGTTTTAGGGCTTTCTCCCCAGCCCCGAAAACGTCTCTATCGACTCGGCACGCTCATGCCGGCGCCGCTATGCCCGTTCATGGGGGGTATGATCTCGGAAGTTTTTAGCCCACCATTCGCGACACCAAAGTCAGGGATTGGCGGCACACGTTGTGCCCCTTGCCTCGCAAACCTTGCGGTCTTAGCTACCCGCGTTGACAGAGTTCGGCCGGCGTCGGGTACTTGATCCTGACGGGAGCGGCAGTCGGGAATGACTGCATCTCCTCGCATGTTTCAGCCCTACGGCAACCTGCGGCTTCCTCGGCCGCAATCTGCCGGCTCTGTCAGAATCCCGCTACACGCCTCGAGCTGAATCTAAAGCCCGGTTTCACGCGTAGATACGAGGGACCGGATCTATTGCCATGCCTACCCGCTCCGCGCAACCTACCTCCTCTCGGCCCGCACCCGCCGCGGCCCCCCACCAAGGGCATCACCCAAGCCCCCCGGCCCCCCGTCCCGGCCGCTTGACCGGGCCGGCGGTCAGCCCCAATGATCCGAAGGCGGCTCGAATTTTGCAGAAGGGTTTCGCATCGGAGTCCTCAATGAGAACCCAATCAGCATCCGCGAGTGGTCTCAAGTCTTCCAAGGATCGCGCCCCCCAGAGCGCGCCTGCCTCCAGCGCGAGCCCGGTCTCGAGCGCCGGCCCGAATAGCCAGGGCGCGGACACGAGCGAGTACACGGAAGAGAGCGAAGAGACGCGCGTCCGCGCCACCCCAGGCGCCCGCACCTCGGACGCGCCGGAGAGCTCGGCTGAGATGTTCACCGAGACGGGTGAGACGTTCGTCCCAGAGTCGGACGCCGCGACCGACTCGATGCTCTCCCGCTACTTCCGCGACATGGCCACGCACCAGGTCATGGGCCCGGACGAGGAGCTCTCGGCTGCCCAGGCCGTCGAGCAGGCGGAGATCATGCACTGGACCGCCCTTCTGAACTACGTCCCCACAGCCGAGCTGATGTTCGAGCAGCTCGAGAAGGACGTGCAGACGCTCGCCCCGGAGGAGCGTCCCGAGCTCCCGCAGCTGCTCGAGCTCCGCAAGCTCGCCAAGACCTACAAGAAGCAGCGCTCGAAGCTCAACGCGGATCAGATGCGCACTTGGTGCGATCTCTCTGCGGCGCTCGGTCGTGAGGTTCGGCTCCCCGATTCGGATCGCATCTGGATGGCGAACGCCGAGCGCATCTCGCGCTGTGAGGGCGTCGAAGGCGGCGACGAGATGGTCGTCCCGGAAGCGACGCCGGATACACCCGCGTACCGCCGCTACCTCGCGCGCGTTCGCGAGACCGATCGCACGCAGCGCCGCGCGAAGAACCGCTTCGTCAAAGCGAACCTCCGCTTGGTGGTGAGCATCGCGCGCCGCTACAACCGCGGCCGCCTCCCGCTGATCGATCTGATCCAGGAAGGCAACATCGGTCTGATGAAGGCCGTGGAGCGCTTCGATCACACGCGCGGCTACCGCTTCTCGACCTACGCCTCGTGGTGGATCCGTCACGCGATCAGCCGGGCCTTGGCCGACAAGGGCCGGGCGGTGCGCATTCCCGTGCACATGCTCGACACGTACAACCGCGTCTCGCGCGCCACGCAGACGATCATCGCGCGCACGGGGCGTGAGCCTTCGATCGAGGAGCTCGAGAAGGAGACGGGCGTTCCCCGCGACAAGCTCGACAAGGTGAAGGATCTCTACGCCGACACCCCGTTCTCTCTCGATCGCCCCGTCGGCGACGAAGACGGTCGCCGCTTCATCGACTTCCTCGTCGAAGAGAACATGCTCTCGCCGTACGACAACCTCGCGAACCAGAAATGGGCCGAGGAAGTGCAGCGCTTGCTCGGCACGCTCACGCCGATCGAGTCGCGAATCATTCGTTGGCGCTTCGGCCTCGACAACGAGGACGAGCTCACGCTCAAAGAGATCGGCGACAAGTACAACCTGTCGCGCGAGCGCATCCGCCAGCTGCAAGAGCAGGCGATCGGCAAGATCCGCAAGCAGATGCGGGACTTCTGACGCGCGCGTCGCCGCGGCCTTCGGGTCGCGGCGACGATGCGTCGGAATCGCTGACCGCGGGGGGCCGAGCCCCGGCGCGGAAAGCCACAGCTTGAACGTCGCCGAACCGGGCCGTAGCGGACCCCTACCCTCCCCCGGGTAGCCGCCCGACGCTACGGTCTCCGGGGCGAGGCGTTTCGGTGAAAACCTAGTTATTCTAGGTAGTTATCACCGTTTCCGCCGATGTCATTTACATTTGTGGGTCTTCGGCGCATAAGGGCGCGCGTCGGAAATAGCCATTTCTGGCGCAGAACGGGCACCTAGCCGCCCGAAAGCGCCCGCTGCCCGATCCCCAGTCGGGCGACGACCACGCCTCCCCGATCTGCCTCGGACCTCGATGAATCTCTTCGTATTCCCGCGCTGGGCGAACAAGACAAGAGCGCTAGCGGGCCTCGTCCTCGGAGGCGCCCCCGTCTACCTCACCTTCCTCATCTGGTACGGCGCGTCGCCCAAGACGACCGACGTGGGGTACGAGCCGCAGCAGCCGGTCCCCTATAGCCATGCCCTGCACGCCGGGCAGCTGGGTCTCGACTGCCGCTACTGTCACAACACCGTCGAGCAGGCGGCCGTCGCGGCGATCCCCGCGACCGACACGTGCATGAACTGCCACGCGCGCGTTCACACGAAGAGCGAGAAGCTCGCCCCCGTCCGGGAGAGCCACGAGACGAACAACCCGGTGGAGTGGATCAAGGTCCACGACTTGCCGGACTACGTCTATTTCAACCACAGCGCGCACGTCACGCGCGGCGTCGGTTGCGTCACCTGCCACGGCCGCATCGACCAGATGGAAGAGGTGTCCCAGCGCGAGCCGCTCAGCATGGGCTGGTGCCTCGACTGCCACCGCGCACCTGAAAAGAACCTGCGTCCGCCGGAGGAGGTCACCAACATGACCTGGTCTCCGCCAGACGGCGCCGATCCCGTCGAGTACGGAAAGATGCTGCGCGCGAAGAACAACCTCAACCCTCCGACGGACTGCTCGACATGTCATCGCTGAAGAAGAAAGCCCTGCCCATGCTCGCGCAGGGCGCCGAGCCCGCCGGGGCCGGTGCCGAGCCCGCGCCCACCGCAGGCAGCGCCCGTCCGCGTTTTTGGCGCAGCTTCGCCGAGCTCGACAACACGCCGGAGTTCCGCGCCTCGCTCGAGCGCGAGTTTGCGGCTCCGCCCGCCGACGTGCCGCCGAACGCTCCGGAGCGCCGCCGCTTCATGCAGCTCATGGGCGCTTCGCTCGGCCTCGCGGGCGTCGGTTGCCGCTGGCAGGAAGACAAGATGCTCCCGCTCACGCGGCGGCCCGAGGGCACGATTCCGGGCAGCACGAAGCGCTACGCCACGGCCATGGAGCTCGACGGCGTCGCCGTGGGCCTCCACGCCACGAGCTACGACGGCCGCCCGATCAAGATCGAGGGCAACCCTCTGCACCCGGAGAGCCTCGGAGGCGCGAGCGCCGTCCATCAGGCAAGCGTGCTCGGCGTCTACGACCCGGACCGCAGCGACAAGCCGTGGCGCCGCGGCGCCGGTGGTGCCGCCGCTTCGGACTGGACCGCCGCGACGACGTTCCTCAACGCACACTTCGCGAAGGTCAGAGGCACGCGCGGCTACGGCTTGCGCGTCCTCGCCGAGCGCAGCTCCTCGCCGACGCTCGAGCTCTTGAAGCAGCGCTTCACGGCGGCGTTCCCGCAGGCGCGCTGGGTGACGTACGAAGCCGCATCGAGCGACGGCGCGCGCGCGGGCTCCGTGCTCGCGTTCGGCAAGCCGCACCGCGCCGTGCTCCGGCCGGAAGCGGCCCAGGTGCTCGTCACGCTCGACGCCGACCTCTTCGCGCCTGATTTCCCGGGCCACCTCGCGCTCGCGCGCAGCATCGCGAAGGGCCGCTCGCCCGACGGCGCGATGAACCGCATCTACGCGATCGAGACCGGCCACACGCTGGTCGGCACGATGGCGGATCACCGCATCGGCGTCCGCGCCGAGCAGGTGAAGACGTTCGCCGCCGCGCTCGATGCCAAGGTGAGCGCGCTCGCGAAGCCGCTCCCCGAGCTCGGCGACGCGCAGCCGCTCCCGAAGGCGGAGCTCCTGAGCGAGGCCCACGTGGCCAAGCTCCTCGACGCGCTCGCCAAGGATCTCGTCAAGAACATCGGCAAGAGCCTGGTGGTCGCGGGTCCCTCGCAGCCGGCGGAGGTGCACGCGCTCGCGCATCGCCTGAACGCGGTGCTCGGCAACGTGGGCCGCACGGTGACCTACGTCGAGGACCCGCTCGCGGGCACGACCTCGGACATCGCGGACCTGAAGCAGCTCGCGGACGAGCTCAACAAGGATCGCGTGGACACGTTGCTCGTCCTGGGCGGCAACCCCGCGTACACGGCGCCGGGCGATCTCGGCTTCGATGCCGCGCTCGGTCGTGCCAAGACCAGCATCCACCTGAGCCTCTACGACGACGAGACGTCGCAGCGCTGCACCTGGCACCTGAACGCCGCGCACTACCTCGAGAGCTGGGGCGACGCGCGCGCCTGGGACGGCACGATCTCGCTCGTGCAGCCGCTCATCGCGCCGATCTACGACGGCCGCTCGAGCATCGAGCTCTTGTCGCTGCTCCTCGGCGAGACCGCGAAGCCGCTCGACCTCGTCAAGGCGACGCACCGCGCGACGCTCCCCGACGAGCGCGCGTTCCGCAAAGCGCTCCACGACGGCGTCGTCGCGGGCAGCGCGTACCCCGTCGTCACGCCAGCACTCGTGGCGCAGAAGCCGCTCGCGCTCGATGAGCGCGCCGTCGGCGGAAAGAAGCTCCAGAACGGCCAGCTCGAGGTGACCTTCGGCCCCTGCCTGAAGGTGTACGACGGCCGCTTCGGCAACCTCGGCTGGCTACAAGAGCTGCCCGAGCCGCTCACGAAGATGACGTGGGACAATGCCGCGCTCTTCGCCCCCGCCACGGCGGAGGAGCTCGGCGTCGCCGACGGCGAGCCCGTCACGGTCACGCTCGGCGGCAAGAGCGTCACGCTGCCCGCGATGTGGGTGCCGGGCCGCGCGGAAGGCTCCGTGCACCTCGCCCTCGGCTACGGCCGCACGGCGGCGGGGCAGGTCGGCGGTCACGCGAAGACCGAGGTCACGCCGGTCGGCGCCAACGCTTACGCGCTGCGCACGGTCGCCGGCTACCAGGCCGCGACGGGTGGCAGCGCCGCACGCTCGAACGCGAGCCTGCCGCGCCTCTCGGCGACCAACGACATCTACAACATCGACAAGATCGGCCACGAAGGCGCCGAGGAACGCGCACCCGAGCTCGTGCGCGAAGCCACGCTCGCCGAGTACAAGAAGGACCCGCACTTCGTCGACACGAAGGAGGAGCCGCATCCTCCGCTCCTGAGCCTCTGGGTGCCCCCCGTCTCGTACGAGGGCCACAAGTGGGGCATGGCGATCGACCTCAACAAGTGCACGGGCTGCTCGGCGTGCATCACGGCGTGCCAGGCGGAGAACAACATCCCCGTCGTCGGCAAGACGCACGTCGCCGAAGGCCGCGAGATGCTCTGGCTGCGCGTCGATCGCTACTACCAGGGCGAGCCCGAGAGCGCGCAGGTCACCTTCCAGCCCATCCCCTGCCAGCAGTGCGAGAACGCACCCTGCGAGCAGGTCTGCCCGGTCGGCGCGACCATGCACTCGCGCGAGGGCTTGAACGACATGGTCTACAACCGCTGCATCGGCACGCGGTACTGCTCGAACAACTGCCCGTACAAGGTGCGGCGCTTCAACTTCTTCAACTACAACGTCAAAGAGATCGGCATCACCCCGTACACCCCGACCGACGACCCGAAGATGAAGGTCAAGTCGATGGTGTTCAACCCGGAGGTGACGGTTCGCTCCCGCGGCGTGATGGAGAAGTGCACGTTCTGCGTGCAGCGCATCCAGAACGCCAAGATCAAGTCGAAGAACGTGAAGCAGGGCATCCCGGACGGCACCATCCGCACGGCGTGCCAGGAGACCTGCCCCGCCGACGCGATCGTGTTCGGCGACCTGAACGACTCGGGCTCACAAGTCGCCGCCGCGCACCAGGCCCCGCGCGCCTACGCGCTGCTCGGTGGGCTCAACAACTACCCGCGAGTCCGCTACCTCGGCCGCGTCCGCAACCCGAACCCGGAGCTCGGCTGAGATGGCCGCCGCAACCGACCTGAATCCGTTCGTGCCCGCACCCGCGGGCGACAACGCCTTCGCCCGCATCACCGACAACGTCTCGCGCATCGCCGAGGCGGAGCGGCCGCCGCGCGCTTGGTACATCGCGTTCGCCGTCGCGCTCACGATGCTCACCTGCTTCCTCGGCGCGATCGGTTGGCTCGTCTGGACCGGCATCGGCGTGTGGGGCAACCAGATCCCCGTCGCGTGGGCCTTCGACATCGTCAACTTCGTTTTCTGGATCGGTATCGGCCACGCCGGCACGCTGATCAGCGCGATTCTGTTCCTGCTCCGCCAGAGCTGGCGCACCGCGATCAATCGCTTCGCCGAGGCGATGACGATCTTCGCGGTCATCTGTGCCGGCATCTTCCCCGGCATCCACATCGGTCGCCCCTGGCTGCCCTACTACATGATGCCCATCCCGAATCAGATGGACATGTGGCCGCAGTTCCGGAGCCCGCTCGAGTGGGACATCTTCGCGGTCAGCACGTACGCCACGATCTCGATCGTGTTCTGGTACATGGGCATGATTCCGGACTTCGCGACGTTCCGGGATCGCGCGACGACGTTCTGGCGCCGTCTCTCGTACGGCATCGTCGCGATGGGATGGCGCGGCTCCTCCCGCCAGTGGCACCGCTACGAGCGC
>DATMCL010000062.1:0-11390 GCA_035558375.1 Polyangiaceae bacterium
CGCCCGTCCCGGCTTCCGTTCCACCGCTTCCTCCCGTCGTGCCGCCCGTGCCGCCCGTGCCGCCCGTCGTGCCACCGGTTCCGCCGGTCGTCGCATCGCCACCGGTTCCTCCCACCGACACCGTTCCTCCGCCGGACGGCGGCGCCCCGGCTCCGCCTTCGCCGGTGTCACCGCTTGCACCGGCGTCGGGCGCGCCGCCCGTGGTCACCCCGGCCGTCCCGCCTCGCGGGGCTCCGCCCCCGGTTCCGCTCTTGCCACCATCGGTCCCGGCTCCGGCTTCGCTCTCACCGCCTTCGCCGCCGCTGCTCGTGCCGCCCCGATGCGTTCCCGCGCCGCCCGCCTTCCCGGCGCTCCCTGCCTTGCCCGCACTGCCACCGTGGTGCGGAGGCGGCGGCTGGTCGTCGTCGTCACCGCAGCCCAGTGGGCCCGCCACGGCGAGAAACAGCGATGCGGCGAGCCAGCGCGACACACGCATACGGCAGTATGATGCGAATCGCGGGCGCGGCGTTCACTCGTTGATAGGCATTTCATGGCGCCCGGAGCTCGCGCTCGGGCGCCACGCTTCAACCTACCGAAATCAGGACTGTTTCGAAACGCCTCTCCGGGAGGCGCTCGCTCACTCCGCCGCGCTTGCGAGCGGACCTTCGGCCTTCGCCTGTGCGGCGAACGGCAGGATTTTGCCGAGCCGCTCGCGCGCCGCGCTGACCGCGGACTCCGCGAGACCCGGGGCCTTCTCCTTCGCAATCTCGGCGAGCTCGCTCGCCGCTTGCGCGAGCAGCACCGCCGCGGAGCGCGTGCTTTCCGGCGCGCCCTGCACCGCCTCGGCAACGAGCTCCCACGTGCCCAGCGCCGCTTTCCGCGCGCTGTGGAGGACGCGTCCGGCCGGCGTGAGATCCACGATCTCGGCGACCTCGTGCACGAGATCCGCCGGCGTGCTCGCCGCGTAGTGCGGAGCCTTGTGGAGCCCGGCGGCGTACTTCGGGTTCGCCTTCAAGAACGCGCGGAGCTTCTCGACCGTCATGCCCGTGTCCTTGAGGGCTCGCTCGAAGTCCTCCGTCGCGGCTTGGCGCGCCTTGAACAGGTACATCTGCACGCGGCTCTGGAAGTTCACGGCGCCGTCGCCGCTCGTTTCGACCGCACAGTAGATGGTGCCGGGGTAGCGCTCGGTGATGAGCGATTGCACGCCGTCCGAAACGCTCGAGCTCGGCATGCAGCCGAAGGGCTTCACGCTCAGCGTCATCGTCGCCTTGCTCTTCACGACGTTCAAAATCAGCTTACCGACCTCCATGTGGCCTTCGCCGCCGCGGAGATCGTTGTTGTAAAAGGGCGCGGCGACGTCCGCGACCTCGTCCATGTCCGCCAGGTGGTAACCGTAGAAGCCGGCCACGTTGGCGAACGTCTGGAACGCGACGCGGATCGCCTTGTCCGCGGCCCAGAGCGACGCCTTCATCTTGAACGCGTGAAAATCGTTCGTGCCGTCGAGGCCCGCCTTGGCCTTGTCCTTACCGCGCAGGCCCATGCGGCTCTTCGTGTCGAAACGCACCTCCCACACGTTGTAAAGCAGCCACGCGGCGACGAACTGGATGTCGCACTCCGCGCCTTCCTTCTCGAGGAAGCGCTGGAGCTGGTAGTTGCCGTCGCCTTCGGTCGTCATCGCCCAGAACTCGCCGATGATCGCGACCTTCGGCTTCGGGATCGTGCGATCGACCTCCACCTTCTCGAAGATCTTCCGCGACTGGTGGAGAGCCCAGAGGATGCTGCGCTTCTCGTAGAGCGCGTCGTAACAAATCTTCTTCGCCTCGGCGACGGCCTTGTCCGTGGCGCCTGGCACCACCTCGTACGGCCGCAGGCGGTACGAGATGCCGTTGATGACGTCGCCCGCGAGCAAGCCCTTCAAGAGGCCGATGAAGAACGGCGGGGTCAGCTCGAGCCCGCTCTCCTCGCCCGTCGCCTGGCTCAGGCCGCCTTGCTGCTGGAACAGCATGACCCGGAAGCCGTCGAAACCGGCGTCACGCAGCGCCTTCCGGTACTCGGTCACGTACATGCCGAAGCGGCACGGGCCGCACGCGCCGGCCGTCAAGAACACGAACTGCTCGACGACCTCTTGCGAGGTGAGGCCGCGCGAATCGCGCATGTGGATCAGGTATTTCACGAGGTTACCGACCGTGAAGTAGGTCGGGTTGCACTGCCCGCGGTTACCGAACTCCTTGCCCACGCGGAGCGCGTCGTAGTCGGGCGCGTCGAGCGGCACCACGTTGTATCCGAGGCTCCGGAACGCACCGGAGATCAGGTAGTCGTGCGCCATCGTGAGACCGCCGATGAGCAGCGTGACCTTCCCCTTCTCCTTCTTGGTGAAGGTGAGGTTCGCCATCTGCTCGAGCCATTGCTTTTCGACCTCGAGGCCGAGGCGCTCGCGCTCTTCCGCCTCGAAGCGGCTGAGCTCGGCATCCACGTCGAGCGTTTCGTTTTTCTTGCCGGCGATCGGCAGGCTGCGCTTGGTGGTGGGGGCGAGATCGGAGATGTGGGACTGGGTCATCGGGTTTCTCCTAGGAGCTCACGTTCCAAGAATCATTCGGCGGCCGTCGGAGCGGCCTCGGTAGTGGATTCGACCGTCGTCGTCTCGATGCGTTGAATGGAGCCGTCGGCCATCTTTCGGCCGAGCTTGAGCATGCCCTTCGGCAGCTCGACGGCCGCGGGCGGCGCCTCGTAGGCGCGCACCTTTTCGGCGAGCTCGGCGATGCTCTGCTCGAGCGCCGGATCCTTCTGCCGCATCCCTTCGAGCTGGACTTGGCGCAGGCGCAAGAGCTCGAGCCGCTTCTCGTCGATGCGGCGCGCGAGCTCGCGCTTCTTGTCGTTCAGATCCTCGAGGCGCTCTTGCTGCAAGAGCAGCGAGTGCGCGTACGTCTTCACGCGGATCTTGATCGAGCCGCCCGGCTTGTTGGCGTCGAGGTCGTGCAGCGCCGCGGCGGGCGTCTTCGACGTCTGCAGGATGGCGTCGATCAAGCCGTAGGTCGGGGCGTCGTGCCCGCACTTGAAGCTCGAGAGGTCGAGCACGGCGACGTTCGGGTGATGAGCCGCGAATGCCGCGCCCCACACCTTCTGCGCGCTGTTCACGGAGTAGTTCTCCGGCCACACGTGGTTCAACTCGAGCGGCGTCTTGATGACTCCGCGCTCGAGCTCGTCCTTGTAGTAGCGGTCGAGGTACTCGCGATCCTTGGGGATCGAGCGAATCGAGAGGATGGGATAGCCGAGTACCTGGAACTCCTCGGGGATCCCGTGGTTGAGCCCCGGGTCGGAGTGGTACGGCCGATTCAGCACCAAGATGGCAATGCGGCCCTCGGCCTCGACCGTCTCGAGGATCGCGCGGCCCTTGTCCTGCAGATCCTTGTCGAACGCTTCGAACGCGTGCCACGCCTCGCGGCACGCATGGTCATTTTCATCTTCCGTCACGTCGAGGCGCGTGCCGAACGTTTCGAACATGCGCCGCGCGAGCAGGATCGGCTCCTGGAAGGAGAGAGCCGGGGCGAGGTACTCGATGCCGCGCTGCGCGAAGAAATCGACCTCCTTCGTGAACGCCGCCTTCATGACGTCGGGCGTACCGGCGACGATCGGACACGACGCGTTGTCTTGCGTGTCCGCCACGAAGTTGTTCACGTGCGTGAGGATCGGGAAGAAGATGTAGTCGAGCTGGCGTTTCCGCTCGGGCTCATGGTGGTGGAAGAGCAGGTTGTGAACGTGCGCCTGCGCCACCTTGCTCGGGAAGCACGGATCGATCGAGCCGTACTTGCCGCCCTCGACCCACATCTCCTCGCTCGTGGCGTCGGAGAAGACGACGTTCGAGCGGCCGAAGCCGAGCGCCTCGAAGTACGCGCGGAAGTAGGGCGCCGTCGAGTAGATGTTGAGCACGCGCGGGATGCCGACGCGTAGCGTCTTGCGGCGCTTCGCGGCGGCTTCGCTCGAGCGGCGGAAGGGGCGCGTGACCCGCTCGTGCTTCACGCGGAAGAGCGTCTTCACGACGCGCACGTCCTCGATCGGCGTTCCCTCGGCGGGCATGGGCGCCGCGTCGTAGAGGTGCACGAACGCGCGCTTCGACTCGTAATCGACCACGTTCGGGAACTCGGCCGCCGTCTTCTTGCGCTCCGCCATCAGCGCGAGCATCGCTTCCTTGCTCTCGACCGTCCCCTTCTCGCAGGAGAAGCCAGAGATGTAGCGAGCTTGCGAGCCGTCGGGTCGCTTCGCGTCGATGAACGTGCGCTTGCACTCGTTCGGACAGAAGTGGCACGTCGTCGAGTCGTTGGTCGTCGCCGTGTACTCGAGGTCCAGGATGCCCTTGAGCCCGATGAAGCGCGACTTCCCCGAGCGCTTGTAGCGGCGCAAGGTCTCGATGGCGGCGCCGATCGCTCCGGCTTCACCCGTGTGCGGGTGCACGAACACCTCGGCGTTCGGCACGCGCTGCTTGATGTAATCGACCTGCGCCTTGACGGCGGCGAGGTTGTATTGCGTGCCGCCCTGCAGCACGAATTTCCGCCCGAGCGACGCGAGGCGAGGGATCTGGACCACGTACTGCCAGACGTTCTTCGGCAGCACCTGCGCGAGCCCCGCGAGGAGCTCCTCCTTCTGGTAGCCCTCTTTCTGGAAGTTGACGCGATCGGAGTCGAGGAACACCGCGCAGCCGTACGAAAACTTCGGCGCGAGCTCGGCCTTGAACGCCGTCTCCGCGTACTCGGTCACGGGGATGCCGAACTGATCGGCCATCGCCTGGAGCAGCATGCCGTTGCCCGCGCTGCAGGAGTTCGACAGCTTGAAGTTCTGGATGTCACCGTTCTTCATGAACAGGACCTTGATGTCCTGCCCGCCGATGTCGCACACGACGTCGATGTCGCCGAAGAAGTGCACCGCGCTCATCATGTGCGCGACCGTCTCGACGATGTTCACGTCGGCGAGCACCGTCTCGTCGAGCACGTCCGCAGCGTAGCCCGTGGCGCCGAAGCCGAGCACTTCGAGCTCCGCGCCCTGGCTCTCGAAATGCGTGACGAGCTGCTGGATGAGCTCCTTCGTGTCCTGGAGCGGGTTGCCCTTCGAGAGCTGGTATGCCTTCGCGAGGATCTCGCCGTCCTCGCCGATCACGACGGCCTTCGACGACGTGGACCCGCCGTCCATGCCGATCACGCCGCGCACCTTCTGCCCCGCGCCGAGCTTCGGCGCGACGAACTTGGGCACCTTGTACATGTCGACGAACGTCGCCGTCTCGGTCTGGTTCGACGAGAGCGGCGGGCCCGCCTGCTCACCGAGCCGTGCGCGGCGACCGTTGGTGATGAAGTCGTGCAGGCTCGCCACGCCGTTGAAGCGCCCCGCCTCGCCTCCGTCGGCGATGCCGTAGACGGCCGCACCGAACGCCGCGTAGAGGTCGGCGTTCTTCGGCACGAAGATCAGCTCTTCGGGAGGCACGTCCTTCGGGTAGTCGAAGCCGCGGTCGCGCCACGTCTCCGGGATGCGCAGCTGCCAGCATTCGCGCAGGAACGGCAGGTACGTGTTCGGTCCGCCGAGCAAGAGCACGCGGGGCTTCAGCGTGTTGCCGCGCGTGAGGACCGAGAGGTTCTGCAGCACGATCGCGTCGGCGAGCGAGTTCAACACCTCGTCCTTCGGGATGCCGCCCTTCACGAGGTTCACGATATCGGTCTCGGCGAACACGCCGCATTTCGCGGCCACGTGGTGCAGCGCTTCGTCCTGGAAGTGCAACGAGGTCGCGAAGCCCGGCTCCGCGCCGACCTTGATCATGCACTTGTCGATCGTCGCGCCGGTGCCGGACGCACACTTGTCGTTCATGGAGGTCGTGGCCGTGCGCTGGCCCGTCTTCTCGTCCTCCTTGAACATGATGATCTTGGCGTCTTGTCCGCCGAGCTCGATCACGCTGCGCACGTCGGGGTGCTTGTGCTCGACGGCGAGCGTGACGGCGTTCACCTCCTGCACGAACTTGCCGCCCGTCGGCGCCGCGAGCGGCCCCGAGCCGGAGCCCGTGAGGAACATGCGCCAGCCGTCAGCGGGCTGGTCGGGGAACGCGGCGAGGATCCGCGTCAAAAACTCGAGCACCGTTTCCGGCTGCTTCGTGTGATGGCGCTGGTAGTCGTGCCAGAGGATCTCTTTGGTCTCGGGCTGGATCACGACGGCCTTGACCGTCGTCGAGCCCACATCCATGCCGATGACGAGATCGCTCATCCGTGGCCCTTGGTCCGCCGGGGGAAACGTGTACCCGGTGACACGGGCGTCAGTAGTCTTCAGATCGCGCCCGGAGGCAAGCTCCCAGCAAAAAATGCCGTCGTTGACGCGAGCGTCAATCGGGCTCGGCCCAGGCGAACGTCGGGCGGGGGGCGGCCCGCCGTCCGGAACGGCATGGCCGTGGGACGCAGGTTTTGCCGGTTGAACGAACGCCGAAACCTACGCGTCGGGTAACGCGACGGCGCCTTCGTGCGTCGCGCTTAGCGCCGTCGCAGCGTCGCGCGATCGCTCAGCACGTAGAGGCTGAGCTCGAGGCGCGAGCTCACGCCGAGCTTCCGGAAGATGGCGGCGACCTGATTCGCGACGGTGCGCAAGGCGGTCCCACGCTTATCGCCGATCTCCGCGTTCGAAAGGCCGGCGAGGACGTCGTGCACGACCGCGATCTCGGCCTCCGTGAGCTCCTTCTGCCAGTCGATGTCCGGCACGGGGAAGCTCACCACGAGCACGGATTTACCCTTTTCGCTCGTCTTCGCGACCTTCATCCCCTTGGGGATGCGGAAGGGTGACTGCTTCACCCACTGCCGCACGCGGCCCGTGGACGGAGTCGTCCCCGGCCCGCTCGAACGCGACGCTTTTCCTTGCGAGCCCGAACGCGGCTTCTTCGCCTTGGACCTACGTACACCTGCTCTACGCACGACGCCCCGATCGTAGCGCGGCTCCGAAGAGAATTGGAAGCTCGACCTCGCTCGAGAGACCGAGCTTTCGAAGCGCCGTTCCGATTTCGCGGATGACGGTGGGCTCCGAAACGCCGAGCTCGTGTGCGACGTGTTTCGTCGTCTCGCCGTAGGCGCGGAAAGCGACAATCTGTCGTTGCCGCGCTGTCAGCTCGTCACTACCACCCGAAGGGGTTACGACGATGTAACGACGACCCGAGCGCTCGTAGAACCGTGTCACCGGTAGTCGCCCAGCGACGAGCTGCTTCCAGACTTCCGGCACGCGGACCGAAAGACCTACAGCCGTCGCCGCGCTACGCGCGCGCTTCTTAGCCCTGACCTTGTTCACCAAACCGTTCGTTTCCAAGCTGACCCCGCGCCTAATCGTGCTGTTGTGGACCCCGCGCCCCGAACAGACTTCGCCTGTCGAACCCCCTCATGATGGTCGATCTGGCTTCGCTGTTGCAAGGCGCTCTTACTCGTCTGGGGCCGACCCTAGGCAACGTCAACCCGCAGTCGGTTAGTGGGCGCAGCCCCGCCTCTCCGTCACGCGATCTCGCTCGGGCTCGATCGCTTTGGTTTGGCCTAGAGCGAGCGCGCTTGCGCGCTCGCCGCGACCGGGGTGCCTGAGCGTGAGCCGGTTCTGTCGTGGTGGCCCGAATTGAGACTGGGGCATTTTGGCGGGTTAATCTCAACGTACCTACACCTAGAGACTTTCGAGTTGGGGGCTCGCTCAAGAAAAAACACGCACGGTCATTTTCCATTCCACTACTCTTCGGTGGGCTCGTGAGCGGCGCGCTTTCTGTGACGCTTAAGGAAGGGCGAGCAGTTTGGCGGGCAAAAACAGCCGTGCCGTGACGACGAGACCGCCCGACGGGAGGCAGGAAACTCCCAAGGGTTTGGTGCTCGCTCCGGCTTCCTCCTATTCTTCGGCGGTGCCTCGTGTGGCAAAAAAGCGCAGGCCGCCTGTCGCGAAGGCCGAGCGGCGTCAGCAAATCCTGCACGCGGCGCGCGGACTCTTCGCGAAGCGCGGCTACCACCTCACCACCATCGACGACATCGCCCTCCAGGCCGGCGTAGCGCGTGGGACCTTCTACCTCTATTTCGAGGACAAGCGGGCGATCTTCAGCGATCTCATCGACCGCTTCGGCTCACAGGTTGCGGTCGCGATCGTTCGCATCGTCACGGACGATCCGTCGCGCAGCGTTGGCGAGCAGGTGCATGAGAATATTCGGCGCATCATCGGCACCTGCTTGGCCGAGCGTCCCATGACGAAGATTCTGCTCACGGATGCCGTGGGCGTGGATCCGACGTTCGATCGGAAGCTCGCTGTCTTTTATGACAACATGGTCGGCCTGCTGGTCGAGACCCTGAAGGAGGGACAGACCCTCGGGATCGTCGCCGACGGTGAGCCCCGCGTGCTCGCCTACATGGCGCTCGGCGCGTTGAAGGAGCTCCTCTATCAAGCGGTAACGCTCGGCCTGACCGAGGAGAGCGCCGAGGTCCTCACCCAACAGATCTACGCCTTCCTCTGTGACGGCTGCCTTCGCGTTCGGTGACACTGGAATTCACGGGGAGCGCTGAACATTTTTTTCATAGTCTTGTGAATAAAATATTCACATCAGGACGCCGGGATAAAAAAAGCCTGCAAATCTGAACGAAAAGTTCCGGCACGCAGCTTGCTGTCCGGGGCCTCATCCATGGGCGAGCCTGAGTCGGCAGCCAGAGGCACCGCGACGGCGCTTGCCGCGGCGCACACCCGCTTCGCGCGAGCGGCCGTCGGCATTTACTTGGCTGCGGCTGCGGCCGCGCTCGCCCTCGTGATCGGCGTCCTCACGACGGAGCGCTCTCATGAGGAGGACCAGCTGCGCGACCAGCTGCTCGCCGAGGCGAACCTCCGCGGCCATTACCTCGTCCGCTATCTCGATCTGCTCGTTCAGCAGCTGCGGCGTCTCGGCCTCCGCTCCGAGGTGAGCCTGCTCGACCAGAACCTCTCGCCCGAGAAGAGCCTCGTCAGCCTATCGCACCAGCGCAGCACGGCTTTCAACCTCGGCGTGGCGATCCTCGGTACCGACGGACGCGTGCTCTGGCAAGAACCCGAGCACTTCTTGCCGCGCCAGAGCTTCGGCGACCGGTCGTGGTTCGTGAACGTGCTGCGCGGGCGCTCGGTGCACATCGTGCCGGTCGACCCCGAGCGCTCCGAGGACGCGATCCTCTACGTCGTCTCGCCCATCGTTCGTTCCAACGCACTCACGGGCGCCCTGCTCGGCGCCGTCGACTTGAAGCACGGCGAGATGCTGACGGTGGGCGGCGCGCGCGCGGACGTGAGCACCGTGCTCTCCGCTCGCGGCGGGCAGATCGTCTATCCGCCGGCGCCGCCTCCCTACGCCACGGAAGAGGGCTGGCGACGCGCGTTCGCGCGGGACGAGGGCGCGCGCGTCACGACGCTGGACCTATCCGGAACCCGCACGGTGGTCGCGACGTCGCCCGTGCAGGGCACCGAGCTCGAGCTATCGCTGCTGGTCCCCGAAAAGGAGCTCCTGCGCGAGGCGCGGCGCCGTATCCAGACGCGCCTCGCCGTCGCGCTCGCGATCGCCGCCGTCCCGCTCTTCGTGCTGGTCGCGCTCTTGCGGCGCTCGCTCGAAGCGTTCCGCCGCTCGGAGGAGCAGGCGGTGCGCGAGGAACGGCTCCAGCGCGTCGGCGAAGCGGCGAATCTGATCGCGCACGAGGTCAAGAACTCGCTCAACGGCATCCGCATGGCTGCCGAGCTTGCGTGCGACGAGCGCGCACCGGGCCGTGCGACGGCGTTGCAGGAGCTGCGCGGTGAGATCTCGCGCCTCACGAACTTCACGGCCGAGCTGATGACGTTCTCGAAGGGCATCGTGCCGCGCAAGGTGCGCGTCGATCTCACCGAGTTCGTGCCCAAGGTCACGTCCCTGCTCGAGCACGCGGCCAAGGACGCGGGCGTCTCGCTCGAGCTGTCGCTGCCACCCGGAGAGCTCGCGTGCGAGCTCGATCCCCAGCTCTTTCACATCGTGCTCTCGAATCTGATCACGAACGCGATCGAGGCCGTGTCGGTGAGCTCGTCCGCGGGCACACCGCGCATCGACGTGCACTTGACGCGCGACCCGGCCGACCCGACCGGCATTCGTCTCGAGGTTTCCGACAACGGTCCCGGATTGGCCGAAGGGATCACGGCGCAGCTTTTCGAGCCGTTCCACTCGGGCAAGCCGAGCGGCGTCGGCATCGGCCTCGCGCTTTCGCAGCGCATTGCGCGCGCCCACGGCGGCCAGCTGGTGCTCGCCCCGAGCGAGCAAGGCGCGACGTTCGTTTTGACCCTGCCAGGAGGTAACGCTTGAAACCCACCGTTCTCATCGTCGATGACGAGCAGATATTCCGCGTTCTCGCCGAGAGCGCACTCGTTCCCGAAGGGTTCGAGGTGCGCACCGCGAGCAACCTGGCGCGCGCCCGCAAGGAGATCGATCGCGCCGTGCCCGACGTGGTCTTGCTCGATCGGCGCTTGCCCGACGGCGACGGCATGGAGCTCTTGCGCGAGATCAGCGCCGAGGGTCATTCGGCGCCGCTCGTCATCATGGTGACGGCGTACGCGGACATCTCCAACGCGGTCGAGGCGCTGCGCGCGGGCGCCGTGGACTACCTCGCAAAGCCGGTGCAACCGACGGATCTCCTGCTCAAGGTGAAGAAGGCGCTCGAGGTGCGCGGCCTCCGCGATCGTCTCGAGCTCAGCCAGCGGCTGTCGCAGCCGCACGCGCCGGCGCCGAAGAGCGCGGCGATGCGCAGCTTCATGCATACGCTCGAGCAGCTCGCGAAGAGCCCGTTCACCCCCGTGCTGCTCGTGGGGCCCTCGGGCGCCGGCAAGCAGCATGCGGCCGAGGCGCTGCATCGCTTCACCTATCCGCCGGCCGGCACCGATTCGCCCTTCGTCGACGTGAACTGCGCGGCGATTCCGGCCGATCTCATCGAGGGCACGCTGTTCGGCTGGGAGCGCGGCGCGTTCACCGACGCGCGCACGTCGCGCCGCGGGCTGATCGAGATGGCGGACAAGGGGACGCTGTTCCTCGACGAGATCGCGGAGCTGCCGGACCACTCGCAGGCCAAGCTCCTGAAGTTCCTCGACGCACAGCGCTTCCGGAGGCTCGGCGGCGAGCGCGAGATCGAGGTCAGCGTGCGCGTCATCGCCGCGACGAACCGCGACGTCGACGCCTTCGTCAAGGCCGGCAAATTCCGTGAAGACCTCTACCACCGGCTGAGCGTCTTCGTGCTCAACGTGCCGTCGCTCGCCGAGCGCGGCGAGGAGATCGCCGACTTGGCGCAGGTGTTCGTCGATCAGTGTGCGCGCCGCATGCGCAAGCCCGCTGCGGGTCTCTCGAGCGAGGCGCTCGCCAAGCTCAAGCAGTACGACTTTCCCGGCAACGTTCGCGAGCTCAAGAACATCATCGA
>DATMCL010000063.1:0-7050 GCA_035558375.1 Polyangiaceae bacterium
CACGAGCACGGAGTGATGCGCCGCGATGGCGCGCCCGCTCTCGCTCACGAGGGTCGGGACGGGAAGCTCGCTCTTGTTGCACGCCGCCTGGATGTGGGAGACGACGTCGGCCGCGTACTCCTCGAGCTGGTAGTTCTTGGAGGCGTGAAAGTCCGTCTTCGAGCCGTCGTAATCGACGGCGAGGCCGCCGCCCACGTCGAGGAAGCCCATCTTCGCGCCCATCTTCGCGAGCTCGACGTAGATGTTCGACGCCTCCTGCATGGCGTTCTTGATCGGGATGATGCTCGAGATCTGGCTACCGATGTGGAAGTGGAGGAGCTGGAGGCAGTCGAGCATGCCGCGCTCGGCGAGGCGGTCGACGACTTCCACCATCTCGCTCGTCGTGAGGCCGAACTTCGCGCGGTCGCCCGCCGAATCCGCCCAACGACCGACGCCGCGCGTCGTGAGCTTGGCGCGCACGCCGAGGATCGGCTTGATGCCCACCTTCTCCGAGGCGCGGAAGACGAGGTCGAGCTCTTCGAGGCGCTCGAGCACGACGATGACCGTCTTGTCGAACTTCTGCGCGACGAGCGCGGTCTCGATGTACTTCTGGTCCTTGTAGCCGTTGCAGATGATGAGGCCGCCGACGTCCTGCATCACGGAGAGAGCGATCAGAAGCTCGGGCTTGCTGCCTGCTTCGAGGCCGAAGCTCCAGGCGCGGCCGTAGTGGACGATCTCCTCCACGAGGTGGCGCTGCTGGTTCACCTTCACCGGGTACACACCGCGGTAGCTGCCGGGGTATTCGTACTCCGCGATGGCTTTACCGAACGCTTCGTTCAGGCGCTTGATGCGATCGGCGACGATGTCGGAGAAACGAATCAAGAGCGGCAGCTCGAGGCCGCGCGCGCGAAGCTCGAGCGTGAGCTCGTGTAGGTTGATGCACTGGGCGCGGTCGGGGTTGGGCGTCACCTCCACCTGACCGCGTGCGTTCACCTGGAAGTAGGGCGAGCCCCAGCCCGTGATCTGGTAGCGCTGCGCGCTCCGTTCCGGCGACCAGCCGTTCGCTTGATCGGGTGTGCCGCTGGGTGCGCGTCGAGAAACGTCGAGAGCTGCGTCCATAGCCGAGGCCACGAGTTTGCCGCCGTGAATCGTCAAAGCTGTTTCGGTCCTGCTAAGTGTTCGCGTCGGTGTGTCGGTACGAACGGCCGTCGGGGGTGAAAGCTCGGGGCCACTATAGCGGATCTACAGCGGCGCGCGACGGTGATCCGAGCGGCCGCGCCTGCGCCGCCGCGGCGTGCTGGGGCGTCGGGGCCAGGGTCGCCGTGGCGGGCTAGGTGGGAGGCCACCACACGTGGGGAAAAGCGTCGCGCCGCCAGAGCGCCAGAAAATCCATGCTGAACGCGACGGTGATGTGCACGAGGAACCCGGCGTAGATGCTGCGCGTGCGCATCGAGAGGGAGCCGAGCACGATCCCGGCGACGATGGCGCCGTTCGTCTCCAGGTAGGGCTTGCCGTAGTGGATCATGCAGTAGGGCGTCGCCATGGCGAAGATGGCGGCGGACCCCATGGCGCGGCGGAGCGCCCCGAGCATGAAACCTCTGAAAAATAGCTCCAGGGCGAAGAACTGCGCCCCGTACATGGCTTCCCACATCAAGAGGTCGGAGAGGCTGCGGGAGCTCTGCTTGTAGAACGGGTAGTAGGTGCCGAAGTCGGGCTGGCGCGCCACGAGCAGCATCGCCGGCAGCACCACGGCCAGGCAGAGGCCGTAGATCCAGATGTGCCCGAAGAACCCCCGCCCGCGCAGGCCCATGTCGAGCAGGCTGTCCTTGGGGAAGAGCAGCTTCCAGAGCGGGAACGGGATGAAGACGTAGCCGAGAATGCGGGAGGCCGCCCACCAGCCGTAGCTGTAGAGCTCGTCGTACTGAACGGTCTTGAGCCACGGGTGTCCGTGCGCCTCGAGCTCCCGCAGCCAGGGCCTCAGGATCCCGTCGTAAACGAGCCTTCCGCCGTAGTACTCCTGCAGCGTGAGCACGACGGCGACGATGACGAAGCACGCCGCGGGTCGGTAGTCGGGGCGGTCGATGGCGAGGCTCTTCATCTCGGCGGCCTCGGCGTCGAGCGCGCGCCAGGTGTCGCGGAAGAACCACCAGATGAGCGGCGCGAGGCACGCGAGCACGGGCACCGGCACGAAGGCCTTCACGGGCGTGAACGCCAGGATCGACTCGAAGTACGATGGCTCCGAAAGCCGCGTCAGCGGAATCGCGGGCAGCGCGGAGGCCACGGGGGCAAGCATTCGGGGCCGAGCCTACACGAGCGTCAGGCGGGAATGAGGCTCGGCGCGCGCTTGAGGCGCTCGACCGTGCGGGCAATTCCGAGAACCGACATGACCTCGTCGAGCGGCGGGCTCGCGGACCGTCCGGTGAGCGCAACCCGGATCGCCTGGGCAACGTCCTTGAAAACGATGCCGCGATCCTTGCACCAATCGTCCATGAACTGCTTGAAAGCCTGAGCAGTGACTGGGCCCGCGACCTCGAACGCGCGGAGTTTACCGAGCGCCTCGCCGAACTCCGCCACCAAGGCAGCGGAGGTCAGGTTCAGGTGCTTGTCACGCGCCTTCTCGTCCAATTGCGGTATGTCGCGGAAGTAGAAGTCGAGGTCCGACGCCGCGTCCTTGTAGGTGCGGGCGCGCTCGCGGACGCCCGGGATCGCCGCCGTGAGCTCCGACTCGCCAGGGGAGGGGAGGCCCCGCTCGGCGAGGAACGGGCGCACATTTTTTGCGTAGTCGGCGAGCGAGGTGAGCTCTGGACGCTTCAGATGCTCGAAGGCCACGTCGGCAAACTTCTTCTCGTCGAACTTGCCGTCGCTCTTGTTCACGTGGTCCCAGCCAAACTTCGCGACGAGCTCGTCCCGGCTGAAGATCTCCTGGTCGCCCGACGACCAGCCGAAGCGCACGATGTAGTTGAGGACGCCGCCGGGCGGGTAGCCGCGCTCGCGGTACTCGTCGACCGAGACGGAGGCGTGCCGCTTGCTGAGCTTCTCCCCTTTGGGCGAGAGCATCATGGGAAGGTGCGCGAATTCCGGCGGTTCCCAGCCGAGCGCGCGGTAGAGCAGCACCTGCTGCGGCGTGTTTCCGATGTGATCGCGGCCGCGCACGACGAGCGTGATGTCCATCAGGTGGTCGTCGATGGTCGCCGCGAGGTTATAGAGCGGGTAGCCGTCGGTGCGAACGAGCACGAAATCCTGCTGCGCCTTGTTCGGCGTCGCGATCGGGCCGAAGACCTTGTCGACGAAGTCGGTGCTGCCCTCCTGTGGCGACTTGAAGCGCACCACGAAGGGTAGGTCGGGCTGGTCCTTCCGGTAGCGGCAGGTGCCGGGATAGACGAACTGCGCTTTCGGGTTCCGCGCCTTGAGCTCCTCGCGCGCGCGGTCGAGCTCCTCCTTCGTGCAGTAGCAGCGATAGGCGTGCCCCGTGCTGATGAGCTTCTCGGTGTGCTCGCGGTAGATGGCCTTGCGCTCGCTCTGGAAGTAGGAGCCGTACTTCTCCGGGCCTCCGACCTCGGGCCCCTCGTCCCAGTCGATGCCGAGCCAGCGCATCGCGTCGAGGATCGCTTTGACGCTGTCGAGGCTCGAGCGCTCCTGATCGGTGTCTTCGACTCGCAGCACGAACAGACCGCCCTGGTTCCTCGCCCAGAGCCAGTTGAAGAGCGCGGTGCGCGCGCCGCCGATGTGAAGGTATCCGCTGGGTGATGGTGCGAAGCGCAGGCGCGGCTTCATGGCGCGGCCGCGTACCACCGGCTCCCGCGAGCGTCATCCCGAGCGCGCGCCGAGGCTGCTTTCACCCTGGCTGGAAGGTTGTCGCGAGGCCTCTTCACCGCAGGGTTTGCGGCGCCCGAAGCTGACTGCTAGAAGCGGCAACCCCAAAACGGCCCGTTCGGCCGAGGAATACCATGAGCAAGTCGCCGTTCGGCTCCGTCAAGGAGCGCTTCGAGAGCAAAGAGAAGCTGATCGCCGCCGTCCAGAAGCTCGCCACCAAGGAGCTTTGGGTCGAGCGCGTGAACGTAACCAAGGGTCTCGGCAAGGTTTCGAACGCGAAGCTGCTGCGCCTTCACGACGTGCTCACGCGCGCGAAGGAGGCCTTCGGCTCGCGCGAGAAGCTCATCGGCTCGATCGTCGAGCTCGCGAAGCGTACCAAGGACAAAGGCTACGCCGCGAGCCTCGAAGGCTACCCGCTTCCGCGCCTGCTCGATCTGCACGGCTCGCTCGCTCGTGCCGACAAGCGTGCGAAGAAGGCGCCTGCGAAGGCCGCGCCGAAGGCGAAGAAGGCCGCTGCTGCTCCCAAGGCCGAGAAGGCCGCCGTCGCTCCGAAGGCCGCTGCTGCTCCCAAGGCCGAGAAGGCCGCTGCCGCTCCGAAGGAGCCGAAGAAGGCAGCCGCGAAGAAGCCCGCGAGCAAGTAGCGGCTCGCCGCGCGCTCGCGGATCGCGCGCTGCCCCGCGTGGCAGCGCGCGCGGGCGCGCTTAGCTGAAGCCTTTTTCGGCCACGAAGCGGTTCGTGAAGACGGCGCTCTTCTCGTACGAGCGCTGGAGATCCGAGATCATCCGCTGCTCGAGCATGCCGCCGACGAGCATCACCCGCGCGGCGGCCGTGCCGTCGACGATGCGCCGGCATTTCCCAGCGCCCATCGGTTCCGTTCGAAACGAGAACTCGATGACGACGCGGTCGCCGAGGCTATTGGGCCTCACGCGCGCGTCGTAGCAATTCTTCGAACGCTCGAACACGCCGCGCTCTTCGTAGCCGACGCCGTTGCCGAGGGCGGCCTTGAGTGGTCCCGGTAGGTCCGGGGCAGGCGGCACCGCTCGCACGAAGCGCACCACGCGCTCACCCTCGTGTTTTTGCTCGAGCTCGTTCCATTCGGAGAAATGGAGCTCGTCGAAAAAGAGCCGGCGGTTGTACTCGGCGTCGAAGAACACCTTTTCCCAGAACGTCGTCTGGCTGCAGTCGAAGACGTGCTCGAAGCGGAAGGCGGGCATGCGGGCGGGACTCTAGCCGCGTCCCGACACTCCCGCGAGCGTTGTTCACGGGGCGGCACGCGCCGCCCTCTTATTGGAAGGGGGCCTTGCCCCCGCGGCTCGCTTCGCCGGTTACAGGGGGCCTTGCCCCCGCGGCTCGCTACGCGACCGCTCCCCCGCCGCCTTCGGCGTGCTCGCTCTGCTCGCGGCTCGCTACGCGACCGCTCCCCCGCCGCCTTCGGCGTGCTCGCTCCGCTCGCCGAAGCAAGCTCAGCGGAGCTTCCCCCCACGCGGGGCGCCGCCGCCCCGCTCCGGCGAAAAAGGGCTACCATCCGGCGATGCAGGACGCGGCCGTGGCTCGCGAGCCGGCGGGAGCGGCCCCCCGCCGCTTGCCCGGCTGGTCCGCCCAGACGCTCATCGTCCTGCGGAAGGACTTGATGATCGAGGCCCGCACGGGCGAGGTCGTCGTCACGAGCGGGTTTTTTGCGGTGCTAGTGGTCGTGCTCGCGTCCTTGTCGCTGTTCGGGGGGCCCGCGAGCGCTCGGCTCGTCGCCTCCGGCGTCATCTGGCTCTCCGTGACGTTTGCGGCGGTGCTCGCGCTCGGCAAGAGCTGGCAGCGTGAGCGCGAGGAGGGGGCGCTCGACGGTCTGATCGTCGCGCCGCTCAGCCGGAGCGCGCTGTTCGTCGGCAAGGCGCTCGGCATCCTCACGTTCTTGCTGCTCATCAGCGCCGTCGTGATCCCGCTCACGGCCCTCTTCTTCTCGCTCGACCTCGGACGCTACGGCTTGGGGCTCGCGCTGATCGCCCTCGTGGCGCTGCCGGGCGTCGCCGCGGCGGGCACGCTGTTCGGCGCCATGACGGTGCGCACCGGGGCGCGCGACCTCTTGCTCGCGATCGTCTTGTTCCCGCTCGTCTCACCGACGCTGCTCGCCGCCGTCGCCGGCACGCGCGAGCTCTTCACCGGCGCCCCGCTCTCCGAGCTCGGCGACTACTTCCGCCTCATGGGCGTCTTCGACGTCGTGTTCACGGCAGGCGGCGTGGGACTGTTCGGCACGCTCGTAGAGAGGTGACGGTGACTTCCCCCACCCTCGCCATCCTTGGCGGAAGCTTCGATCCGCCGCACGTCGCGCACCTGCTCGTCGCGAGCTACGTGCTCGCGCTCGGCGACGTTCAGAGGGTGCTCGTCGTGCCCACGTTCGAGCACCCGTTCGGCAAGCCGCTGTCGCCGTTCGAGGAGCGGCTCGAGCTCTGCCGGCGCTGTTTCGAGGGACAGCCGGGCGTCGAGGTTTCGGGCATCGAGGCCGAGCTTCCGCGACCGAGTTACACGGTGCGGCTCCTCGAGCGGCTGCAGGCCGACAATCCCGAGCGCCCGCTCCGGCTCGTCATCGGGAGCGACGTGCTCGCCGAAACCGGTGCGTGGCACGACTTCCCCCGCGTGCAGGCGCTGGCCCCGCCTCTCGTTCTCGCGCGCGTCGGCCACGAACGCCCTGGGCTCGGTCCCGCGGTGCTCCCCGAGGTCTCGTCGACCCGGGTCCGCGAGCTCCTCGCGCGCCGCACCGAGCCGGAAGCGGCGCGCGAGCTCGCGTGGCTCGTGCCGCGGCGAGTGCTGGAGCACATCGCCGCGGCGAACCTGTACGCTCCTTAGCGGTTGCGGCGACGGCGGCGCATCAGCGTCACGAGCGCGCCGGCCGCAACGAGCGCCAGCGTTCCGTGGTTGTTGCCGCGCGGGACGGAGCAGCCGCAGCCGCTGTCGTCGTCGCTGCTGCCACCGGAGCCGCCCGACGGCTTCGCACCGGAGCCCGCGCTCGAGCTTCCGGCCTTGCCTGCGCTGCCGCCCGAGCCGCCCTTGCCAGCCGTGGACGTGCCCGCCGTGCCGCCGCCGCCCGTGCCGGCGCCGCCGTTCGCGGTCGTTCCGGCCGTACCGGCGTTGTTACCACCAGCCATGGTTCCTGCTGTTCCGGCGGCGTCCGTTCCCGCCGTGCCGCCGCCCGAGGTGCCGGCCATCTCCATGCCGGCCATACCGCCACGACCACCGCGTCCGCCGCGTCCGCCCGTGCCGCCCTGG
>DATMCL010000064.1:0-3749 GCA_035558375.1 Polyangiaceae bacterium
GTAAGACGTCATGGGGACGCTCGGTCTCGCTGGTCGCAGCGGTCGCTTTGGCCGCGGGCTGCTCGATTTTCTCCGATAATCACAACAGCGACGACGACGACGACGGCGGTGACAGCGGTCAGAGCGGCGAAGGCGCGACGGGCGGCACCAGCAAGGGCGGCACGACCGGCAAAGGCGGCACGACGAGCAAGGGCGGCAGCACGAGCAACGGTGGGTCGGTCTCGCAGGGTGGCGGGAGCGCGCGCGGAGGTTCCTCGAACGGAGGCTCGGTCGCCGACGGTGGAACGCTCGCCATCGGCGGCACCGTCTCGAACGGCGGCACCGGCGACCTCGGCAGCGGCGGCGACCTCGTGATCGGCGGCACGGGCGGCGACCTCGGCATCGGCGGCACCGTGTCGAACGGCGGCACGGGCGGCAGCGTCTCCAACGGCGGATCCGGGGCTACGGGCGGCGGCTCCGGCACGGGCGGCGGCGACCCGCCGAGCGGCGAGTGCGGCGACGCGTTCAACGTCGAATCCGGCGGCTACGTGACGAGCCCCGGCACGACGTGCTTCCACGGCTACGCCTTCACCGCCATCGACTCGTTCGGCACGATCATCGACCCCGAAGAGTTCGGCGCGTGCGCGAGCCCAAGCTGCCTGTGCGCGAGCGGAACCGTCATCGGCGACGAGCTCTTCCAGAGCTACGCGAGCTTCGGCTTCAACGTCAATCAGGAGCCGATTCTGGACGCGCCCGAGCTGACGACGGCTCCCGCGGGCGCCGGACTACAGATCAGCTACACGAACACGGGCAGCAGCGATCTCCGCGTGCAGATCGCGAGCGGCGACACGCGCTTTTGCTACGAGCCCCTCGTCGGAACGAGCGGCGTCATCACCATCCCGTACTCGAGCTTCAATACGGAGTGCTGGGTGGGTGGCGACGGCGCGTATTTCACGCCCGGTACGCCGATCACGAGCATTCAGCTCGTCATGCCGAGCAAGGCGACCGACGTGCCGTTCAACGTCTGCCTGGTCAGCGTCAGAGACGAGTAGCGCGCCCCCCGGCTACGGGTCGCCGAGCCCCTCGAGCTCGCGCTCGAAGCCTCCCGAGAGGATCGGAAAGCGGTACCAAGTCTTCGGGTCGAGGCTCTCGTCGTCGAGGTGGAAGCTCGGCGCGTAGCGCTCGCGCTTCCACTGGTTCTGCGCGAACAGCCGAAAGAACCGCTTCACCCACAGCACGAGCGCGGCCCGCTCGTGAGCAGGAAAATCGGCGCGCAAAAGCGCGAGGATCTCCCGCGGCGAGCGCTTGTCGCGAATGGCGGCGCGCTCGATCGCGTCGAGCACGTCGTACGGCATCAGATCGCCCTCGTCGGTCTGCTCCGCCGAAGGCGGCCGGAGCTCTGCCGTCGGCGCCTGCGCATTGACGAACGAAAGCGCCGGAATCGGCCCGAGCCCGACAGGGCCCTGCCGCTCGAGCCAGCGCAGGTAAGCGCGCACGAAATTCTTGTCCACCCCCGCGATCGGGCTGAGCCCGCCCGCCGTGTCGCCGTCCATCGTCGCGTAGCCGACCGCTGCCTCCGACCGATTGCTAGTCGACAGCAGGAGGGCCCGCTCGAGGTTGGCGACGAGCCAGACGCTCGGAGCGCGCGCCCGCGCCTGCACGTTCTGCAGCGCGATATCGTCCGTATGCCAGTCGAGCCCGCGGCCGAGCGCAGACTCGATCCGCGTGCGGTAGCCCACGACCAGCTCCTCGACATCGAGCTCGAGATGGCGCGCGCCGAGCGCCGTCGCCACCTCGCGCGCGGCGCGGCGCGTCGTCTCCGAGCTGTGCGCCGTCGCTTGGTACACCGTCGTGAGCAGGCGTTTCACGAGCGCGGAGGGTGAGGCGAGCGAGGCGTCCTCGAGAAACGGCAACCGGGAGCGGAGCTCCTCCGGGCCAAGCGCTGCGAGGGCAGAGCGCGCCATCATCGCAACCAGCGATGCGACGAGCGCCGAGTCCGCCCCGCCGCTCATCGAAACGACGAACCCGCGCGAGCGCGATTTTCGCACGTAGTCGAAAAGGCCGAGCCCGAGCGCTCGCGTCAGCTCTTCTTCCTTCGTGGTGGGCGTCAGCTCCCACGCTTCGGGGGGCGGCTCGCGTGTCACGCCCCCGGAGGCTTCTGGATAGCGGAATGGCGCGCTCACGAGCGCGCCGGACGCGTCGCCGAGGTTCGGCTGGTAGCTCGCGAGCGCGCCCTGCCGTACGCCTTCGAGATCGAGATCGACGACGGCCGCAGCGAGCTCCACGCGCGCGAACGAAAAACGTGCCGCGCGCGCCACGACTTGTCCCGCGGAAGCGACGAGCGCATCGCCGTCGTAGATGGCTCGGCCCGCCTCGTTTCCGAGCAAGTTCGAGTAGACGTAGGTCACGCCGAATGCGCGCGATCCCTCGAGCACCAAACGCCGCCGGATCTCGTGCTTACCGAACGCGAAGTGGCTCGCGCTCGGATTCAAAATCACGTCGACGGCTTCCGCCGCGAGCTCCGCGCCCGGACGTTTCGCCATCCAGGCGTCTTCACAAATCTCGAACCCGATCCGAACGCCGCCCACCTCGAACACGAAATCGCCGAGGGGGTGCTCCTGCCCGCGCAGCGTGACGCGGGTGCGCGTGCCGGCAGGCCAGGGCTTGAACCAGCGCGGCTCGTAATGGATCCCGTCGCCCGCGAGGGCTCGCTTCGCCGCAAACCCCACGATCTTGCCGTCGCTGACGAGGCAGCTCGCGTTCCACACCGCCTTCGCGTGCTGGAGCGGCAGACCCAGGCTCACGACGATGCCGCGGGTCTCGGGCAAGAGCTCGTGGAGCACGTCGAGCGCCGTTTCGCGCACGAAGGGAGCGAGAAACGCGTCCTCACACCCGTACCCGCTGATGCAGAGCTCCGGCAGACAGAGGATCCCGACGCCTTCCCCCCGCGCCCGCTCGATGGCCGCGCGAATGTTGTCGCGATTCGCCGCCCACGCGAGAGGCGTCTGATTCAGCGCGGCGGCAGCAACTTTGAGGAGTCTCACGAGATCCGGGCGGCGCGACCAGCAAGGAGCTCGCGTCGAATCCGGAGCATAGCAAGGATCGGCGGCAAATCGCCCGCCCGAGCCCGCCCCGGGATACGGCGCACCCCGACGATCAGAGCGCCGAAACCCGCGACTCCATCGCGAACCCTTCCGCACGCAGTCCGGCGTTGTCGAACATCTTGACCTCGGTCGCGACACGCCCGAGGCCATCGAGCGTCCCGCGCGTGCTCGTGAGGCGCGGGTTTCCGATGATGCGGATCGTCTCGGCACGGCTCAGAGAGCCGAGGCCCTCCACGCTGATGAGCCCGCGGTTTCGCTCGATGAGCAGCGTTTCCACGCGCCGCAGGCTCTCGAGACCCGAGAGAGAGTAAAGGCGCTCGGTGCGGTGAATGGCCAGCGTGCCGTTCACGTAACGCAGATGGCTGAGCGCCTGCAAGTCGGTCACCGCCACGATGTCGAGATCGCCGTTCACGCGCTCGCACCGTGCGAAGCGCCCGAGGTCGGCGTCACCACGGACGCTGCCACCCTCGCAAACAGCGCCCCTAGCCGTCGGACCGACGGCAGCAGGAACCCGAGGCCCGGAGCAAGCTGCGAGGAGAGTGGCGAGTGCGAGGACGATCTTGGGCGTGGTCATGGTGTTTGCCTTTCGACCAGGCTCTTCAGCAGCATTCGTGCCACGCCGCGCACCGCCCCGGATTCGGCTCGAAATTGCCGATTTTGCGCCGC
>DATMCL010000065.1:0-2843 GCA_035558375.1 Polyangiaceae bacterium
CGGCGACGACAGGCGCGCCGGGCATGACCCGGAACGGGGTGGAACCACGATGAAGCGCCGAGTCCTCGCTCTCTCCGCCGCGCTCGTGGCCGCAGCGCTCAGCGCCGTCTCGAGCCCCGCGCACGCCGAATACTGCCGCACCAAAGCCTGCGATAATTTCGTCGGCTACGACGATGTCTGGCAAACCGAGCCGGATCCGCCGTGCACCACGACGGGCAACGGCTGCCGGCTCGAAGGCCAGCCGCTCTACTGGCCGAAGAGCTGCCTCTCCTTCTCGGTTCAGCAGGACGGCTCGCCGAAGCAGGAGATCGACTTCGACACCGTTCACAGCGTCGTCCAGCAGGCCTTCGTCACCTGGATGAGCGCCGACTGTGGCGACGGTTACACGCCGGCGCTTCGCGTCGACGACTTCAGCCCCGCCTCCTGCAACCACCCCGAGTACAACACCGATCAGGGCAACGCGAACGTCTTCATGTTCCGCGACAACGACTGGCCGCACACGGCCGCCGAGGACACGCTCGCCCTCACCACCATCACCTACAACCGCGAGAACGCGCAGATCTTCGACGCCGACGTCGAGATCAACTCCTACATCGCGCGTTTCACGACCACCGACGACCCGAGCGAGGCGCGGGACGACCTCCTCTCCGTGCTCACGCACGAGACGGGCCATTTTCTCGGCCTGTCGCACGACGACGACCTCGAAGCGACGATGTATGCGAGCTACGACCGGAGAACGCCCTTTCTCCAGCGCGACCTCTACGACACGGACATCGCGGGCATGTGCGAGATCTACCCGCCGAGCGGCGCCATCAGCACGGAGGAGTGCGTCCCGCGCCACGGCCTCTTGCGCACCTGCGGCGTGAAGAAGTCGAGCAGCGGCTGCGCGATCGGCGCAGAACGAACGAACGCCGCGGGCGCGCTCGGGCTTTTGACGTTCTTCGGGCTCGGGCTCACTCTGCGGCGGTGGCGCGCGCGGCGAGCGCCGGCTCCGCCGCGTTCACGCCGTCGCGGCCGCTGATCGGCAGCCGGATGAAAAACGTCGTGCCCTTGCCGAGCTCCGTCTCGAACCGCAAGCTCCCCTGATGCTGCTCGAGGATCACGGTACGGGCCACGGCTAGGCCTTGTCCCGTGCCACGACCCACCTCTTTCGTCGTGAAGAAGGGGTCGAAAATGCGATCGCGTATCGCTTCGGGAATGCCGCCGCCCGTGTCGCCGATCGACACGACGACGTCGTCACCGTCTCGCCAGCTCTTCACCGCGATCGTGCCGCGGTCTTGCGTCCCTGCGACCGCGTCGCCGATGGCGTGCGCGGCGTTGACCACGATGTTCAGAAACGCCTGATTGAACGCTCCGACGTGGCAGCACACGGGCGGCAGCTCGCCGTACTCGACGGCGAGCTCCGCGACCGCTTTGTATTCGCTCCGTGCGATCGTGAGCGTGCTCGCGATCGCACGGTTCAAGTCGGCCGGAGCCATGTCCACCGAGTCGGGGTGGGCGAAGTCCCGCATCGACCGGACAATCGCCGCCACGCGCCGGGTGCCGTCCATGGCACGCTCCCCGGCCACCGGCAGCTGCTCGACGAGGTAAGGCAAGTCCACGTCGTCCTCGAGCTCCACCGAGGCCGTGGCCTCCGTGACGGCTGGCGTGCCCGTCAACACCCCTTGCCTCACGGTTCTGAGCTTCTCGACGACGCGAATCAGGTCGCTCGTGCCCGTGCGCAGGAACTCGACGCTGTCGCTCACGAACTGCACCGGGGTGTTGATCTCGTGGGCCACACCGGCGGCCAAGCGCCCCACCGCCTCGAGCTTCTGAGCCTGCCGGAGCTCCTGCTCGGCGTGGTCACGTGCCTTGGTCGTCGCGGTGAGCTGCTCGTGGGCCTCGTGCAGCGAGGTGTGCATCGCGTGAAGCTCCGCCCGCTGCTGGTCGCTCTCGCTCAGCATGTCGCGCATCGCCAGAAACCGGAAGCGGGACACGCCCGAACAGAAGACGGCGAATGCCGTGAAGGAGACCGGAAAGCTCCACGGAACGCCTTCCAAGAGCGCCGCCGTATCCTGCACCAGGCAGATGCCCACGAGGGCCCAAGTCGCGACGCGCCGGTCCAAATGATCGAAAGCGAGCGCAACGAACGGAAGCCACAACCACACGGGCGTCGGCCAACCCGCCACGTGGTTCGTGATAACCCCCGTGCTGAGATTGACCACGGCTCTCGACACCTCGGCCGCGCGACCCCGTCGCGGCAAGTCGCTCAAGTTGACCCAGGTGTTGAAGGCGATGACCGGAAGCTGGATGGCCGTCACGAGCGCGAGGACCTTCCACTCTCCCCAAACGGCGGCGATCGTGAGGGCGGTGATCAGCCCAGCCCCCGCGCCGTTGATCTTGCTCAGTCGCTGATTGACCTCGACGTAGCGCGCGGCGTGACTCGACGATTCCGTGGCAGCTGGCGCGTCCATCAGCCCGCCTTTGCCGCCGGCTCGTCCGGGATCACGACGCGCAGCGGCTCGCGCACGGAGCCGGGCCGAAAATTCTTGGCTTTCGCGAGGAAGCTCGGCGTGACCTCGTACCCGCGCGCGCAAAGGAGCGCGCCGTTCACGAGCCGCACGTCGTTCACGAACACCATGCCGACCCGAAGCGCGGAGAGTGCGAGCTCCCGAACGCTCTCCTTCCGCGCCGAACCAGCGACCATGGCTGCGAGCGCATCGAGTATCTCCCCGTCGTAGCGACCATTTCGCCCGCGCAGCGTATCGATGGCGCGCGCGGGTCCGTCGCCGCGCGCCTCGAGGACGTCGAAATCGAGGGCCACGCGCAGCATGCGCGCGCCACGTTGAATTCCATTCCCGGCA
>DATMCL010000066.1:0-13341 GCA_035558375.1 Polyangiaceae bacterium
ATTTTTGTTTTGGGTTTCGGTGGCCCGAGGGGTCGGGCGTCAGTGGCGGACTGGAAGCAGAGCGCGCTGGTCTCGCCAGCTCTTGCGTTGGGTCGTGCCCTCGGTAGCGACGTCGATCTGTTCTTCCAAGACTTCTAGGTCTTCTCGGGCTGAGCTTTGCTCAGCCATCCATCGTTACGACAATCGGACTCTCGAACATCGGACGCTGTAACTGGACTCTCGAACCTCAGTGACACTCGCACTGGTGAGGGTTTCAAGCTTTGAACACTTCGCGTGCGTCCGAGATTTTTCCGGAGACCGCGGCTGCCGCGACCATGACTGGGCTCATCAGGATGGTGCGGCCCGTCGGGCTGCCTTGGCGACCTTTGAAGTTGCGGTTCGAAGAGGAGGCGCAGAGCTCGCGACCGATCAGGCGGTCGGGGTTCATGGCGAGACACATCGAGCAGCCGGGTTGGCGCCACTCCCAGCCGGCGTCGCGGAAGACCTGGTCGAGGCCTTCGGCTTCGGCGGCGCGCGCCACGTCCATGGAGCCCGGGACCGCGAGGGCGCGCACGCCGGCGGCGACCTTCTTGCCCTTGATGTGGCGCGCGACCTCGCGAAAATCGGAGAGGCGGCCGTTGGTGCAGCTGCCGATGAAGGCAACGTTGACGGGCACGCCCTCGATCGGCGCACCGGCCTCGAGCTGCATGTAGTCGAGCGCTTCCTTGATCGAGGCTTGCTCGGCGGGGGTCGGTCCGTCCTCCACGCGCGGCACCTTCTCCTCGATGCTGATCGCCTGGCCCGGGTTGATGCCCCACGTGACGGTGGGCGCGATGCTCGCCGCGTCGAAACGGACGACGTCGTCGTAGGTCGCGTCCGCGTCGCTCGCCACGGAGCGCCAGTAAGCGACGGCGCGCTCCCAGGCCTCACCCTTCGGTGCGAGCTCGCGCCCCTTCAGGTACTCGAACGTCTTCTCGTCGGGATTCACGTAGCCGACGCGCGCGCCGCCCTCGATCGACATGTTGCAGAGCGTCATGCGCTCTTCCATCGTGAGCGCGCTCACGGCGTCGCCCGCGTACTCGTACGCGTAACCCGTGCCCCCGTTCACGCCGAGCGTGCGGATCACGTGCAGAATCACGTCCTTCGCGTAAACGCCCGGACGCAGCTTGCCGCTCACCTCGATGCGCCGGACCTTGAGGGGGGCGAGCGTCATCGTCTGCGTCGCGAGCACGTCGCGCACCTGCGTCGTCCCGATGCCGAACGCGATGGCGCCGAAGGCACCGTGCGTGGAGGTGTGCGAATCACCGCAGGCGATCGTCATGCCGGGCTGCGTGAGGCCGAGCTCCGGTCCGATCACGTGGACGATGCCCTGGTGCCCCGACTTCACGTCGAAGAAGCGAATCCCGTGCTCGGTGCACGCTTGCTCGAGCGCGACGATCATCCCTTCCGCGAGGCTGTCCTTGAACGGGCGCAGCCGCGTGTCGGTCGGCACGATGTGATCGACGGTCGCGAAGTTGCGATCGGGACGGGCGACCTTGAGCCCGAGATCCTTCAGCATCCCGAACGCCTGCGGGCTCGTCACCTCGTGGAGCAGGTGCAATCCGATGAAAATCTGCGACTGCCCTCCGGCGAGGGCGCGGACGGTGTGCGATTCCCAGACCTTTTGGAACAGGTTCTTTCCCATGGTGCCGAAGTCACTCTGACGCGCACCCATTGTGTAGTCGAGTGAAACTTTCTTTGGTTTGGATTGAGATTTGCTTCATTGATGGCCGCCGTCTGGCGCCGGGCCCGACGCGCCTCTACGCTTCTTGGCGGGAGAGGTCTTATGGTGAAGGAACGTTTAGCGATGGTGGTGGGCATCTGTCTCGCCGCGAGCTGCGGAGGACAGTCCGTTTCCGAGCCCGGGGATGATGCGCTCGGAAACGACAGCAGCGCGCGGCGGGGCTCGGCGGGAGGCAGCGCGGGCGCGACGACGAGCAGCTCGAGCGGGAGTGGCTCGCAGGCACCCTCTACCGGAGGAGCGACGTCAGGTGCTGGTACGCCGGTCGATACGAGCGGCGGCTCGACGAATGGAGGAACTGGCCCCGACGGGCGTCCGCCCGGCAACACGAGCGCGGGGAGCGCGCAGGTGAACCCGCATCCCGCGGGCGGAAAGCCCGGCACGGAGCCGAGCCCCAACGTCGGCGAGGGCGCGCACGCGGGCGTCGGCGACGAGCCCGAGCCCGAGCCCGACCTCGGCGAGGGAGGGCACGGTGGCGAGCCACCGGTGGTCGAATGTCATTCCGACGACTACGCGACTGCGGCTTATAGCTCGCGCTGCAGCGACGGGGACGCGTACGCGCAAGGCCCGACGTACGTGCTGGTTCCCGGTGCGACCAGCATCGACGCTTGTCTCGCCGCGTGCACGGAGCGCGCGGACTGCAAGGCCGTGTCCGACTACTTCGAGCTCCACGCCGTGGACGCCTGCTACCTGGTCCACGACTCCTGCGCGTCGCCCACGAAGCCGGATTGGGCCGAAGAGGACGGCGGGCGCACGTTCCGGAAGAGCTGCGACGGCGCAACCTGCAGCTACGAGCCACTCGGCTTCGAGCAGTGCGATCCCGACGGAGCGTCCGACAAGGTCGAGGGCGCCACGCGCGTCGAGGATTGCATCACGGCTTGCGACGCCGACGAAACCTGCACGGGAGTCGTCGACTACTTCTATCAAAAGGACGTCCGCGGCCACTGCTTCCTGAACGTCGGCACCTGCGCGGGCGTCGTGCACAACTACGAAGAAGGCTACCTCCACCGCCGCAGCTGCCCTTAGCAACTCGCGCCCACGTCGAACCGCAGCGCTTCGCGCGCTACTCCTCGGCCGAACATTCCGAGAGGACCTTCGACGCCTCGTCGTTGCACTCTTTCTGCGCGTCGGTGCACTGGTCGTCGTCGTCGATGCAGTCGACGAAGTCGTCGAACGCATCCTGGCAACCGCCAGACAGTGAATCGAGCGCTCCGCGGGCGCGGGAGCCGATGTACGTAAAGGTCGTAGATTGGCCGGATCGTCGCGCACCGGTATGCTCCGCGCGTCGGGAGGCTCTGGTTCGGTGAAGCGCGTCCATTGCAAAGCGGCCCTATCGTGCGCCCTCGGCGTGCTCGTGTTTTCGATGGTCGCGTGCGACTCGCACCGGCGTGGCGACGACGATGACGACGACGGCGGCGCGGGCGGCGTTTTCGAAGACAGCGGCGGCAGTGGCGACAGCGCACGGTCGGGTCGCGGCGGCGGAACGTCGGGCGGGGCGACCGGCGGCGGCGGAGCGGGTGCGACGAACGGCGGCGGCACGGCGGGCAACGGCGCGCGCGACGGCGGCGGAACGAATGCGGGCGGTTCGTCGGGCGAGGCCGGCGAAATCGGAGCGTCGGCTGCAGCGGGCGCTGGGGGCACGAATGCGGGTGAACCTCTGACTGTGCTCGATCTCAGCGGGCTCGCTACGTCCGTCCTCGGCTACCCGCCGGTCGAAGGCGTCGAGGAGGCGCAGGCGCGCGCGGCGGAGATTGTCGCCGGCATGACGTTCGACGAGCAAATGGCGCTCGTTCACGGCAGCTCCGGACTCTACGTCGGCAATCTGGCGGCGGCGGGCTCGTTGCCGCCGCTCGGGCTGCAAGACGGTCCGGCGGGCGTTGCTCGCTTGACCGGTGTGACGGCGTTTCCGTCGCCGATCACGCTGGCGGCGACGTGGGATCGCGCTCTCGTCCGGCGCTGGGGCTCGGCCATGGGCGCCGAGCAGCGCGGCAAGGGCGTCGCGATTCAGCTCGGTCCGATGATGAACATGGCGCGCGTACCGCTCGCGGGTCGCAACTTCGAGGGCTTCGGCGAGGATCCGTACCTCGCTTCAGAGCTTGCAGCCGAGGACGTGCGCGGCATCCAGGAAAACGGCGTCGTCGCGACTGCGAAGCATTTCGTCGGCAACGAGCAGGAGACGAGTCGCGAGTCGGAAAACTCCGTGATCGACGAGCGCACGCTGCACGAGGTGTACTACGCGCCGTTCGAGGCGAGCGTCGCCGCGGGAGTCGGCGCGGTCATGTGCTCGTACAATCGCCTGAACGGCACCTACGCCTGCGAGAACGAGCAGGCGCTCGACGATCTCCGGAGCACGCTCGGCTTCTCGGGTTGGGTGATGTCGGACTGGGGCGCGACGCACAGCGGCGTGATGGCGGCGGCAGCGGGGCTCGATCAGGAGATGCCGACCGCGAGTTTCTTTGGCAACACGACGTTCTCGAGCGAATCGGCTCTCGTCGAGCGAATGGCGACGCGCGTCGTCACCTCGCTCGTTCGAGTCGGTGTCGTGGACGATCCGCCCGTGGACTCGGGCGGCACCGTCAGTACGGCGGAGCACGTCGCCGTGGCGCTCGAAGGCGCGACCTCGGGCATCACCTTGCTCAAAAACGAGAACCGCGCACTGCCGATCGAGAAGAGCGGCATCGCGATCGCGGTGTTCGGCACGCCTGCAGATACTGCGCCCTTGTCGGGCGGCGGCGGATCGGCGGAGGTGACGGCGCCGTACATCGTGAGCCCGTTCGACGCGATCTCGCTCGTCGGCCAAGCCAACACGCTGTCGTATTCGCCGGGCGAATCCGACCCCGCGACGGCAGCCACCGTCGCCGCCAACTCGGACGTGGCGATCGTCGTCGTCGCCGTCGCGTCGAGCGAGTTCACGGACCGTACCTCCCTCGCGCTTTCGAGCGAGCAGAACGCGCTCATCGAAGCCATCGCGGAAGCAAATCCGCGCACCATCGTCGTCTTGAACACGCCGGGCGCCGTCCTCATGCCATGGCTCGATTCCGTCGCGGGCGTGGTTGCTGCCTGGTACCCGGGCCAGGAAAACGGCAACGCGCTCGCCTCCGTGCTCTTCGGCGACACGAATCCGAGCGGCAAGCTACCGATCACGTTTCCGGCCGACGCCGCGACGCTGCCGCTGCCGGGCACCGGCTTCGACGTGGAGTATTCGGAAGGGCTCGCCATCGGACATCGCTATTTCGACGCGAACGAGCTCGAGCCGCTCTTCGAGTTCGGATTCGGCCTCTCGTACACGACCTTCGCGTACGACAAGCTCGAGCTCACAGCGGGATCCGAGCCGGGCTCGGTCTCTGTCGCCTTCGAGCTCGAAAACACGGGCGATGTCGCGGGAACCGAGGTTGCGCAGCTTTACCTGACGTTCCCCGAGGCAGCAGGCGAGCCACCACGGGTGCTGCGTGGATTCGAGCGCGTCACGCTCGACGCCGGCAGGAAGCGAACCGTGCACATCGAGCTCCCAGCACGCGCATTCGGCTGCTGGAACCCGACGGCGCACGCGCGCTACGCGCCGAGCGGCGCCTACACGATCTCGGTCGGCGCTTCGTCACGCAAGCTCCCGCTGGAGGCGACGCTCGACGTGATTGGTCTCGGCGAAGCGCCCTGAGCGCGCCGCGCTGAGCGGCACTCAGTATGCTGTGTAGTCGAGGAAGTTCCCGCTCAACATGAGCATGGCCATCATCGTCCACGACTCGTCGTAGTACTGACCGCCGCACCACATGTTGTTGAGCTTGAGCAGGTCCCACGCTTCGTTGATGAACGTCTGGTAGCTCGGCGAGTGCATGGCGCCCACGGCGGCCGGACCGATGAACGCCGCGGAAAGCCCGCCGAAGCTGTCGGGGAACTGGGGTTTGGGCGTGCCGTTCAGCTCGTAGCCGTCGACGATCTTCGCGGCACCGATCGCGGAGAAGAAGGCGCTCGTCTTCGCGACGTAGTCCTTCGCGCGCGTCTCGCCCGCCCAGCACGCGTCGAGACCGATGCGGAACGGGGTGCGGCACGAGTCGTACTGATAGTTGAAGGCGAGGCCGCTTTGGCCGGGCGCGGTGTGCGCCGGATCGCCGCCCGACGTCGAGAACGCCGGCACGAGCCCGTTCGTGGTGTTGCCGTTACCGTCCTTCAGGTTCTGGCCGATGACCTGGTAGCTGTAGTCGACGACGTCCTTCGCCCAATGCTGCTCGCCCGTGACCTTGGCGAACACGCGGTAGTAGGCGGGCGCGAAGTACGAGATGTTGAGGCTGTTGTCGTCGCCCCAACCCGAACCGTTCTTGATCAGCTTGTAGTTGTCGACCTCGTACTTGAAAATGTCGCCGAGGAGCTGCTTGGCCGTGTCGAGGTAGCTCTTCGAGAGGCTGCCCTGGCCGCCCCACTGCTTGTCGGCCTGGATCAGCGCCCAAGCCATGTCCTCGTCCGCGTCCGTGGCGGCGCCGTTGCCTTCCGAAGGCGTGTTGCCGTCCTTCAGGATGTACCAGTTCATGAGCTGCGACGGACCACCGCCCATGGGCGACCACAGGTGAAGCTGCTGGTACTTCCAGAGGTCGTCGAAGAGCTTCTGATCATCCATGTAGACGGCGATGATCATGCCGTACGCGATGCCCTCGGAGACGGTCGAGTCCTGATCGAGGTTGTGCTCGGCAGGGCGCTTCACGCGCTGGAACCCGCCGGCGCCGTCGCTCGTGACGAGATCCTTCTTCCACGCCTCGTAGACGCGCTTCACGTCCTCGTTGTCGTAGGCGACCGGGTAGGTGCAGCTCGAGCTTTGTCGATTTTGAGGGAACGGAAACTTGCTCGTCGCGCTCGGCGGCGTGGGACCGCGCATGAGCGGTGCGCCGGCAGCACCCGCCATGCCTGCCACGGCGCTCGTATTGCCAGTGCCGCCGTTACCGGCGGGAAGGGCGCCACCGCTGCCGGCCCCGCCACCCGTTCCACCGGCACCACCTGCCGCGACGGAGCCCGCTTTGCCTGCATTCGCCGCGCCGCTGCTGGAACCGGTCCCGGCGCTGCCGCCCTGCAGGCTACCGCCCGCGCCGCTCGTCCCGCCGAGCGCCGATGCGCCACCCGCGCCACCTTTCGCTTTGCTCCCACCTTCGCTGTCATCGTCGGAGACGCCGTTCGGCGCTTCCGAGCAAGCGCTCGCGACCAAAGCCAAGGCGACAACGGAAGTGATGGTGACGGAAACGGCGCGCCGCCACGGGCGGGGCGCAGAGACAAGGCGCATTCAGCGATCTTGACCCAGTTCAGAGGCCAGGCCAATCCCTGAAAAAAATGTTCTCGCGTTGAAATGCCCGCGGGTCACCCGCAACGATTACGACATCGGAACGCGGGCCGATTCTCGAAACAGGACGCTAGCCCTTGTCGCAGACGAAAATCGTCGCGGAGAGCGCGGGGAGCGTCGCCTTGAGCACGCCGTTCGTGACGGGCGCGGACTCGACCGCGTGCACCGCGGGCGACGCGCGTCGAAACGAAACGCCGAAGCGCTCGTGCAGGCGGCGCCCGCGAGCGTGATGGATGCCTGGTAATTTGCCCGCCACGCTCACGACGGTGGGTGCGCCGGCGTTCGTGGGGCGTGTGCAGCCTGAATTCGCCGTGAAGGCGTGGGCGCGGCTCGACTTCGCGCCACGCCGCGACGACGAGGCGGGGCTCGTCGTGCGCGCGAACGAGGGGAATCACTATGCGCTCGCCGTGCGCGCGCGTCCGAGCGGCGGCGGCCGAGTCGCACGGCTCGTGAGGCGCCTGAAAGAAAAGACCGTCGTCGTCTCCGAGCGGAAGCTGCCCGACGGCATGCTCACGCTCGAGATCGCGGCCACGCGCGCCGCGTACAAGTTCTACGTCACCGTGGGAAACGGGAGAGCGGCGCGGGCACCGGCGGATTTCGATTGGTTCGAGCTCACGACCAATCGCTGACACGTTTTGGTGAGCTGGGTTAGGGTCACCCCACTCCGATCATGAGTGCGCGCCACCTGCCGTCGGTCCTGATCGCGTTCGGGGCGCTCGTCGCCGGCCAGCACGACGCACGAAGCGCAGCGGCGCCTCGTTTCACTCTGCGGTACTCCGCGCCGGCGAGCTGTCCCGAACAGAGCGAATGGCTCAGACGTCTGAAGCAGCACAGTCCGCATTCGGAATTGGCGTCCGCGAGCGAAGCCGCGCCGTCACTCAGCGTTGAGCTGACGGAAGTCCCGGGCGGAGTGCTGGCAGCGCTCTCCGCGAGCGACGTCGACGGAGCCGTCACGACACGGCAGCTCGTGGCCCCGACGTGCGGCGAGGCCGTCGAGGCGAGCGCTTGGATCCTCGCGGTCTGGCTCGATCCTGCGACGGGGCCCTCACCCGCGGGACCGACGACTGAAGTTCCAGCGCCTGCGGCGGTTGCGGTGGTGGTGCCGCCAGTCGCAAAGACACCGGAGCAACGGCCGCCGGCCAGCGTTCCCGTGGACTCGCCGCCTCCGCGCGAGCGTAGCTCCGCCCGGCGCGATTCCGACCCACGCTGGGGAGTCGGCGCAGCGGGCGGCGCGTTCTTCACGGCGCTTCCGGCGCTGCCCTTCGGATGGGGCGGCTTCGTCGAAGCGGCGTGGCCGCGCTGGAGTGTGTTGCGACCGCTCGTGCACCTCGGTGGCTTCACGACGCTCCCTGCGACGAGCGACACGGCGCGAGGCGACGTGCGCATGCGCCTCACGAGCGCGCGTTTACTCGGCTGCGCCCTCGAGTGGCCGCACGCCGCTCCGCTGACGTTGCGCGCCTGCGCGTCCTTCGAGCTCGGGGCCATCAACGGGCGCGGGGAGAACACGTTCGATCCCGACGAAGGAACGGCCATCTGGCGGGCTCTCGGCACGAGCGCGCACGCAAGGCTCGCTGTCGCGCGGCTCGTGTCGCTCGACGCGGAAGCCGGGCTCGTGTTCCCACTGCTTCGTGATCGCTTCGTTTTCGCGCCCAACCCCGTGCTCTCCGGCTACGCGATTCCCGCGCTGGGCGGCTCCCTTTCCCTCGCTCTCACCGTGCATTTTTCGGCCCGTTGACCAAATCGCCGCCACTCGCTGATCCGGAAGGCCGGACCCGGACATCAGGAGATCGGGCAATGCTCGCGATGCCGGAGAACGAGTCGAACACCCCGCTGCGCGACGAGGCGCGCACGCGGCGCCTGTTCGACGCGCATTTCGACTTCGTATGGCGGTTCGTGCGTCGGCTGGGCGTCGCGGAAGGGTTTGCCGACGATCTCGCCCAGCAAATCTTTCTGACCGTCTCCGGGCGCCTGCACGAGATCGAGCCCGCGCGGGAGAAGGCCTTCCTCGCGGGAACGGCCCTCCGCGTCGTCGCGAACCACCGTCGCACGCTTCGCCGACGGCCTGAAGTCGGGGAGGACGCACTGAACGGCGAGCCCGCCGACCCGCGAGCAAACCCGGAGGAGCTCGTCGAGCAGCGCCGTGAGCGCGCGCTGCTCGATCGCGCGCTCGATACGCTCCCCGCCGAGCTCCGCGGCCCCTTCGTTCTCTACGAGCTCGAGGACGCGTCGCTCAGTGAGATCGCCGAGCTGCTCGGGATCCCGCGCGGCACCGTGGCCTCGCGGCTTCGTCGCGCGCGCCAGCAATTCCAAGAAGCCGCCCGCGAGCTGGCGAAAGGTTCTCGATGAGCGATCTCGGCAAGCTCCGCGACGGCGACGATTTCGCTGCACGGCTCCTGCGCGCCGGAGTGACCGACGCGCCACGCAGCGAGACACGTCAGCGTGCGGCGACGGCGCTGGGTCTCTCGCTCGCTGCGAGTGGGACCACGATGGTCGGAGCCTCGGCGCAAGCGGCAACCGCGCAAGTCATCAGCGCGACGACGAAGCTCGGCTTCGTGACGCTCGCTCGCTGGCTCGGGATCGGCATGCTCGCCGGAGGAGCCGTGACGGCGGGTACCACAGTGCTCGACCGCGCTGGGAATCGAGCCACGCCACCGTCGGAGCTTCGGATCTCGCAGCCCGTCGCGTCGTCGCAAGGGAGCTTGCCGCGCGTCACCGCTCCGCCGCCAATCGGTGCACGCGTCGAGTCGGCGCCAGTCGATTCGCTACCGAGCGAGGTGGAACGTGTCGAGACGCCGAGCGCGGCGACGACGACGAGAAGGGCTCAAGTACCCAGCTCCGAGCACGTCGAAGCAGACTCCGCGCTCTCCAAAGAATCCGCGCTGTCGAAGGAGCTCGCGTTGCTCGAGGGCGTGAGAGCGAAGGTTCGCGCAGGCGACGGACGCGGTGCGCTCGCGGAGCTCGACGCGATCCAGCCGAGCGTGCACGTCTTGGCCGCGGAAGCCGAGCTTTTACGCGTCGAAGCCTTGCTCGAGAGCGGCAACCGTGAGGCGGCGCAAGCGCTCGCTCGCGAGCTCGAGCGCAAGCATCCGGGCGGTCCACAGAGCTTCCGACTGAAGCGTTTGCTCTCCGCGCCGTGATCCGCTTCCCGTTGGCCGGACACTGATCTTCTCATGCAGCGCTTGAAACGACTGAGGCTAGCTTCGTGGGTGGCGCTGCTCGCGTGCACGCTCGGGGCGTGCGAGGGCGAGGATCACAGGGTGGGCTCAGCGGCACCCGACGGCGATGACGCGACGGCGCGTGGCGGAACGACGCCCGGTGGCACCGGAAACAACGGCAGTGGCGGCACGATCGCGGGGAGCGGGGTGACGTCGGGGAGCGCCGGAATTGGCGGAACCATCGCCGGCGGCATGACGTCGGGGAACGGCGGAGGTGGGGGAACCATGGCGGGCAGCGGCGGCACGACCGCACTTCCCGAGTGCACGGGTACTATGAACGCGGTGGCTACGGGCTGCATCGTCGATGAGCTCGACTCGCTCGACATCCCCGAGCTCTCGCCGAACGCTACGACGGCCGTGACGGTGACTGCTCTCGACCGGGGCGACCCGATCCCGAGCTTGTGCGGGCTCTATGACGTCACGCCGCGAGAGCTCGTCCTCAGCGCGGCCGATGGTCGCGCATGGCGGTATTTCATCGAGCTGCCGGGCCTCCCGGACGATTTCGTGACGACGGGCGATGAGCTCGACCTGTTCGCGTACGCGTACTCTAAGCCGACCCTCTTCGCGCCGCGCATTCAGACCGTGGTGCTCGCACGTGGCAGCAAGCTCGTCGTCTTCACGATGAACACAGGCTACCAGACACAACCTCTCGACCTCAGCGCGTATGGGCTCGCTGTAGCGGTCGGCGAACCCTACTGCGGGACGAAGCCCAAATGCGCTTTCCCCGGGGGGGCGGTCGAGCCGGTCGTTCGGCACAGCGAGCTGGTCGTGACGCAGGGCGCGGACACGCAACGACTCAGGGCCGGAGACACGCGGCAAATGACGGGCGTGTCGATCTCGGTCCAGGACATCAGTGCGATGGTGGGCTCGTCCTGCTCAGATCCCCCCGACGGCGTGCACCGCTTCGGCGGCTTCGCCACCAGCCGCTAACGACGACGCGGACTCGGCGCCGGCCTACGCCGACGAGGCAGCAAGCCGCTACAAGGGCGAGCCGCAACGAAGTGGTACCGGGGAGATGGTCCATGCACCCCAGGCGACTCTTCACGACTAGGCTGCACCTAGTCGCTACCTGTGCCGCGCTTCCGGGTTTGACCGGTTGCTCCGTCTTGTTCGTGACGGAACCACCGTCCAAGACGGGCGCCATCAGCGGACCGCGCCCGGGAAACTGCACGAGCTCCGTCGTGGCCCCCGTCGTCGATTCGGTGATCGGCGGTCTGCAGGTTGCGCGGACGATCGTCGCCGCCAGCGCCGACGACAGCGTTTATTCGGATCCCAACCAACCCTTGAGCCGCCAAGCGGACATCGGCATCGGAATCGCCTTGTCCGCTCTCTTCCTCGCTTCCGCCGGCTACGGCTACTACGAAACGTCCAACTGCAGAGCGCTCAAGGAGCACCACGCCGCCGATTTCTCGGAACCCGACGGGCGGAGGCCGGACGCCGACGGCCGCGACGCGAACGACCCAGACGTTGACGACGCCTACACCCCCGCAAAACCTTCACCGCGCGAAGCGACTGCCGTTCCTCCCCCACGTGGGAGCGCACCGCGCGCGGCGGCGCCCCCGGCGAGCTCCGCCCCCGCGCCGCCCGCAAGCCCAACGCCCCCCGCGCCGGCGACCGATGCTTCGCCTGCCGTCACGCCGCCCGCACCCTCCGACGACTAGTGAGTCAGGCGCTCGAGGTTGGACGTCCGCGCGACGTCCGTCGAGCGTCCATACGCGGGCTGCGCGCGCCTTTCCCGCCGTGTGGTCGAGCGCGCACCGGCACGCGCGTTGCACCCATGACGACCGTCCCCTGTGGCGGAGGTCGTCATGCTTATCTCGAAGCTCGTTTTCGTTTTGGTTCCGTCAACGCTCGTCGCCGCCGCTTGCTCGCCGGCGACCGACCCTGGCTCGGGTGATTCCGGCGGCTCGAGCGGCGGCGCAGGCAAACCCGCGAGCGCCGGGGCGAGCAACGGCACTATCAACGTCAGCATCGTGCCGAGTGACGTCGGCTGGGTCGAAGCCGTCGACAACGAGCTCGCGATTCAGGGCTCCTGGTATCCGTACGGCGATCGCTACGGCGCCGCCAAGTGCATGAACGTCGGGCTGCATCCCCTCGACGACTGCTCGCTCATCACGTCACCGAAGCCACCGCCCGAGATGGGCTTCCCGAATCAGGGCGGGAAAATGTGCACGACTGGTGAAACCGCCGTCATCTTGCCGTGCATGCCGGGCGTCACGACCTCCGGCTGTCCGACGTCGGACTACTCGAACATGTGGGGCGCCGGCATCGGCTTCGACTTCAACGCGAACAAGGGCGCTCCCGACGGCGACGGCGCGAAGCACCCGTGGAACCCGGCCGACCACGGCGTCACGGGGATCTCCTTCGAGCTCGACAAGATCCCGCCGCCCGGCTTTCGCGTCGAGTTCCCGATGGTGCTCCTCGACAGCGAAGCCATGCTCGTGAACCTCCCGAGCGGCACCACCACGGACGATCACCCCGACGGCGCACCGTACTTCGGCGCCACCTCGAGCTTCGGCAACTCCCCCGTCATGGTGAGCCCCCAAGTCAACGTGATCCGCTGGGACGCCGTGCGAAAGCCCGGCACCTCCGCCACCTACGTCTTCGACAAGGCGCGCCTCCTCGGCATCCAATTCCACGTCCCCGCCGTGAAATCGGCCCCCCGCGGCGCTTACGACTTCTGCATCAGCAAGCTGACGTTTTTGCGCGACTGACGGGGTCCTGAAGCGCGCTCACCGCTTACGGCGGCCGGGCATGAGGGTCGGAATCACTTGTCTGCGATGCCTGCGATAGATCGCGAAGTCGCTGTCGAGCGTGAGAATTTGCGCCGTAGAATCGAGCTCACTCATGCGCACGAGGCAAGCATCGGCAAGCGACATGGGCACATCGGCGAACTTGCGCCGGAGCGCTCGGCCTAATACGCGATCTCGCTCCGCGGCCCCGCGAGCTCCACGTCGATCGCGAGTGGCTTCTGCCCCGTGAGCGCGACGCTGCGGGCGTCGGGTTGGCTGCCGCCGACGAAGATGCGGTGGGTGCCGGGCTCGAGG
>DATMCL010000067.1:0-12426 GCA_035558375.1 Polyangiaceae bacterium
GGTTCGGTCAGCGCGCGCACGGGTTGCGCGGGCAGCGTGACCGGGCGCGGGCCCCCACGATCGCTCACACCCCCATTTTTTCGGCCGCTGGACCAAGCCAACCGAGGGCATTACGCTTCGACGAATGAGCAACCTCGACGACGAGCTCGCCCAGGCGGTCAAGGAGTCGGAGGCCGTCGCGGAAGCGCAGCCCGCTCCGGTCGCCGTCCCCGTGGCGCGCCCGGCACACAAGCCGAAGCGAAGCCTCGTCCTGCTCGGTGCGTTGCTCGTCATGGGCGGCTCGATCCTCGCGCTCGTGTTCACGAGCTTCGAAGGCTCGGCCATCTATTCGCGCAAGGTCGACCAGCTCGTCGCCGAGCGCGACAAGCTCCTCGGCCGCAACGTCATGGTCGAAGGAACGCTCAAGCGTGGCACGCTCGTGCGCCGTGACGAGCCGTGCGAGTACCGCTTCACCATCACGGGCGGCGGGCAGGAGCTCCCGGTCCATTACGCGCGCTGCACCGTGCCGGACACCTTCCGCGACGTGCCGGGCATGGACACGATGGTGACGGCGCAGGGCACACTCGACCCGGGCGGCCACTTCGAAGCGACGACGATCATCGCCAAGTGCCCGTCGAAGTACGAAATGAAGGACCGCGCCCAGAAGGGCGAGGCGGCCCCGCACGCGGCGATGGGACCAACGTCGCAGCTTTGAGCCGCGCGCTCTGGTAACGTCGGCCACAACATGTGGGATCGCTTTCTCCGCGCCTGTCGTCGCGAGCCCGTGGACGCGACGCCGGTTTGGTTCATGCGACAGGCCGGGCGCTACATGGCCGAGTACCGGAAGGTGCGTGAGAAGAACACGCTCCTCGACATCTGCCGGACGCCCGAGCTCGCGCTCGAGGTGACGCTCCAGCCACTGCGCGCTTTCGAGGTCGACGCAGCGATCCTCTTCGCGGACATCCTGCTCCCGCTCGAGCCGATGGGCGCGCCGTTCGAGTTCGCGGCGGGCGAGGGCCCCGTGATTCACGAGCCCGTGCGCGACCGCGCCGGCGTCGAGAAGCTCCGTCTGTTCGAGCCGGAAGAAGGCTTGCCGCACGTGCTCGCTGCAATCCGACTCCTCCGGCGCGAGCTCGAGGGCAAGACGCCGCTCATCGGTTTCGCGGGTGCGCCCTTCACGCTCGCGAGCTACCTCGTCGAAGGCGGGAAGAGCTCGCACTTCATGAAGGTGAAGCGCTTCATGTGGGACGAGCCCGAGCTCTTCTCCGCGCTCATGGGCAAGCTGTCCGAGGTCGTGCGCCGCTACCTTCACGCGCAGATCGCGGCGGGCGCACAGGCCGTGCAGCTCTTCGATTCGTGGGTCGGCTGCCTCTCGCCGCGCGACTACCGCGAGTTCGTGCTGCCTCACGTGCGCCACATTCTCGGGTCCGTGGCGACGGCGGGCGTGCCCGTCATCCACTTCGGCACCGATACGGGCGCGCTCCTCGAGCTCCAGCGCGAAGCGGGCGGCACGGTGATCGGCGTCGACTGGCGCACCCCGCTCGATCAGGCCCGTGCCCGACTCGAGGGCGTGGCGGTGCAGGGCAACCTCGACCCTATCCTCCTCTTCGCCCCCCGCGAGCTCTTGATGACTCGTGTCGAGGAGGTGCTCGCCGCTGCCGGCCCCCGTCCCGGCCACGTGTTCAACCTCGGACACGGCATCTTGCCCGAAACGAATCCGGACGCGGTGCGCTTCGTCGCCGAGCACGTTCACCGCGCGACATCGCGGTAACGGCGTCGTAAACCGGGCGGGCGCGTGCTCCGCGGTTTCTGCTAGTGTCCTGAGTCTGCAATTCTTCGAAGAATTGCAGACCGCCGCTGCGCGGCGAAGCTGCTCCGCAGCTTTCAGGCCACTAGTACCTATTCTCCAGGGGTGCCTCGCACCCCTCTCGCCCTGCGGGCGATTCACCCCGAGAAAATTCGCTTCGCGAATTTTGCTAGTGTGCCGGAGTAACTTTTTCGACCATTTGCGGGCTCGGCACACTAGCATGCGCGCCCCTTCCGGCGTCGTCTAAGGGCAGGACAAGGGACTTTGAATCCCTGAATCGTGGTTCGAATCCATGCGCCGGAACCACAAGAGAGCGTGACCGAGCCAACGCTAGCCGAGCGCTTTCTCCACCTCGACGCTGGGGCCCTGCTCGCAGCGTACCCGAACGAGCCCCGACTCGCGCTCGAGCTCGCCGGTCGCACGCACGTCCTCCCCGCCCAGCTCCTGCGCGAGCCCGAAGGCGACGGCCGGCTCTCGGCACAGAGCCTCGCGTTCACGGTAAGCGACGAGGCGTTCCGCCCGAGCTCGGCTCTCGATGGCTACGTGAAGCCCGTCCGCGAGCTTGCCGCGCGCGATGCGCGCTTGTTCGACGGCACGGTCGTGCGACTGGCGTCGTTCTCGCCGCAAGGCGGGATCCTGACGCCCGCATCGTATTTCGACGCGCTCGGGACGAACCTCGCCATGGATCACCGTCCGAGCGGGACGCGCGAAACCTTGCGTGAGCTCGCACGGCGTGGAGGTCGCTTGGGCGACTTTGCAGAGAGTCCGCTCGTGAACCATCTCGGTCTCGTGTGTATGTTCGAAACGTCGGACGGCATGCTCGTCGCGCAGCGCCGGAGCTCGCTCGTCGCGAATCGCCCGCACACGGTCTCGGCTTCGGTCAGCGGCGCGCTCGACTGGTCGGACCTTCCGCAAAAAAGCGAGAGCGGGGCGGTGCTTGCGCTCTCCGACCTGGTTCGCGGAGCGTTCCGCGAGTCGCTCGAGGAGCTCGGCGCCGAGCCGGAAGCGCTCCGCTACCTCGGGCTCGTCCGTGAGTACCTGCGCGGTGGCAAGCCGGAGCTCTACTTCTTCGCGCGCACGTCGCTTTCGGCGACACGGCTCGCCACTGCGCAGCGCGATGCCGCGAGCCGCGGGGAGAGCGGCGCGCTCGAGTTCCTCCCGTTTCACGGCGACAGCGTCTCGCGCAGCGCTCGGTCGAGGTCGGCCTTCGAGGAGCGAGTCGAGCAGTGCCTGGAAGCCGTGAAAGGTGACGCGAACCTCACGTTCGTCGCCGGAATATTGCTCGCGGCGAGGCACGTCTTGGGATAGGCGAGTGGATCGTGGACCCCGTCGCCGACACGCGGCACCTGACTCTCGCGACCGGGGCCACGGTGCACGCGCTCGTCCACGTGGGGGTGGGCGACGGGCGACCGAAATGCCTATTTTTGCACGGCAATCCGGGCTCGCTTTCGCACTTTGGCGAGCTTATGCCGCTGCTGTCTGCCTTCGCCGACGTCGTGGCCATGGACATGCCCGGGTTCGGGCTGAGCGAGCGCTCCGAGCCCGCGCCCGAGAACCTCGGTCTCGACCGACTGGCGGAGCACGCCGTTGCGGTGGCCGATGTGCTCGGATGGCGCGACCCGTTCTATCTCGTGGGTCATAGCCACGGTGGAGGCGTGGCGCAGGTCGCTGCGGCGCGGTGGCCCGAAAGGGTCGCGGGGCTCGTGCTTCTGGGGACGCTCGGGGCGCCCGCTCACGCCAGCTATCGCTTGCTGGCATTGCCCGGCGCGGAAACTGTCGTCCGAGCCGCGGCAGCGCTGTTCGGCGCTTCATCCTGGCAGTGGGTCAGCCGAGCTATCCTGCGTCAGGCGATGAGTGAGATGTTTGCGCCCGAGCCGTTGAGGCGCGAAAGACTCGAGAGGGAGCTCCGCCTGCTCGCTCGTCGTCCGGAAATCCTGGTTGCGATGGTGCACGTCGCGCTCGGAAAACCGTGCGAACGACTGCTCCAGGCAGCCGGCGACATTCGCTGCCCGACGCTGTTTCTGCACGGCACCGATGACGCGATCGTCCCATCGAGCTGTGCTCGGGCCATTCACGACCGCATCGTCGGCGCCGGCGGCACTTCCCACTTCGAGCTCATCGACGGGGCGGGGCACATGTTGATGGAGCACCAGGCAGCGGACGTGGCGAGACACGTTCGACACCACCTGAGCGCGTGGGAGGCATCCTGATGGCGACCGTTGAAGTGCTCGAGGCCGATCTCGGACGGAGCGACCACCAGCAAGCCGTCGTGGAGCTCTTGGATGCTTACGCACGCGACCCGATGGGAAACGGAAGCCCGCTCCCCACGGACGTGAAGCGCGAGCTCATCCGTGGCCTCCGCGAGCACCCGACCACGCTCGTGTTTCTCGCCTACGTCGATGGCGCGGCCAAGGGCCTTGCCATCTGCTTTCGCGGGTTCTCGACCTTTGCCGCTCGCCCACTCATCAACATCCATGATTTGGCCGTGCTGCCGGAGCAGCGCGGCCTCGGCATCGGTCGCCTGCTGCTCGACGCGATTGCCGAGAAGGGGCGCTCGCTCGGTTGCTGCAAGCTGACGCTCGAAGTGCTCGAGAACAACCAGCGCGCACGCAACGTCTACGCCGCGGCCGGTTTTCGCCAGGCGGTGTACGTGCCGGAGGCTGGAGGCGCGCTCTTCATGACGAAGCCGCTCCACTCGACTTGATTTACGGCGGGTAGCTCGATGGCGGACGTCTTCCTCCACGCGCCGCAGGACTTTCACAACCTTTGCCTGCTCGTGCGCACGTTGGAGGCGTTCGGCTATCGCCGGTGCTTCGTGTTCGACCCGCAGCGCTTGATTCGCGAGCGCTACGGCAAGGTCCGAACGCGCGAGAGCCGCCGCGTCTCGGCGGGCGCGTTCGAGAAGATGAGCTGGGACCGCGTCGAGCGGCCAAGCGAGCTCTTTTCGACGCACGGGGGGCGCATCGTCGTGACGGTTCTAGAGCCGAACGCGACGCCGCTCTCCGAGCACGCTTTCGCGCCCAACGACCTCATCGTTTTCGGCTCCGAGAGCACGGGGCTGCCCCGCGACGTGATCGAGCGCGGCGACGTGGCGCTTACGATTCCGCTGCTCGGGGAGACGCGCAGCCTGAACCTCGCCGTGAGCGTCGGGGTCGTCCTCTTCGAAGTGCAGCGCCAGCGCGCGGGCGCTCAGAGCCGATAGGGCGCGACGTAGTGCGTGACCACGCCGTCGAGGGCGCCCTGTGCGGCGTCGATTTCGTTGGTATTCGTCGAGGTGGCCTGACCCGAGTCGACGTGCGTCGTGCCCGCCGTCAACGTGTAGTCCGCCGCGCCGTCGTATTGGTCGACGCTGTTCCCTTGGTCGTCGACCGTCGGCGCATAGACGACCTCCAGGTTTACGCTGAGCACGGCGTCCACTGGTGCCGCGGGGTCGACTGTCACCGTCGTGAAGCCGGACGTTGCCGCGAGCTCGTCCGCCAGGTACCGGGCGGGATCGCTGCTCAGGGCCGACGACACCACGCTCACGCGCACGCTACCGTATTTCTCGAAGTCGACCGCGCCCTCCTCCGAGTAGGTGAGCGGAGCGCAGGAGCACGCGAGCAGGAGCGCTGCGAACGAGAGCGGCCTCAAGGAAACCCCCATTCGACGCCGGTGGCGAAGAGCACGGGCAGGCCGCGGCTGCCGTCGCGTTTCTCGCCCAAGCCGAGCCCCTCCGTCGCGACCGGATACACGCGCGCGGAGCCAAACAGCCCGAGTCGTGGCGTGACCCAAACGTGACCGATCGCCTTGAGCGCAAGCGCCACCTCGACGATGCCTTTGCCCACCCCATAGAGAAGATGCAGATCCGCGCCGGCGCCGAGCCCAAGCTCGACGATGCGACTCCGGTACGGAACGAACACGAGGTGCGCTGCCAGCGGCGACCCGAGCACGACGCGGTCTTCCCCCGGCGGCGGGTCGAGCAGGAACACGAGCCCGAGCTCGGCGTCGACCCAAAACCAGCGATGGAAGTCGAAGCGACCGCTGACCTCCGGGATGAACTTGCCGGTCACCCATAGTGCCTGCGCGCCGAGAGCGTGCCGGCACGTAGGGCAGGGTTTGGGCGGCGCGTTGGCGTCCGCGTCACTGCTCGCGTCGGACGGCTTGTCCGTCTCGGACGTCGGCGGTTGCGGCGCGGCATCCTGATTCAGGACCGGCAGCTGCTCCTCCGCGTGCGCTGCTCGCGGAAAGAGTCCCAACGCACAGGCAACGAGGCCAAGCCGCAATAGCTTCCCGCCAAAGACTCGCGCCACGTGCCCATCATCGTCAGGAGCGTTGGGCTGTAAAGGGTTCTCGCTGTGACCGCTCGGAGGGTATGCTCGGCGCCCGTTCTTCGGATGACCTCGGACAGCGATTCCATTCTCGAGTTCTGGCTCGAGCCGAAACCGACCACCCCGGCCGAGAACGACGCCGCCTGGCAAAAGTGGTTCTTTCAGACGAGCCCCGAGCTCGACGGCACCATCCGCGAGCGCTTCGGCGCGCTGCTCGAGAAAGGGCGAAAGCGTGAGCTCGACGGCTGGAAGGCTACGGCTCGCGGCTGGCTCGCGCTCATCATTCTGATCGATCAGTTCTCGCGCAACGCGTACCGCGGCCGCCCCGAGGCCTTCTCGGCGGATGCACTGGTGCTCGAGCTCGCGCGCGAGGGGTACGCGACGGGCGCGTTCGACGGGTTCGATCTGGTCGAGCACCTGTTCGCGTCGATGCCGTTTCGTCATGCGGAGGACGTCGCCGCGCAGCGCATGGGGGTCGACCTGGCTCAGCGTCACGCCATCCTGGCGACGAAGACGCAGCCCGCCTTGCAGAAGGCCTACGTCGAGAACGTCGAATGGGCGCGCCGGCACTACGACGTTGTCGCGCGCTTCGGACGATTTCCGCACCGGAATGCGACGTTGGGGCGCACTACGACGCCCGAAGAGAACGAGTACCTCGCGTACCTGAAGGCGGTAGGTCAATGGCTCTAGCCAAGAAAGCGCGTCCCGCGCGTCAGCCAGCGAAGCGGCCGCTCAAGGCAACCAAGCAAGGCGGCAAGGCAACCAAGCAAGGTGGCAAGCCGGTGCTCCTCTCCGGCGGAAACCCTCAGATCGCGAAGGCTGACGGCGACGTTCCCGTGCAAGCCTTCATCGCCGCGATGCCCGACTGGAAGCAGGGCGTGGGGCGTCGTCTCGACAAGCTCATCACGCGCGCCGTCCCTCGCGTACGCAAAGCGGTGAAGTGGAACTCGCCCTTCTATGGAGTCGACGGCAAGGGTTGGTTCCTGAACTTCCATTGCTTCGCGAAATACGTGAAGGTCGCGTTCTTCGCCGGGGCGTCCCTGCGCCCGCCGCCCCCCGGTGCGTCCAAGCATGACAAGGTGCGCTATCTCGATATTCGCGAGGACGACCAGCTCGACGAGAAGCAGCTCGTCGCGTGGATCCGGCAAGCAGCTAGGGTTCCCGGTTGGGACGGCAGCTCGCGGGCGTAGCTCACTTCAACAGGTAAAAGACGGTCGTCTCGAGCTTCGACTCGTCGTCCGTCCAGTCACCGTAGAGCTCCCACGAGAGCGCCGCGATCACGCGGCCTTGCGCTTTGCACCACGCATGGACCTCGCGTCGAACGGCGGCGAGCTTTCGCGGCGCCACGGTCTCGACCCTCACTTCTCCGGTAGCCGCGACGAGCGTGCTACCACCGCTCAGGGCATTTCCCATCGAGGGCTCGGCTTGCGGCGGCCAGCGCAATTGGCGCGGAACCTAGGCGCCTCAGCGTTGTCAGGGATGGGCATGAATTGGTGGCAAGTGGTCGGCGAGCGGGCCGGTCGAGTGCGGTGGGGTCGCGTGCTCGCTTACGAGGGGCTGACGCTGGGGCTCACGGTGGCCGTGATCCTCGGGTGGACGCACACCGGTCGGACCTTGAGCGGGACGGCGGGGATGGTCGTGCTCAATCTCTCCATGCTCATTCCGGGAATCGTTGCCTTGGTGCTCGTGGTCGGAGTCTTCCGCGAGCCGGTGCTCGGAACGCTCGCCATTCGTCGGCCATCGGGCAGGTGGCTGCTCGTTGCGTGGCTGCTGGCGGCGACCGTGATGCTGCTCTCGCTCGGTGTCGGACTCGCCATGCCAGGGTCGGGTTTCGCGCCAGATCTTGCAGGGCTCGCGAGCATCGGAATGAAGCCGGCGGAGATCCACGCGCTTGCGGGCAAGCTTCCGCAAAGCACCGCGGGCAAAGTCTTGGGTCTACTCGCTCAGGGTCTCCTCACGGGACCTACCGTCCTCATCGTGAGTGCTCTCGGCGAGGAGCTCGGGTGGAGAGGTTTCCTGCATCGCGAGCTCGAGTCCTTGGGGCATTGGCCGCGCGCCGCGCTCACCGGTCTTCTGTGGGGACTCTGGCATTTGCCGGCAGTCTTCCAGGGCTATGCGTACCCGCACCATCCGGTGCTCGGCAGCCTGCTCCTGCTCGTTCTCACTCAGGCACTCGCGCCAATCTATGCGTGGCTGCGCGAGCGGTCGGGGAGCATCTTCGTGCCCGCCGTGTTCCACGGCACGTGCAGCGGCACGAGCGCCGTCGCGATCGCTTTCGTGCGAGGAGGCGACGAGCTTTCGAGTGGCTTCACCGGCGTCGCGGGCCTGATCGCCGCGACGGCCGTGTGCGTCACTGTAGCGTCGGCGCGTCCCAGTCGATCCACTGCGTGAGGTCGACGGTGCCGGCCGGTTGCGGCTCGATCTTGCCCTTCGCCACGTCCTTCTTCGTCAAGAAGGCGCGAATGGCGTCGCGGAGCGGCTGCTCCTGCTCCGGGTAGAAAGAGCAGTGGTTGTGCGGGTCGTCGGGGCGACCGCCGTGGTACTCGATGTTGTGCTCCACGCCGAGCGCCTTGTAGACGAGCATGCCGGCTGCGCTCGCACCGTGCTGCGCCTTCGAGCCGAGCTCGCCGATGCGCGAGTTATCGAGGACTAGCAAGCCGCGGGGCGCGTACATGGCGACCAGGGAGTGCGTGTCGCCCGGGATGACGTTGACCTTGCCTTTGTAGGTTTGGAACACGGTCCCGAACCAGCCTTGCGCCTCGGTCCAAGCGGAATCGAGCGACTGCGCCGGCTTGCCGTTCGGTCCGGTCGGCGCCGTGTTGACGATGCGGAACGCGGACACGCCGCCCGTGCCGGACTCCTGCGGAATGCCGAGTGCGATGCGCTCGTCGAAGGCGCCGATCGTGAAGGCGCCTTTACCGAGGCGCGAGCAGCCGGTCACACCGACGGCTTTCGGGTCGAAGATGGTGTTGCGACCCGCCGCCGCCTCGGCGACGAGCACGTCGATGATGCGGCTCACACCCCAAGCCCAGCCGACCTGCGCGCTCGCGGCGGTGTTCGGGTAGAGCTGCGAGAACAGGCCGCTGCGGCTCTTCTCGTCGGAGATCGAGTTGTTGCTGTAGTTCGCAAGCGCGACGCCCTCGTCCGTGAGGATCTTCTTGTCGAGGCTGCCGCCGCCGAGACCGATGATGATCGGCGCCGGCATCTTCGCGCCCGCGGGAACGCTGACCGACACGCTGAAGTCGACGCTCTTGCCGCCTTGCTCGACGTGCACCTTGATCGAGCTGTTCGTCACCGAGCCGGTCACCATCTCTGGCTTGCCGGGCTTCGGTCCGTGGATGTACTTCTCGACGATCGCTTTCAGCTCCGCGCGCCGGCAGGCCCATTGGGCCTTCGTCGACATGCGGGAGCCGTCGAGCTGCTGGAAGAGGTCGGGGAGCTTGGGGTTATTGACGTCCGCCGGCTCCTTGACCATGCAGCCTTCGCCGACGAACTCCTTGAAGTCGGGGTTGTAGCCGTTCCAGGGATCGGGACCGCCGGTACCGCCACCGCCCGTCCCTGCCGTTGGAGGCGCGCCGGCTCCTGCACCGGCTGCGCCCGCGCTCTGACCGCCCGCGCCGCCCATGGGGGGTGCACCGCCGGCCGGGTTCCCGCTTCCTGCGATCCCCGTGCTGCCGCCCGCACCAGCGGTCGGAGGAGCGCCGCCTGCCGGATTGCCCGCGCCGGCCGTGCTCGTGCTGCCGCCGTTGCCCATCGCCGTCGTCCCGCCGTTGCCCATCGCGGTCGTTCCGCCGGTCGAAGGTTGAGCACCCGCGGTTCCCGAGCCAGAGCTGCCGCCCATCGTCGCGGTCGTTCCGCCGGACCCACCGGTTCCGCCGGTGACGTCCGAATCGTCGTCGCCGGTGGGAGCGGATTCACAGCCAGCCGCCAGCAACAACGCGGCGATTGAGCAGAGCAGCGAGCCAGAACGAACGAAAGCGTTTCGGATGATCATGCGAGTAGCTCCAGGGCAGCGAGCAGCGAGAAACGGGTGGACGCGGGACCGAGCACCGAGCGGCCTAATCGATCAGCAGTGGATAATTCCTGCAAAGGTGTCCATGGGGGCCCAAATTCAAAAGCCGAACGCCGGCAACAATCAGGCTGAGCACCAACTTGCAACTGCGCCAAAATCAAGCAATTGGCCTTGTTGCAGACATGCCCGAGCGGTGGGGAAGTGATCATGCGGCGAAGCCAAGCGGCGGTGGGCGAGCCGCGGCTGTCGCACTTCTGCTCCGGACACTCGGCTCTCTGCTACGACGCCGGGGAGGCCCCAGGATGCGAGCGCTACTAGCTTGGATGATCCTCGGGGCTATGCCGGTGCTCGCGGTGTCCTGCGCCGGCGACGACGACGCGCACCCGGGTACGGCGGCGAACGGCGGCGCCGGTGACGACGACGCGCACGCCGGGGCCCCCGCGACAGGCGACGGCAAAGCGACCTGTCAGAGCTTCGTTCAGACGCTCACCGACTGTGAGGTGATCCAGGGCACGCACTTCAAGGGCTGCGCCGACGACGATCCGACCCTGCAGTGCTTGGCGGACTGCGTCGCCAAAGCCGCGTGCGAAGAGATCAAGGAGACGTACTGCTATCACTCGTTCACCGGCTACGCGGAGTGCTTGCAAGCTTGCAAGAAACCGCGGGACTTCGCGTGCGGTGACGGGTCGACCATCGCCGCCACCTGGCAATGCGACGGCGTGGCGGATTGTCCCGGCGGTGAGGACGAAGAGTGTGCCGACGGAACCTTCGATTGTGCCGGCGGTCCGAGCATTCCCGCGGGGTGGCGCTGTGACGGCGTCGAGGATTGCAGCGGCGGCGACGACGAAGCCGATTGCCACCCCGCGTTCCGCTGCGACGACGGCACGATGGTGCCCGTGAGTCAGGAGTGCGACCGCTTCGTGGACTGCACGAACGGCGAGGACGAGCGCGACTGCACGATGCTCACCTGCGAGTGACGCGTCAGCTAGCTGGCTCGCTGCTGAGAGCGGCGTTACGATGGCAAAAGGTGGACGCGCATGATCACGGATGAGGTTCGGGAGCTCGAGATCCTGTTGGCCCAGCCCGAAACGTTGGGCTCGCCGAGCGAGTTCGAGCGGCTGGTCTCCGACGACTTCGTCGAGTTCGGCAATTCGGGTCGCGTGTATCGGAAGGAAGACGTGCGGGCGATGCTTGCGGCGCATCCCCCGCAGGCGCCGGTTCCGATTTCGGACCTGCGAGTCATCGAGCTGTCGCCCGACGCGGGACTCTCGCTCTACAGCACCCCCCAGTCGCACCGAAGCTCGGTGTGGCGTCGCGAGGCGTCGGGCCTCCGCATCGTCTTTCACCAGGGGACCAACACGCCGCCCTCGGGCGAGAACCGGCCGCCGCCGGGACGCCAGGAAGCGATCGGGATCGTGGTCGAGTATTTCCGCGCGATCGAAGCGAAAGACACGGAGCGGGTGCGCGCGTGCCTGCATCCCGACATAGCCCAAACGGAGTACCCGAACCAGCTCGTGAAGGCGGGCGCCTCACGCAAGCTCGACGCCATGCTCGACGGCCTCGCCCGCGGCGCGACGGCGCTGAGCGCGGAGAGCTACGAAGTCGAGGACTCGCTCGTGGACGGCGACCGCGTGGCCTGCCGCGTGCACTGGCGCGGGACGCTCGCCGTGGAGGTGCTCGGCAAGAAACCGGGGGACGTGCTCGAAGCACGGTTCGGCGTTTTTCTACGGATCAAAGACGGCAAGGTGCTCGAGCAGCACAACTTCGATTGCTTCTACGTCTGAGCAGGGCTCCGATCTCGGGTCGCGACTCGATCGAATGCGCGACGCTCTCGGTTTCCGCACCGTCCTCCTCACGCTGCTCGCGCTCGTCGCGTTCGCGTCGAACTCGCTTCTCACGCGTTTGGCGCTCGGCTCGCACGCGATCGACGCGGCGAGCTTCACGCTGCTGAGGCTCGCGTCCGGTGCGCTCGTCCTCACCTCCGTGGTGCGGGTTCAGACGGGGACGTTCGCCGCTGTTCGCGGACGCTCGCTCGTCGGGCCGCTCGCGCTGTTCTGCTATGCGGGGCCGTTCTCGTTCGCGTACCTGCGTATCGGCGCGGCGGTGGGGGCGCTCGTCTTGTTCGGGGTCGTGCAGCTCACGATGGTGGGCTACGGCATCGTCCGCGGCGAACGACCGAGCGCCACGAGCTTTGCCGGGCTCGTCGTCGCGTCGGCGGGCCTCGCCGTTCTCACGGTGCCCTCCGCGACTCGTCCGGATGCGTGGGGGCTCGCGCTGATGGTGACGGCGGGCGTCGCGTGGGCGGTTTACACGCTCGCGGG
>DATMCL010000068.1:0-2654 GCA_035558375.1 Polyangiaceae bacterium
TGGACGTCGACGACAACGTCGACGCTGGCGCCCACGTGGACGTCAGCGAAAGCGTCGACGCTGGCGCTCACGTGGGCTCGAGTCCTGCCCGCGCCACCCAGACCATCCCGCCAGCAACGCGGCGCACTGTCCTGCGGCGAGACGCGAAATGTCGCGTCCCTGGTTGCCGTCACGCGGTCTTCACGGAGCCGCATCATCTCGAGCGTCGCTGCGAAGGCGGGAAACACCTCGTCGCCAATCTCCTCACCCTGTGCGGCGCCCACCACCGCGCTGCCCACGACGGCTCGCTCGTCATCACGGGCACGCCCGCTTCCGGGCTCTTTTTCGCCCACGCCGATGGCACTCCGTACGGCGGCGCCGTCCGTCCCGCCGTCGCTGACGCACGCGCAAAGGCGTTTCACGCTCTCGTCGGCATGGGCTTCCGCGAGAGTGAAGCGAAGCGCGCTTTGGCACGCATTCCGCATTCCGTCTCTTCTCTCGAACAGGTCGTTCGGCAGGCGCTTCGCGAGCTCGCTCCTCAGTAACGCGAAACCCCCGCTCGGACATCCGGGCGGTAAACAATGGGCGTCGTCGTCGTCTCCCACGAGCCCGTAGCCCGGATGTCGAGCACCGCGCCGCCCGACGAGCTCGACCGTCGTCATCGCGTTCTCGCGGCGTGGCTCGCCGCAACCTCGCTTCCACGCCGTCGACGATGCGGCCCCATCGCTCGCCGCAACCTCGTTTCCACGCCGTTCACCGCTCGCCCCGTTGTCGCTACGCGTACGCGTCCGCGTCCGCTGTATATCGCGCACGCAGGTCGGCCAGCTCGCGAGCGCGTGGGCCCCGTGAAAGTGAGGCCGCTATTGGCGGCTCACGAGCGTGCGGAGCTTCTCCACGCCGTCGAGCTCGCCCATCACGATGAGCTGCGTGCCGGCGGGCAGCGCGTGGTCCGGTGACGGATTGTAGACGTAGCCTTCGTCGGGCGTGTGAAGCGCGACGACGAGGAGCTGCGTCTCCTGTCGAATCGGGATCTCGCGCAACGTCTTGTTCACGTAGCGGCAATTGCCCGGTAGCTCGACCTCCTCGAACCGCAAATTCTTCGTCACGCGCAGCATGTTGTCGAGGAAGCTCGTCACCTTCGGCCGCACGAGCTCGCTCACCATGCGCTGCCCGCCCATGCGATGCAGGCTGATCGTCTGGTCCGCGCCGGCGCGGCGGATCTTCGGCTCGTTCTCGATTTCGATCACCTTCGACACGATGCGCGCCTTCGGGTTCAGCGCGCGCGCCGACATCACGATGAAGAGGTTGTCCGGATCCTCGGTGAGCGCAGCCATCACGCCTTGCGCTCGGTCCACGCGCGCCGCGAGCAGCACGTGGTCGTCCGTCGCGTCGCCCGTCACGTAGAGCAGGCTGCCGCCGAGCTCGGCGTTCATGCGCGCGAGCGCGTCCTCGTCCTTGTCGACGACCACGAACTCGCGCCCAATCGCGACGAGCTCCTCGATGATGTAGCGGCCCGTGCGCCCGCATCCGGCAACCACGAGATGTCCACTCAGGGCATCGATACGCTTCTGCATGCGGCGTCTCCGAAAAGTCTCACCGATGACGCCCTCGACCAGCAAGGCCGTGAGCGTTGACTGAAAGAACGCGATGGTTCCGACGCCCGCCACGATGAGCAGGCTCGTCACCACGCGCATATCCGGGCGCTGCGCCATCCCGGGCAGCTCCGCGAACCCCACGCTCGCCGACGTGATGAGCGCAAAGTAAACCGAATTACCGAGCGAGTATCGCCCCGCTCCGAGCGCCCACAACGCGACCCCGCCCAGAAACACCGTCCCCACGAACACGCTCAGCGCGAACAACATGCGCCGAACCTCGACGTTCACGAACCGGCGCTTCGCCACGGAACCCCGACTTCATCACGATTTCCCCTTTCACCCAAGCTTGCTTGGGTGGATGGAAACAAGAGACAACCGGCAGACAGAGCCGGGCAAATTCACGATCGACCGACACGGTCTCCGGTGTGCCTGCCCACCCCGCGCCGTGCTCGGCGGCTTTGCCGCCTGCGCCCGCGAAAATAAGATCGGCGGCCGCGAGGAGGAAGAGGAAGGAAGAGGAGGTCCTCGCGGCCGCCGGTGCAGATAAGGAGGCGCATGCGGAACGCAGGGGGTACGTTCCGCCGCGCCTCGCCAGGAATAAGTGCACGCCGCGTGCCAGCGTCGCCAGCGGCGTTTATTCGGGCGCGGTCGGCGTTTCGCGCGACTTCACCGCCGCCCGCTCTGACGATCCGATCATGGCCGTATAGAAAACGACACGCGTCGCCGCGTGCGCAGCGCACGCCTCAGTCGATGCCCGCGAGCTCCGACTCGAGCTCGCCGAGCGCCTTGCCGTCGCCACGCTCGCGGGCGACGACGATGCCCGCTTCGAGCCATTCCTTCGCGTCGGCGCCGCGCCCTGCTTCCACGAGCGTTTGTCCCGCCATCAAGTAAAGGGCTAGGTAGCCGGGATCCTTGTCACGCAGCGAGCGGAACGCGCCGAGAGCGTCGTCGAAGCGTTTCTCTTTCCGGTATTCGAGCGCGAGCCCGTACCAGGCGAACGCGTCGGCGCTGCCGGCTTTCGTCATCTGCTCGAGGAAGGCGAGTCGCTTGTTCATCGGGCTCAGAATACATCGCCGCGGG
>DATMCL010000069.1:0-3419 GCA_035558375.1 Polyangiaceae bacterium
GGACGCAGCTCGGCTTCGGACGGCGGATTTGCAGGTGCGCGCGCGAGCGCCGGCGAAGGAGCCGAAGGCGGAAGTGGCGGATCGAGCGGTGGATCTGCCGGCACGTCTCACAGGGGTGGCAGCTCGACGGGAGATGCGGGCACGGGGCCCGACGCGGGCACGGGTGCCGATGCGGGCGCGGGGGCCTATGCAGGTGCGGGCGGTGAAGCGGGCGCTCTCGCCACGTGTGACGCTCTCGAGGAACGCTGCGCGACTGACCACATCGTGGAGCGATGCGAGCTCGACGGGACCTGGAAACGTCTGACCTACTGCCGCACCACTCTGAGCGACTGCGGGCCATGCCCGAACGGCGAAATGTGCAGCCTCCCGGAAGGTAGGGACGATACGGGTTGTGTCAGCGGTTTCTGCTTCGGTGGGATGTGCGAGGCAACCAGCTGCGTTGGGGACGCGGACTGCGCGTCCGGCGAATGCACCATTTCGTACGAAGATCTCGACGGTGACGGATTTGGGAACGATACGAACATCGGGCGCTGCGACGGCGTCATTCCCCCTGGCTACGTCACCTACACGGGTGACTGCTGCGACATCGCCGGAAGCTCCGACGCAAAGAAGGTCCACCCGTTCGTCTACGACGGTTACCCTGAGCCCAGCACCTGCCCCGGCGTGGGCTTCGACTACGACTGCTCGGGTACCGAGGACCGCGACTACATGTCCATCGACTGCGACGACCTTTGCTTCACGGACGACGTTCGGAAGCCAGAGAACGTCTGCGGAGAGTTCTATACGGCCGTCATCAAGTGTGTCTGGCACGCCGACACGGAGACCTGCGACACCAAGATCGACCCGCAGTGGAAGCAACCCTGCTTCTGAGCCGCCGCCCTCCGCATGGACACCCCCGCCCCCGCCCGGCATGATCCCCCCATGCCAGCCCTCAACGTGCCCCCGTCCGGCGCGTTCGATCTTTTGTCCCTCGGCGCGCTCGTGCACCGCCTCGATCCCGGCGTGATCCCATTCCGCAAAGCGACGGAATGCCAGATCCACGTGAGCGGCGGCGAGTTCAACGTCGCAGCGAATCTCGCTGATTGTTTCCGGCTCCGCACCGCCGTCGCGAGCGCGATGGTCGACTATCCCATCGGCGACCTCGTAGAGGAGCGCGTGCGCGCGATGGGCGTCACTGGCATCTACAAGCGCTTCAAGCACGACGGCGTGCGCGGCCCGAACATCGCCACCGTCTACAGCGATCGCGGCCACGGTGCCCGCGCTCCAGTCGTCTTCTACAACCGCGCGAACGAGGCCGCCGCCGCGCTCGCGCCCGGCGACATCGACTGGAAAGCGCTCTTTTCCGGCGGGCTCCGCTGGTTTCACACGGGCGGCATCTTCGCGGCGCTCTCCGAGACGACGACCGAGCTCATCCTCGAAGGCATGCGCGCCGCCAAGGCGGCCGGTGCGGTGACGAGCTTCGATCTCAACTACCGCGGCAAGCTCTGGCTCGTACGCGGCGGCGGTCCGAAAGCCGTGGCCGAGCTCGGCCGCATCGTGGCCTTGACCGACGTGCTGGTCGGCAACGAAGAGGACCTCCAGGAGGGCCTCGGCATCCCCGGCCCCGACGTTCACGCGAAGAGCGCGCTCGACCCGAGCGCCTTCCTCGCCATGATCGACCAGGTCACGAAGAAGTACTCGAATCTCAAGGTGCTCGCGACCACCCTGCGCGCGGTCCATTCCACGAACCGGCACTCGTGGAGCGCCGTCGCCTGGATGGATGGCCAGCACTCGGTCGCCCCGAGCGCCGAGCTCGACGTGCTCGACCGCGTGGGCGGCGGCGACGGCTTCGCGGCAGGCCTCTTTTACGGCCTTCTGAGCGGCAAGGGGCTCGAGGAAGCGGTGCGGCTCGGCTGGGCCCACGGCGCGCTCGTCACGAGCTTTCCGGGCGATACCACCATGGCGACCCTCGAGCAGGTGCGCGCCTTCGCGGCCGGCGGCTCGGCGCGCATCCAGCGCTGAGCCTTTCGAACGCCCTCACGCCTCTTAGCAACGAAGGTCATCGTAAGCTGTCGCCTCGCTCGTCCCCTCGCCCCTAGAACCATGACGGCCCCCGGCGTCTTCGACGACGACTTCCTCCTCGAGACCGAGCTCGCGCGCCGCCTCTACCACGGCTACGCGGAGCGCGAGCCCGTCATCGACTACCACTCGCACCTCTCGCCGCGCGAGATCGCGACCGACCACTGCTTCCGCTCCCTGACGGAGCTCTGGCTCGAAGGCGACCACTACAAGTGGCGCGCGATGCGCGCCAACGGCATCGCCGAGCGCTTCTGCACCGGCGACGCGACCGACTTCGAGAAATTCGAAGCCTGGGCCCAAACCGTCCCCAAAACCCTCCGAAACCCGCTCTTTCACTGGACCCACCTCGAGCTCAAGCGCACCTTCGGCAAGCGCCGCTACCTCGAGCCGAGCTCCGCGCGCGAAATCTTCGACACGGCGAACCAGGCGCTCGCTACGCCCGGCTACGGTGCGCGCGGCCTGCTCGAGCGCTCGCGCGTCGCGGTCGTGTGTACCACCGACGACCCCGCGGACTCCCTCGAGCATCATGTTGCCCACGGACGCTCGCCCGCCGCGGAAACGCTGCGCCTCTACCCGACCTTCCGCCCCGACGCCGCGCTCGACGTCGAGCACCCCGTCCCGTTCCGCGCCTGGCTGGACCGCCTCGGCGCCGCCGTGGGCGCTTCGGTGCGCACGTACGACCAATTGCTGGCAGCACTCGAAGCACGTCACGCTTATTTTCACCAAACAGGCTGTCGTCTCTCCGATCACGGCCTCGAGCGCGCCCACGCCGACGACTACACCCTCAGCGACGCACGCTTCGCCTTCGAGCGCGCCTCGCACGGCACCGCCGTCACGGGCGAAGAAGCCCAGCGCTACAAATCAGCCGTTCTGCACGAGCTCGCGCTCCTCGATGCCCGCCGCGGCTGGGTCCAGCAACTCCACCTCGGCGCTCAGCGCGACAACAACACGCGCGCCTATTCGCTGCTCGGCCCCGCGACGGGCTTCGACTCCATCGGCGACCTCGAGCAAGCGCGCCCGCTCGCGCGGTTCCTCGACTGCCTCGACCGCAAAGGCCAGCTCGCGCGCACCATCCTCTACAACCTGAACCCGCGCGACAACGAAGTCTTCGCGACCATGCTCGGCAACTTCCAGGACGGCACCATTCCCGGCAAGCTCCAGCTCGGCGCCGCGTGGTGGTTCCTCGACCAGCTCGACGGCATGCGCCGCCACCTCGACGCCCTCTCCGCGCTCGGCCTCCTCTCGCGCTTCGTCGGCATGGTCACCGACTCCCGCAGCTTCCTCTCCTATTCCCGCCACGAATACTTCCGCCGCCTCCTCTCCGGCCTGCTCGCCAGCGACGCCGAACGCGGCCTCCTCCC
>DATMCL010000070.1:0-9553 GCA_035558375.1 Polyangiaceae bacterium
TTCGGGTGCGGCGGGCGCGATGAGCGGCGCGGGGACGGCGGGTGCAAGCGCAGCGAGCGCGGCGGGGGCGGGCGCGATGGGTAGTGGCGCGACGGGCGCGAGCGGAATGACGGCGGCGGGCGGAAGCGCGGGCGGAGCGGCGACGGGTGGCGCGAGCGCGAGCGGCGGGACAGCGGGTGTCGGCGCGGGTGCCTCGGGGGCCGCGGAGTCGACGGCGGATGACGGCGGCGGGTGCGGGTGTGCGGTGCCGCGACGTGGCGCGGGCGCACCGGGGCTCGCGCTGCTCGGTGTGCTGCTCTTTGGATTGCGACGACGCGCGCGCCCGGCGCAACGCGCGTAACGGTGGCGCTCGCCGGCGCGCGCGAGCTTCGCCGTGAGGAAGCGCTTTTCAGCCTACGCCGCCCGCTGCCGCGCGGTGGCCCCGAATCAGTCCGTGACGAGGCCGATTTTGGCGTCGTAGGCGAGACGGCCGTAGTCGGGATCGTTGATCTCGATGCTGTACTCGTTCGGGGCGCGGATGACGACGTTGGTTTGGTTGCGGAAGAGCGGGCGCGAGCCTTTGAGCTTGCCGATCGTGACCTTCACGCCGTCGGTGCCTTCTTCGGCGAGCTGTACGGTGCCGACGGCAACCTCACGCAAGGCCGAGCCGTTGCGCTTGTAGATGAAGAGCTTCACGCTCTTCTCCCAGTCGCGCTTGTTGTCCTGGTCGCGCTTGAAGCGGATCACGTCGGCCTGGAAGGCGTCGCGCGCTTTTTCGAGGCACGCACCGAGCTTGTCCGGATCACCCTTCGACTCGCGGTCGCACTGGTCTTTGGCGCGCTGCTTCACTTCCGAGTTCGCGTAGTCGAGCAGGAAGGCCGCATCGCGCGCCGTCAGCATGTCGATCGGTTTCTGCGAGCGCGAGGGAGGCGTCTCCGCGACCGGTGCCGGCGCAGCGGTGGGCTCGGGAGCCGGCGCGGGGGTGGCACTCGCCACCGGCGTGGGGGGCGGAGGCGGAGCAGGCGGCGGGGGCGCGGCGGGAGGCGCTGCGACGGGTTGCGGCTGGGTCGAGCCGCAGCCGGCCGCGAGGAGGAGCAGGGCGAGGGCGCCACACGGCGCCAGGCGAAGCAGCTGTTTCATGGCGCCGGAAGCATAGCCGGGCCGGGCGCGACGCGGCCAGAAACCGCGGGAATGCGGCGGCTACCAGCGACCGACGGCTTCGAGCGGCGGGGCCGAGGGCACGCTGTGCATGTTGCGCAGCATCGTCGCGGACACCTCGGTGTAGGCGGCAATCCAGGCGGAGCGGATCTCCGGCGTGAAGTCCTCGCCGAGGATTTGGGCGAGCGTGAAGATCAGCGCGTCGCCGACGGCTTCGAAGTGCGACTGCTGGACGCCGTAGTCGCCGTGAACGCGCCCCAATCGGCCGAGGTAACGCTCGGGGTCGGTACCGATGCGATAGAAATCGACGATCTGCGCGAGCGACTGCATGAGCTTCTGCTTCTGCTCGTCGAGATCCGCCTGGAACATCGCGCGAAGCTGCGGCGCCGTCGTGAAGAGGCGCGCGTAAAAGATCGTCGCGGCGTCGTCCTTGTTGGCGCTGACGCGCGCGAAGCTCATGGCCAAAAGCTCAATCGTTCTCGCGTCCATCGTTTCCCACTCTCAGCCCAGGTCAATGGGCTCGGCTCCCACTACGGCACAAGTGAGTCTCACTTAATCGTCACGGACGCGGGGGCGGGGGGCCTCATGCGCGGCTCGCGGGGCCTCAAATTGAGACGCTGCGCGTGTTTCATCGTGCACGGCGTCAGGTGCGTCGGCAGAGCTTCGTCAGCGCCCGCCGCTCACGTCGAGGAGCGCGCCCGTCGAGTACGCCGCGGCAGGCGAGGCGAGCCACAGAATCGCCGCCGCGACCTCTTCAGCGGTGCCGGAACGGCGGAGCGGCAGCGTGCTCGCGAGGCGGGCGGCGCGACCCGGCTCGCCCGCGCGCGCGTGGAATTCGGTGTCGATGATTCCGGGACGCACGGCGGCGACGCGGATCCCCTCGGGGCCGACCTCGCGCGCGAGGCCCACCGTGAAAGTGTCGATCGCACCTTTGGACGCCGCGTAGTCGACGTACTCGTTCGGTGAGCCGAGGCGGGCGGCTGCGGACGAGAGGTTGACGATCGCGCCGCCTTTGCCGCCGCGCCGAGTGGACATGCGGCGCACGGCCTCGCGCGAGCAGAGTAACGTGCCGAGCACGTTGGTGGCGATGACGCGCTCGATGCGCTCCGCGCTCATCTCCGCGAACGGCGACTGCCCCGCGGCGAGCCCGGCGCTGTTGACGAGCACGCTCAACGTGCCGAGCTCGCGATCGGTGGTTTCGAAGAGCTCGAGCACGTCGGCTTCGCGCCGCACGTCGCCTTGCACGACGAGCGCCCTTCCGCCGCGCTGCCGCACGTCGCGCGCCGTCGCTTCCGCATCCGCCGCGCGCTCGGCGTAGCCGAGGACGAGGGCGTAGCCGCGCTCGGCCGCGAGCAGCGCCGTTGCGCGTCCGATCCCGCCGCTTCCGCCCGTGATGACCATCACTTCTGCCATGGGCGGAGCTTGTCACGGTGCGGGCGCGTCGCGGGGTCGCGCGCGCGAAGAAATTGCGTGCGAGAACGAGCGGTTCCGGGGGGCGCCCGTTCACTGCTATTCTGTCGAGAATGGTGCCGACGCACGGGGGCCTTGGAATACGTCGGCCGCTCGCGGCGGTCGTGGCACTCGGCGTCTCGTTCGGGCTCGCGAGCTGCTCGGGCGATGGGGACGACGACAGCGGCACGGGGACGGCAGGCACGTCGATGAGCGGTGCCGGCGCAGGTGGAGGAGCGGGGGGGAGCGTCGCCGGTGGAAATTCGAAGGGCGGCACGAGCAGCGGGGCGTCCGGCGGCACGAGTGGGCAAGCGGGCGCCGGCGGCATGAGCAGCACGGGCATGGAATGCGACGAGCCCGAGGACTGCGCGGAGGGCGAGTACTGCGTCTACCCGAAAGGCGGCAAAGGTCGCGCGGTGTGCTCGAGCGAGCCCGTCGTGGATCCGCCGATCAGCTGTTGTTTCACGTGCGATTCGATTCCGGTCTGCACGCTGTGCCGGACCGAGGACGATTGTCCGGAAACATTCATCTGTGTTCCAGCACCGGGCGCCCCGAACGGTCTCGGCGGCTGCAGGCTCGCCGAATAGCGGGCGCGTGGTATGGACTAGGCGAATGCGGTTCGCGCGAGCCTGGCTTCCGCTAGCTCTCACAGCGCTCCTTTTGACGCTGTTGGGCTCCGCTTTGGCCGGACCGCACTTCTTGTGCCGCATGTCGGGGCGCATCGTCGACCACTGCTGCTGCGCCAAGCCGACGGAGACCGACTGCGCGAGCGCCGTGAAGGCCGCGGATTGCTGCGAGCGGATCGATACCGCGGTGCAGGCCAACACCGGAACGCTGCGCGCAACCGTCGAAATTCCGCCTGCCGTTCTGACGGCGACGCTCACGCTGCCGTCGCGCGCCCTCCCCCGCTCGTTGCCGGAACACACGCTGATCCATGCGGGGCGCGGGCCACCGCTCGCCGAGCGTTTGTTCGTCACGCACTGTGCTTTCTTGATCTGAGCTGACTCCTGCTCGCACGCGGGTCTGCGGTTTTCGGCCCGCCCGTGCCTGGCGCTGCGTCGCGCGGTGCCTCGCCGCTTCTGCAAGCCAAGGAGTCCGTATGTCGTCCGTTCCGTTTTCGTTCGCCGGCATCACGCTGGCACTGGCCGTCTCCGCTTGTGCGTCGACGACCCAAACCGCAGCACCACCTTCCGAGTCTCCCCACTCGCGACCGAGCGCGTCGGGTGCGACCAGCCCGTCGGGTGAGGTCAGCTACGCGGGTGCTTCCGACCGAGCCGTTCGCGCCGCCGTGCTCGACCGCGACGCGTTCGTGCGCGCGGTCCTCGAGAAGAATCCCTCGCTCGACGCCGCCCGGCACGGCATCCGGGCGGCACAGGCTCGAATTCATCAGGCGGGCGCGTTCGAGGATCCGATGGTCGACGTGGGCATAGCTCCGCTCTCCATCGGCCCGTCGCGCGCTCCGTTCGGATTCGAGGTCGCCGTGAGCCAAAAGCTGCCCTGGTTCGGCAAGCGGGCCTTCGAAAGCGAAGCGAGCGAGGCCGACGCCGCGGCGGCAAAGAGCGACTACGAGTCCGTGAAGCGCGAGCTCGCTCTGAGCGCGGTGATGCTCTACGACGCCTACTTCGTCGCGGCGCGCTCGCTCGAGATCAACGGGGAGCACGTCGCGCTGATGCGCGCCATCCACGACAACGCCATCGCGCAGTTCGGGGCTGGGCGCGGCTCGACGAGCGACGCGCTGATGGCCGAGACCGAGCTCACGCACATGGAGCACGATTCGATGCTGCTCGCGACGGAGCGCGACGTGACCGTGGCGCAGATGAACGAGCTCCTGCATCGCGCGCCCGAGCTACCGCTGCCTCCACCGCCCAAGGAATTGCCACTGCCGAGAGAGTCCGAAGGCGAACGCCGGGACGACACGGCGCAGGCGATCGCACAGCGTCCGGACATCGTCGCCGCCGAGCAGCGCGCCCGCGCCGAGACGGCACGCGCAGAAGGGGCCGAGCGTCAGTCGTATCCGGATATCACGCTCTCGACCTCCTACAACACCATGTGGGAGATGCCCCAGCACCGCTGGATGGTGGGCGTGGGCCTGAACCTGCCGTTCCAGACGGGACCGCGTTCGGGCGCCGCTGACGAAGCACGCGCGATGCGCTCTCAGCTCTTGAGCGAGGCGGCGCGCATGACGGACGCCGCACGCACGGGAGCGTTCGTGGCGCGACGGCAGCTCGAGGAGTCCAAGCACGTGCTCGAGCTCTTCGAGCGGCGTCTCCTTCCGGTCGCGCGGCAAGCGATCGACGCGGCGCGCGCGGGCTTCATCACGTCGCAAACCCAGCTCACGAGCGTCATCGAAGCCGAGCGCACGCTCCGACGCCTCGAGCTCGAATACCAAATGAGACGAGCCGAATACGTGCGCCGTCGCGCCGAGCTCGACCGCGCGCTCGGACGCATTCCCGGACTCGACTGGAAGGAGGAACGACCATGAGCTCCCAGAGCTCCAAAGAAGCTCTCAAACGCTGGCTCGGGACGGGGCTCTTCGTCGTCGCGCTAGTCGTCGCGGCGGTCGTGTTCCGGGAGCCCCTCGTTGCCTGGTTCAGCGGCGCAAGCAGCGGAAGCCACGGCGGCACGAGCGGCGCAGCACCGGGCGCATCCCACGCACACTCCGCCGAGATCGATCACTACACGTGCCCGATGCATCCTTCCGTGAAGCAGGCGAGTCCGGGGAAGTGCCCGATTTGCGGAATGACTCTGGTCCCCGTCACGAAGGACCAGCTCGAGGACGGCATCGTCATGATCGACGACGCCCGGCGCCAGCTGATCGGCGTGCGGACGGGCCCCGTGATCGAAGGGCCGATGCAGCGGTCGCTTCGCGCGGTGGGGCGCGTCACGTACGACGAATCCAAGCTCACCGACGTAACCCTCAAGGTCGGCGGCTTCATCACGAAGCTCCTCGTCAGTCGGACGGGGCAGCGCGTGCAGGCCGGGCAGACGCTGTTCTCGCTCTACAGCCCGGATCTTTTCGCCGCACAGCAGGATTTCCTGCTCGCCTCCCAAGGTGCGAGCACGTCGTTCGGCAGCGGCGGCACGCCAGGGCGCGTCGAAATGCTGGGTCGCGCGGCGCGCATGCGGTTGAGGCTGCTCGGGCTCGGAGACGCGGAGCTCGACGCACTCGCCAAGCGTGGCACACCTTCGGAAAGCATCACGTTTCCGTCGCCGGCGAGCGGCTTCGTGATCGAGAAGGACGTCGTCGAAGGGGCGAGCGTGCAGGCGGGCATGCGTCTCTTCCGCATCGCCGCGCTCGACAAAGTGTGGGTCGAGGTCGACGTGTATGAAGCGGATTTGCCGCACGTTCACGTGGGCGACGCCACGACGGTCACGCTCGACTACCTGCCGGGCCAGTCGTACGACGCGAAGGTCGCGTACATTTACCCGTTCGTCGATCCGACGGCCCGTACCGGCAAGGTCCGCGTCGAGCTCGCGAACAAGGGGCTCGAGCTTCGGCCCGGGATGTACGCAAACGTCAGCTTGGCCTCGAATCCCGTGCCGCGCGTCCAGGTCCCGGGCTCGGCCGTCGTGTACACGGGACCGCGTCGCCTCGTGTTCGTCGATCTTGGCGACGGGCGCTTTCGTCCGCAGGAGGTCCACGTCGGCGCCACGGCAGACGGCATGGTCGAGGTGCTCGATGGCCTCAAGGCGGGCGATCGAGTCGCTACCTCGGGCGTATTCTTGATCGCGGCCGAAGCGCGCATCAGCACCGCCGCGAAGTACTGGGACAAGGCGCCGGACCCGGCCGCGAGCGCGAGTGCAAGCGCCAGTGGCGAAAGTAGCGCGGCTCCTGTGCCGGAGCCGCGACGGACCGCACCGCCGAGCTCTCCTTCGCCGGCACGCGCACCCCGCGCCAGTGCGACGAACGCACCGAGCTCGAAGGCAGCGGCGCCGGACATCGTGTGGACCTGCCCCATGCACCCCGAGGTGCAGCTCGACAAGCCCGGCGCATGCCCGAAATGCGGCATGACACTCGTGCCGAAGCCGCGTGGGGGCGCGCAGTGAGCGTAACTCCTTCGCCGCCCGCGGACGGCTTGGTCGCGCGCGTCATCGCCCTCTGCGCGCGGCGGCCGTTCATGACGATTCTTTTCGTCGCGGCGCTCGCCGCATGGGGCGTGGTCTCGCTTCGCCGCGCGCCACTCGATGCGATCCCCGATCTGTCCGACGTGCAGGTCATCGTTTTCACGGAGTGGATGGGCCAGAGCCCGGATCTCGTCGAGGACCAGCTCACCTACCCGATCTCGGCGGCGCTGATTGCGGCGCCCAAGGTCCAGGCCGTGCGTGGCCAGTCGATGTTCGGCATGTCGTTCGTCAACGTCATCTTCGAGGACGGTACGGACATCTATTGGGCGCGGAGTCGCGTGCTCGAGTACATGAGCTCGGTTCGCGCGAAGCTTCCCCAAGGCGTGAACCCGACGCTCGGCCCCGACGCAACCGGCGTCGGCTGGGTGTTCGAGTACGCGCTGGTCGACAAGAGCGGAAAGCACGACCTCCAGGAGCTCCGGTCGCTTCAAGATTGGAACGTCCGTTACGCGCTCGAGAGCGTGCCGGGCGTCGCCGAGGTGGCGAGCGTCGGCGGCTACGTGAAGCAGTATCAAGTCAACGTCGACCCGACCAAGCTCCTCGGCTACGGCATCACGATGGACGACGTCGTGCGCGCCGTGCGCGCGTCGAACCAGGAGGTCGGCGGCCGCGTGCTCGAGATCGCGGGACACGAGCACGTCATCCGCGGCCGCGGCTACGCGAAGAAGCCGGAAGACATCGGTCTTTCTCCGATCAAGGTCGTCGACGGCACGCCCGTGCGCGTCAAGGACGTGGCCAACGTGAGCATCGGCCCGGACATTCGCCGCGGCCTCACCGAGCTCAACGGCGAGGGCGAGGCACCGGGCGGCATCGTGATCATGCGCTACGGCGAAAACGCGCTGAAGGTCATCGCCGGCGTGAAAGCGCGGCTCGCCGAGCTCGAAAAGGGCCTACCCGAAGGCGTCAAGGTCGTCACCACCTACGATCGCTCCGAGCTCATCGAGGACGCCGTCCGGACGCTGCGCCACACGCTGATCGAAGAGATGGTCGTCGTGAGCGTCGTCATCTTCGTGTTTCTGCTGCACGTGCGGAGCGCGCTCATCCCCATTCTGACGCTGCCGCTCGGCGTCTTGCTCGCGTTCATTCCGATGGCCGAGCAACACCTCACCGCCAACATCATGTCGCTCGGCGGCATCGCCGTCGCGATCGGCGCGATGGTCGACGCCTCGATCATCATCATCGAGAACATCCACAAGAAGCTCTCCGAATGGGAGGCCGAAGGAGAGCCGACATCCCGCACGGAGGCGATCATCCACGCCATGCAGGAGGTCGGCCCGTCGATCTTCTTCTCCCTGCTCGTGATCACGATCTCGTTTTTGCCGGTTTTCACGCTCGAAGCGACGGAAGGTCGCCTTTTCAAGCCGCTGGCGTTCACGAAGACGTACTCGATCGGCTTCGCCGCGGTGCTTGCCGTCACGCTCACGCCGGCGCTCGCCGTGCTCTTCATTCGCGGCAAGGTCCACGACGAATCGAAGAACCCCATCAACCGCTTGCTGACGGCTGCCTACGCGCCGGTCGTTCGCTTCGTCGTCAACCAGCGCTGGAAGGTCATCGTGCTCGCCGTCCTCGCGATCGCGCTCACCATCCCTGCCCTGCTCCGGCTCGGCAACGAGTTCATGCCACCCTTGAACGAAGGCGTCGTGCTCTACATGCCGACGGCGCCGCCAGGCATGTCGGAGAACGAGTCCTCGGTCGTGCTCCAGGCGATGGACCGTGAGCTCAAGAAATTCCCGGAGGTCGTGAGCGTCTTCGGCAAGCAAGGCCGTGCTGAGACCGCCACCGATCCGGCGCCGCTCGGCATGGCCGAGGTGACGATCGTCCTCAAGCCGAAGAGCCAATGGCGCCCGGGCCTCGACTGGGACGGCCTGATCAAGCAGATGGACGAGAAGCTCCATTTTCCCGGCCTGCCGAACATCTGGTGGATGCCCATCCAGACTCGCACGGAGATGCTCGCCACGGGCGTCAGGAGCCCGCTCGGCATCGAGGTTTTCGGCGACGATCTCGACACCATCGAAAGCGCCGCGATCGCCGTCGAGCACGCCGTCAAGAAGATCCCCGGCACGCGCAGCGCGTTCGCCGAACGCTCCACGGGCGGCTTCTACGTCGATGTCGAGATCAAACGCGAGGAAGCCGCACGCCATGGTCTCACCGCGCTCGACGTGAACATGGTCGTCGCCCAAGCCGTCGGCGGCGAAAACATCTCCGAAACGGTGGAAGGCCGCCAGCGCTACCCCATCGCCGTCCGCTACGCGCGCGAATTCCGCGACGATCCCGAGCTGCTCGGCCGCATCCTGATCGCGACACCGACGGGCGCCCAGGTCCCGCTCTCACAGGTTGCCAGCGTGAAGAGCGTGCTCGGCCCGCCGATGATCCGCAGCGAAGGCGGCAAGCTCGTCGGCTTCGTCTTCGTCGACACCGATCGTCCGATCGCCGACTACGTCGCCGAGGCGAAACAGGTCGTCGCGCGCGACGTGCGTTTGCCGGCAGGAACACGCCTCGCCTGGGTGGGCCAATTCAAATACTTCGAGCGCGCCAAGGAGCGTCTCACCTGGGTGATCCCTCTCACGCTCGGCATTGTCCTCTTGCTCCTCTACTTGAATACCCAATCGTGGGTCGAAACCGCGATCGTGATGCTCGCCGTCCCCTTCTCGCTCGTCGGCGCTGTCTGGCTCCTTTACCTCCTTGGCTACAACATGAGCGTCGCCGTTTGGGTCGGCATCATCGCGCTCGCCGGCCTCGACGCCGAAACCGGTGTCGTCATGCTCCTCTACCTGACGCTCGCCCACGCGCGGCACGTGCGCGAAGGCCGGCTCAACACGCGCGCGGATCTGCGCGAAACGAT
>DATMCL010000071.1:0-3207 GCA_035558375.1 Polyangiaceae bacterium
CGCGATCTCGTGCGGAACCCGCGGGTCTACGTTCTTTCCTACGCGGACTGCGCGGAGCAGGAACGAACCTACGGGCATTGGGCCATTGCTTCGCCACCCCTGCACGGCTGCGACGCCGGGCTCGGACCGGGCGACTCCTTCGGCAGGGTGCTGGCCGACGCCTACCCCGACGCCCGCATCGGCCTCATCCCGTGCGCCATCAACGGCGTCGACATCGACTATTTCCGCAAGGGGGTCGTGTCGGCGCGGCGTCACGAGTTCATGATCCCGCCCGACAACCATTGGTCGGGAGCCTACGAGTGGGTGGTCGAGCGCGCGCGCCTGGCGCAGCGCTCGGGAGTGATTCGCGGCATCCTGCTCCACCAAGGCGAGTCGGACAGCTGCGACCCGGCGTGGCCCGGCAAGGTCAAAGAGCTCGCGCACGATCTGAGAACCGAGCTCGGGCTCGGGACGGTTCCGCTCGTCGTCGGCGAGCTCCTCTACGGCGGAGTGTGCGAGGAGCACAACGCGCTCGTGAACGGACTGCCGAGCCTCGTGCCCAACACCTACGTGGCGTCCGCGAGCGGCCTCGGCGGGATGGACGAGCATCACTTCGACCTCGACGCCCAGCGCGAGCTCGGGCGCCGCTACGGCGCACGGATGCTCGAGGCCCTGGCCCGCTGACGGCGAGTACCATGTAAATTTTGTGCGAGCGCGCGAACTCGGGCGCTCATAGCGTCGCTTCGAGACGATCGAATTGCCGGCGTCCGGGAATTTAGCAGGCGCTGCCAGCGGGCAGTGTTAGGAAACCCTCGCATGAAGCGCCGCCTCATTCCTTGGACGACGACCGGACTTCTCGTACTCGCCTGCTCACAGGGCGAGACGCCGAACAACGACGGCGGCGCCGGCACCGGCGGCACGACGCCGATGGCGGGCACCTCGGGCAGCGCCGGGTCGAGCAGCGGCACGACGGGGAAAGCCGGGACCGGCGGCTCCGGCGGAAGCGTTGCGGGCGGCGGCGGCTCGGCGGGCACGGCGGCGCCCGCGGGCGGCACCGCGAATGCGGGCACGGGCGGCGTGGCAGGCGCGACGGGACCCACCGGCGGCACGGCGGGCGCGACGGGCGCCGCGGGAATGACGGGCAACGCGGGAATGACAGGCAATGCGGGCGCAACGGGCAATGCCGGCGCGGGCGGAGCAAGCAGCGGCGGCATGGCGGGTGGACCGACGGGCGGCTCGAGCTCGGGTGGCGCGTCCACTGGCGGCATGGCTGGCGCGGGCGGCTCGATGGGCTCGACGAAGGGCTACACGTGCAACCTGGTCATCGGCATCGATAGCACGAGCGAGTGGTACACGGGCGGCTTCGAGAACCAGGTCCCGAACGACAAGTGGGAGATCATCTACCACCACCCGGGCTACGTGGAGGATTGGGCGGATACGAATGACGAGGTGTGGGGCCTCGCGCCGACCTCGGCGTGCACGATGAACCCCACCAATCCCGATCGCGTCATCTTCAACATCTACAGCGAGACCTTGACCACGAAGGACACGATGCAGACGGCGATCAACAAGGCCATCACGAACTTCAAGACCAAGTACTCGCGCCTGCAGCGCATCGACATCCTCACGATGACTCGCGCACCGAACAACATGCCGTGCGTGTCGGGCAACAACGGCTCCATCGTGCAGCAGTACGTGGACGACGCTGCCGCAGCAGTCGTCAGCGCCGGACCTCCGCTCATCACGGCGACGCAGAAGTTCTTCGCCAAGGATTGCACCGTCTTCGACAACGGTGGCCCGCATTTCAGCACCAGCGGGAAGCCCGTCGTGGCGAAGATTTACGGCGACTACTATTCCGCCGAGCCCTGACGGATACTCCGCCGCCATGAAAGAGCTGCGTCGTCTGGGACACGTGCGAACCCTTGCCTTCGCGAGCGCCTCGCTCCTCGCGTGCGGCTCACCTCCGGTGGCCGAGTGTCCCGCATCGCCGCCTTCGGCTCTGATCATTCCGCCTTCGGCGAGCGCAACGCCTGCGGCGAGCGTGGCCCCCACGGTGACTGCCACGTCCAGCGCGCCTTTGCCGAGCAGCGCGCCCGTCGCCGTCATCGTCAACGTGGCCAACACCGCCGCCGTCGCGCACGCGAAGGAAACGATTGCGCTCTCGGCGACGGAGCTCAAGAAGCTCGCTCCCGCGCTCGAGCTCGGCAAAACCCTCGTGTTCGACCAGTCGGACGCTCCGGTGCTGTCGCAAGTAGTCGCCGGCGTGAACGGTGCACCGGGGGAGCTCGTCTTTCAGACCGATCTCGGCGCGAACGAGCAGAAGAGCTTCCACGTCCGCTCGGGCGAGCGCAAGCCCGCGGCGGCGAGCGACTACCACGTTTATGGGCGCTTCGTGCGCGAGCGACACGACGACTTCGCATGGGAGAACGACCTCGTCGCGCACCGCATGTACGGCCCCGATCTCGAAACCACGCAGAAAGAGCCGCTGATTTCGAGCGGGATCGACGTGTGGGCGAAGCGTGTACCGCGCCTCCTCGTCAACGAGTGGTACATGACCGACGACTACCACCAGGATCACGGCGACGGCGCCGACTTCTACTCGGTGGGCAAGACGCGCGGCTGCGGCGGCCTCGGCATCTGGGCGAAGGAGAAGCTCGCCGTCTCGAAGAACTTCGTCACGTCGCGCGTGCTTGCGAACGGACCGATTCGGCTGGTGTTCGAGCTCGATTATGCGCCGTGGGACGCGGGCGGCGTGAAGGTCAGCGAGACCAAGCGCGTCACGCTCGACGCTGGCACCTTCTTCAACCGCTTCGAGAGCACGTTCACCGCCAAGAAGGGGCCGCTCGCCGTGGCGCTCGGCATCTCCAAGCATCCGGGCGGCGCCGTCCAAACGGACAGCGGCTCGATGCGCGTGTGGGAGCCGGTCGAGAACGGCAAGAACGGCAACCTCGCGTGCGCCATCGTGCTCGCGCCCGGCGGCGCCGGCATCGCCCAGCAGGTCGACGACGGCTTCTTGCTCGTCACCGCCGCGAAACCCGGCGAGCCCCTGCGCTACTACGTCGGCTCCGCCTGGGATCGCGCCGGCAAAGTCTCGAGCTCCGACGCCTGGACCGCGGAAGTCCAAAAGCTCTCCGCCCGCAACGCCACTCCACCACGCGTCACACTAAGCGCCGGCCCCGGCGCCGCACCCGCTCCCGCACCCGCTCCCGCACCCGCTCCCTCTCCCGC
>DATMCL010000072.1:0-34918 GCA_035558375.1 Polyangiaceae bacterium
GTCCTCGTCGTACGTCACCTCGGGCTCGACCTGCGAGCCGTGGCCGTGATCGGGCATGTCGAGCGCGAGGTCGAGGCGACCAAGCGTGGGGCTGCCGTCGGCGTCGAGCACGCTGACCTCCCACGTGTTTCCGCCTTTGGCCGGCGGCGCCGGCTCGCTCGAGTCGATGCGAAACGCGAGCTCGCCGCGCTCACCCTCGGCAGTGAGGCCGGCCACGTACAGGTCGACGCGCGCATCCGCCGCGCAGGTCACGTCGCCCGTGAGGCCGCCGGCGCCGATCGCCGTATCCCCCGCATCAACCGGGGCCGGAGCGTCCTCGCCCGCACACGCACCCGCGAAAGCTAAAGCCGAGGTGAAAGCGAGCGTTGAGAGACGACGGTGCGTGCTCACGCGACCCCAAACCTAGCGCCCGGCCCGTGAGCTGTCACGGAGCGCACGACGTCCTGGTTGCGCCCGAACGGCGTGCACCGCAAGCTTCTTGCGTGTGGCTCAAGGCGCACACTCTCACTCTGGTCGTGACGCTCGCGACAGCGTGCACAGCGGGCGTTGACGCCGACGACGACGACCCAGCCATTTGCCCGTCGGGCTTGCCGAGCGACAGCGCCTGTCCCGACTCGGCGCCCAGCTACACGGACGTGATCCGGCCGCTCGTCGATTCGTATTGCAGCGGGTGTCACTACGTGGGCAACCGCAACTCGTCGCAGGTGCTCGAGACGTACGACGATCTTCACAAGGGCGTGTCGATCGTCGAAAAGCAGGTCTATCAGTGCGAGATGCCGCCGGCTGGCGAGCCCCAGCTGCCGGCCCGCGAACGCACGGCCCTTCTCCAGTGGCTCGTGTGCGGCGCGCCCGATAATTAGTGGGGCGCTTCCCGATGAAGCGCGCTCGGCTTGAAGCGGGCGCGCTTCCGTCGAGACGTGCCGCCCTTGACGCAGCCGGATGTCGGAGCATACACGGGCCCATGACCTTCAAGCGCAGCTCGCTTGGTTTATCGGCGCTCGTCGCGATCGCCGGATTCGTCCTTGTCCCCGCCTGCAACAGCGAGGATGTCCCCGCGCCCGCGCCGAAGTGCACGAGCACCGGCGGCCCCGTCGAGGGCCCCGAGGACATGCACTGCGTTGACGACCACGGGGACCAGATCGTGCAGCCCATCGGCACGTGCAACGGTGACGGCAGTGGCGCGGGCGGCACCAACGGTGGCGCCGGCGCGGGGTCGGAAGCTGCGGGCGGCCACGACGATCACGACCACGAGCACGCGGCCGCCGGCGCGGACGGTACGGGCACCGACGACGACGAGTCGTACATGATCCACTACGGCAACGAAGCCGCCGACGACGACTGCAAGTACGACACGTCGTTTTCGACCACGTGTCTCGAGGTGGGGAAGGATGTCACCTTCAGCTTGGTGCTGCGGCAGCGCGCGACGGGCAACCCCGGCAACGGCGGGCACCCCGACAGCCCCGAGGTCTTCCTCGCCGACAAGCCGTCGCACATCTCGCCGAGCAACATGATCAAGTCGGTCGAGGGTCCACTCGGCACGTACCAGATCGGTCCGATCAAGTTCGATCAACCAGGCCGCTGGGTCATCCGGTTCCACTACTTCGAGACGTGCAGCGACCTTCCGGCGGACTCCCCGCACGGCCACGTCGCCTACTACGTCGACGTTCCGTAACGAGCGCCACGCAACCGGCGGCGGCGGCGGCCGATACTCGAGGGTGGCGCTCACCCTCGACGGAGCTCGCTTTCCCGACGTCCCCTTGCCTCACGCCTCGCTGGAGGCGACTCCGCCGTCCGCGACGGCCCGACCGGAGCGGCCAAGTGCCTTCGAACGGCTGGCGCGCGGCCTTGGGACCGCCATCGATCAGGGGGAGGAGCTCGTCGGTAAGGCCGCGCTCGGCCGCTTCGAGCGCATGGACGCGGCGACGCTGATCGCCGTCCAGGCGGGGATCTACCGCTATAGCGAGGCCATCGAGCTCGCGACGAAGCTCGTGGATCGCACCACGAGCACGGCTCGTACGGTCCTCGAGGCGGGTCGTTGAGTGCCCGGCCATGCTTGCCGTCCCCCCGGGTGAGGCTCTACATTTCGCCGCACCCATGCTCGGAGTCGCGCGCCGCATGCCGACCAGCAGGCCCTCGCGGGTCGTGCTCGGGCTCGCCGCCGTGCTCGCGGCCTGGGTGGTCGTGCTGGCGCAGCTCGCGAGCACGCTGCATTTCGCGCTGATCTCGCACGAGGTTTGCGCCCAGCACGGCGAGCTCCTGCACCGCGCGTCCGAGCTCGTCGCGCATCCGTCGCACCACGACGCGGGTGCCGCAGCGCTGCCCGGCGGTCTCGACGCCGAGCACGACCACTGTCCGCTCCTCGGCCGCCGTCACGACCACGAGGCCGTGCTCGCGAGCCCACGCCTCGAGCTCGCTCCGCCCCTCGCCACTCTAGAGCCCGCGGGACGCGAAGGCCTGGCGGTCACTCCGTCACGCACGCGCCTGCTCCTGAGCGCGCCGAAGCAATCGCCGCCCGTCTAGGCGCGCGACCGCTCGCACTCTCTCAATCGCGCTCGCGGCTCGACGTCATTCGTCGCCGTGCTGCGCGACCTCCGTGCTCCGACGCTCGAACGACCGGCGTCGTCGCGCGGGCTCGCTCCCCGTTCATCCTCCCGCTTCGCGTCTGTCGCGCGAGGCGCTTCCCGTCCTTCGCCGGCGCCGCACGCTCCCGCCAAGAGCCGGGACCGCCCCGCACCGCGCGCCCCCTTTCTCGTGCACTTCTCACGCCCGATCGGCTCAACCTCCCGCCTCGCGCTCGCGCTCGGCCTCTGCCTTGCCTTCGGCTCGACGCGAGCCCGCGCGCAAACCGTGACGCCCCCCGTGCCCCTCGATCCCCCGACAGCACCTTGGCCCGGCCCGCCCGAGGACCACGACATCACCGTCCCCCTCGTCCTCACGGTGCGCGCCGACGGCTCCGTCTCCGCCGTCGAGCTCACCGCCCCAGGCGACCCCACCTACGACTTCGCCGCCCGCGCCCGCGCCCTCACCTGGCACTTCACCCCCGCCCTCCGCGACGGCGTCCCCGTCGCGTCCCGCATCCGCTCCGAGCTCCGCTTCCTCGCCCCCGCTCCGTCACCCGCCCCTGCTCCCGTTCCGCCCCCACCCCCTCCCACTCCCTCCACCTCTCCCACTCCCTCTGCCCCTGACTCTGACCCTGCCCCTGGCTCTGACCCTGCCCTTGACTCTGACCCTGCCCCGCCCGCCGCGCCCTCCGAAGTCGTCGTCGTCGGCCGCGCCCCCGCTCCCTCCCGCGGTGCCTCCGACTTCCGCACCCCCGTCGGTGCCCTCGCGCGCGTCCCGCGCAAGAACGCGACCGAGCTCCTGAAGCTCGCTCCCGGCGTCTTTCTCACGAACGAGGGGGGCGACGGTCACGCTGAGCGCATCTACCTGCGTGGCTTCGACGCCCGCGAAGGGCAGGACATCGAAGCGACCGTCGACCACGTGCCGGTGAACGAAAGCGGCAACCTGCACGGCAACGGCTACGCCGATCTTCACTTCATCATCCCCGAGCTCGTGCTCGGCCTGCGCGTGCTCGAGGGGCCGTTCGATCCACGCCAGGGCAACTACGCGGTCGCCGGTAGCGTCGACTACGAGATGGGCCTACGCGAGCGCGGCCTCACGACCAAGCTGACGCTCGGCTCGTACGGCACCCAGCGGGCGCTCGTCACCTGGGCCCCCACGGGCGAGAGCGTGCACACCTACGGCGGCGCCGAGATCGCGCAAAGCGACGGCTTCGGCCAAAACCGCGACACCAAGCACGGCGGCGCGATGGCGCAATACGAGGGCCGCCTCGGCCCCAAGACGACGTTCCGCGTGAGCGGCACCGCGTACGCGAACACCTATCACAGCGCCGGGCTCCTCCGCGCCGACGACGTCGCGAGCGGGCGCCGAGGCTTCTACGACACCGCCGATCCGAACCAAGGCGGCGACGGCTCGCGCTTTCAGGTGGCGACCGACATCGAATCCCGCGCCGGCGATTTCCTACTGTACCAGCAGCTCTTCGCGATTCGGCGCGGCATGCGCCTACGCGAGAACTTCACCGGGTTCTTGCTCGACTCCCAGGAGGCGATTCAGGAGCCGCACACGCAGCGCGGCGATCTCATCGACATGCACGTCGCAGAATCGACCCTCGGCGGACGCGGCTGGGCGCGCACGCACGGCTCGCTTTTCGGTCACGACCAGGAGCTCGAGCTCGGCTACTTCGCGCGCACCGACGCGGTAACGGCGCTGCAGCAGCGCATCGCAGCGGCGAGCGGGGTGCCGTACCGGACGGAGACGAACCTAGAGTCGGACCTCGCGGACATCGGCATCTACGCGGACATCGCGCTGCGACCGCTCGGCTGGCTCACGCTGCGCGGCGGCGTCCGCTCCGATCTGTTCGTCTACGACGTGCACGATCTCTGCGCGGTAGACGACGTGTCGCTCCCGTCTCCCGACCATCCTCCGGGGGACGCGAGCTGCCTCGACCAGCAGCGCGGCGGTGAGCATCGCGAGCCCGACCAGCGCTCGTCCACCGCGAGCACGAAGCTCATGCCGCGTGCGACGCTGCTTTTCGGCCCGTTCCAGCACGTCACGTTCTCGCTCGCCTACGGCGAGGGCGTGCGCTCCATCGACCCGAGCTACATCACGCAAGACGTCGCCACGCCTTTTGCGAGCGTCGTCGCCCAAGAAGCCGGCGTGGCGTACGCCCACACGTTCGACACCGGCTCCGTCATCGTGCGCTCCGTGTTCTTCCGGACACACGTCGACAAGGACCTCGTGTTCAGCGAGACGGAGGGGCGCTCCGTGCTCGGCGGTGGCACCACTCGCACGGGCTGGACGGGGGCGGCGCGCTTCACGAGCGGGCTCCTCGACGAGAACGCGAACGTGACGCTCGTGCGCTCGGCGTTCGACGACACCGGACTGCTCGTCCCGTACGTCCCCGACATCGTCGTCCGCTCCGACACGGCCCTGAACGCGGACCTGCCCTTCGCCGTCGCCGGGTACGAGCCGCACGGGTCGCTCGGCCTCGGCGCGAGCTACGTCGGACGCCGCGCGCTGCCCTACGGCCAGCGCAGCGACACCATCTTCACCCTCGACGGCTCCGCGGCGGTTCGCTACCGCATGTTCGAGCTCGAGCTCGAGGTGACGAACCTCCTGAACACCCAGCACAAGCTCGCCGAATACGATTTCGTCTCGAATTTCCCGGCGAATGCCGGCGCCGCGCCGACCCTCGTGCCCGCGCGTCACTTCGCCGCCGGCCCGCCCCGCATGTTTTTTCTGTCGCTCTCGGCGACGCTCGGAGGCTCATGACAAGCGCGTTTCACGTCACGCTCGCCAGCGCCCTGCTCCTCACGACGGGGTGCGTCGGCACGACGGGCGGCGACACCTTCTCCTTCGAAGCGTTCGGCCGCGGCACCGGGACGGGCACCGCCGACAGCCCGGCCGTGACCGGACTCGGCTACACGCTCGCGCTCACGCGCGCGAAGGTGCACGTCGGCGCGCTCTACCTGAATCGTGTGACCCCCACGTCGGTCTCGTCGGACACGACTTGCACGCTGCCCGGCGTCTACGTCGCAGAGGTTCCCTTCGCGCTCGAGCTCGACGCGCTCTCCACCGAGCGACAGCCGTTCCCGTCGCTCGGCCAAGCGACCGCCGATCTCGCCGAGGCCGGCGAGGTTTGGCTCACCGGCGGCGACGTGAACGACCCGAGCGACAGCACGATCATTCTCGACGTCGCGGGCCTGGCCGAACGCGACGGAGCCCGCTTCCCGTTCGAGGGAACGCTCACCATTGGCGAGAATCGGCTCGAGCCGACACCGCCCGAGCTTCCGGGGCTCAAGCCCATCTGCAAGGAGCGGATCGTGAGCCCGGTGCCCGCTCACGTCACGCCGGAGCGCGGCCTCGCGCTGGTCCTCAGCGTGGACGCGGCCCGCATGTTCTCGAACGTCGAGTTCTCCGAGCTCGCCGCCGACGCGAACGGCCTCTACCACTTCGACGACGACCCGAGCACGGCGACACCGGCGAGCGAGAACCTCTACATCGGCCTCCGCGCGGCGACGGGCATCTACGACTTCGGGTTCGAGCCGTGACCCGACCTCGCTACGCGGCCGCGCTCCTCGCGCTCTCGGCGTTCGCCGCGAGTGCCTGCTCCGACGAGCACGGAACGGAAGGCGGCGCCGTCGACGTTCAGATCTCGGGCGAGCGCGCGGCAACCGACGGCTTCTCGTTTCCGAGCGGGAGCGAGGTGACGTTCCTCGACGGCTGGGAGCTCCGCTTCACGCACGTCCTCGTCACCGTGAGCGACGTCACGCTGTCCGAAAACCCCGACAAAGCGCCCGCCGATCAGTCCCAAACCGACGCCCCAGTGGCAAGGCTTGCCGGGCCGTGGGCGGTCGATCTCGCCGTGCCGGGCTCTGTCGCCGCAGCAGGGGGCGAAGGCAGCGCCATCCCGCTCGCTCGCATCACGGGCCAGAATCTGCGGGCTGACGAACCGTTCGCGAACGACGAGCGCTACGCGTTCGGCTACCACGTCGCGCCCGCGGCGGCCGATGCCGCGCACGTCAACTTCGCGGGGGACGCCGCCACCGAAGCGCTCTACGCGCGCATGATCGAGCGCGGGTACACGGTGCTCTACGCCGGCACGGCGACCTACCGCGGCAAGGACTGCGTCACGAGCGAGCTCGACTACGACTTCACCCGGCTCCCCGCGAGCTTCCCCTTCGAGCTCGGCTTTGCCACGCCGACGAGCTACGAGAACTGTCAGAACCAGCAGAACCAAGGCGCCCCGTTCGAGGGCGAGGAGTACCAGCGCGGCATCGCGGTGCTCGCGAATCAGGCGGCGCTCGCCCAGATCACGCTGCACCTCGAGCACCCCTTCTTCTCGGACACCGTGCACGATTCGCCGGTGTACTTCGACCAGCTCGCGGCCCGGCTCGCCGGCGCGCCGCCGGGCACGACGCTCGAGAGCGAGAGCCTCGCGGCCGTCGATCCGACGGCGTTCACGGATGCGCGGGGCGACCGGCTGCCCTGGCGCCAGTGCCTCGCGGGGCAGGAGCTTCCGCAGAGTCGCCAGCGCGGGTTCGGCGTTGGCCATGTGCTCGTCGATCGCGCGGGCGATCCGCGCGAAACCTTCCGGAGCTACCTCGATCTCGTGAGCTACCTCGTGAGCACCCAGGGGCATCTCAACGGCGGCGAAGGCCTCTGCTACGTGAACCGAGGCTATCCGTCGCCCCCGTGAGCGCGCGCAGGGATCCGGCCCGACACGGCTGATTCGCCCTGCGAAATCGCTCACGCGCGAGCGCCGTATGGCGCCCGTCGCGACGACGTGCGAAAGGTCCGCCCATGCCGAAGGTCTTGCGCGTGGCGATCGCGCTGTTGGGAGCCTGCCTTCTTCTTGTCGGGTGGCGAGCGTGGGCCGACAGCGCGCCGCGCGAGCCGGTCGCGAACGGCAACCTTCTGTTCCAGAAATCCCCCATTCATACCGACGCCCACCGGCGCGTGTCCGCGCTCACGGACGGCCGGAGGGGACGCGAGGGCGACCACTGGAAGAGCCTGGCGACGGTGCCGTTCGCGGGGCGCGACACGTACGTGGAGTACGACCTCGGCGCTGTCACGACGATCCGCGCGGCGTGGCTGCAAGGCGACAACAACGACTCTTACGAGCTCCAAATCTCCAATGACGGTAAGGAGTGGTCGACGCTGTGGGTGGCGGGCCCGGAGCGCTCGCCGGGCCTTCGCACGCGCTCCACGGTCGACCTGAACCGTGCGGGTCGCTACGTCCGCGTGCACCCGAAGTCGGGCGACGGCTTCTTCGGCCTCACCGAGGTCGAGGTTTTCTCGAGCGTTCCGAGCCCATTTCCGGGCGCGGTACCCGAGGTGCGCTCCGGCGGGCTCGACGGCCACTTCCGCGATTCGGCCGTGCTGTTCGGCCTCGCGTTGTTCGTGCCGCTGCTCCTCACGCGCGGCATGAAACCGTGGACGGTCGCGCTCGCCATCGCGATCGCCGCGATCGGTGGCTTCAATCTACTGCGCGCCTACCTCGACAGCTTGCCGCTCGACCCCCGTGAGGTGTCGCTCTCGCGCGGCGTGGTCGGCATGCTGGCAGCGCTCACGGTCGCGCGTGAGCTCTTCGCACCCAAGCGTTTTCCGGCCATTCGCCCCGTGATCCTCACGAACCTCGCGATCACGGGCGTGCTCGGGATCGTCTGTTTCTACAACCTCGCGCAGCCGCAGTTCTACAGCCGCGGCAACGACGAGTGGACCTTCTCCCACTACCTCGATCTTCGTCAGTACTACACGACGGCGAAGTACTTCAAAGAGCTTGGCTACCGCGGCACCTACGAAGCCGACGTCGCGACGTACCTCGAGGACCATCCGGAGCGCGAAGACGCCATCGCGAACATCCCGATGCGCGACCTCCACTCCCTGCGGATGAGCACGCCCGAGAAGCAGCGCGACCGCATCGACGCCATCAAGAAGAACTTCACGCCCGAGCGCTGGGACGAGCTCAAGGAGGACACGCGCTGGTTCCGCGACGCCATGGGGAATTCGCACTGGCTCGAGATGCTGTGCGACTTCGGCGGCAACGCGACGCCCGTCTGGATCACGATAGCGCATTTCCTGTTCTCGGCGTTCGAGCCTTCGAACTTCAACTTCACGCTGCTCGGCTTCGTGGACCTGGTGCTGCTCTCGGGCATGTTCTACGCGGTCTTCCGCTGCTACGGCCCGCGCACTGCGCTGATCGTGATGACGGTGTTCGGCGCGAACGACTTCATCATGTACGGCACGAACTGGGGCGGCGCGCCGCTCCGGCACGACTGGCTCGCGTACATCGGCTACGGCGCCTGCGCGCTCCGCAAAGAGCGCTGGGCCCTCGGCGGCGCGCTGCTCGCGCTCTCCACGATGATCCGCGTGTTCCCGGCGCTCTCGATCGCAGGCGCCGCCCTGCCCGCGTTCCTGCGCCTGAGCGAGCACGTGGCGCGCGAGCGCAAGCTTCCGCCCATCAAGGAGCTGATCGAGAAGGAACGCTCCACCGTGCGCATGCTGATCGGCGCGGCGGCGACGATGGTCGTCACCTTCGCCGTTTCTTCTGCCTTCCTCTCCCCCTCCGCGTGGCCCGATTGCCTGAAGAAGATCTCGCAGCTGTCCGCCGACAGCCATCCCGCGTCGATCGCCCTGCGCTCGCTGATCGGCGGCTGGGAGGACAACCAGGCGTCGGTGATCCGCAATCGCCTCCCGCTATTTTTGACCGCCTCGGCCATGTACGTCGGTCTCGTCGGGCTCGCCGCGCGCAAGCGCCGCATGGATCAGGCCGCCGTGCTCGGGATGGTGCTCGTTCCGGTGCTGCTCTATCCGGCGAACTACTACATCCACTTCGTGTTCCTCCTACCGATGCTCGCCACCGAGCGGAAGCCGACGCCCGAAGCCCCGGCGCCGGCCGAGAACTGGGACGCAGGCATCTGGCTCACGCTGCTCTTCATGTGCGCCGGGCAGTACTTCACGACGCTCGTGTCGGACCTCGGGCTGCACTTCTACTTCGAGACCGTCGTGCTCTTCACGACCCTCACGGTGATGCTCGGCATCATGGTGAAGGACGAGATCGCGGCGTGGCTCGCCGCACCCCCCGAGCCCCCCGCAGCGACGGCTAGCTCGTCTTAGGGTCCTGAACGGGCGCGAGCGGCCGCCGGATGAAGGACGGCACCTCCTGCCGCCCGATGGATTCCCACACTTCGGCGTTGAAATAGGCGCGGGCGCGGCCGTTTCCGAGCACCAGATTCGCGACGTTCAGCGCCATCTCGAGCATGCGCGACTTGATCAGCATGTGCACGATGGCCGTCTCGTGCTCGCGGAACCAAGCAGTCATCACCTCGCGGAACTCCGTGGTGTGCATCTTGGTCTCGGAGCCGTCGACCATCAGCACGTAGCGGCCGCTCGTGCGGAGGTGGCGCTCGCCGTCCTCGATCACGTGCTTGGCGAAGTTCTCCGTCATGATGCCGCGCCGAACGTGGAGCGAGACGCCGCGCCCGAAGTCGTGCACTTGCATGACTCCCTGCGAGTCGAAGTAAAGGACGCTGCCGTCGTCGAGGTGTCGCGCGTTCATGAAAATCCCGCCGCCGGAGATCCCCGAGCCTAGCCCAAGCAGACCCCGCTCGTCGCGCGATCCGTCACGGATGAATGTAAACGGTCGTACCGCCTTCGAAGGGCTCGCCCGCGTACGCGCCATGCCAGTGGTCGGGCAACGTCGGGAGCGACCACAAGAAGGCGTAGCGCGCGTCGATGGGTGCGAGGTTTACACACCCGTGGGAACGCGAGCGGCCGAAATCGTCGTGCCAATACGCCGCGTGCAGCGCGTAGCCGCTCTTGAAGTATTGAACCCAAGGCACATCCCGGAGCTCGAACTCGTGGTCCGCGACCGCGGAGTCCATCGTCGTCGTCACGTGCTTCTGGTAGATTTTGAAGGTTCCCGTGGGGGTGCTGTGCGTCGTCGCAGGATCGCCGAGGCCGTCTCGACCCGTGGAAACGAGCGTCGCGTACACGGCGCGATCTCCCTCCCACAGCACGAGCGTCTGATTGAGGATCGACACCTCGATCCATTTCACACCCTTCTTCGCGAACGGCGGCAGCGTGCTCGATTTCGCGATCGTGCGAAGCTCGGCGCTCTTCAACCAACGACCGTCGCGGGTCTCGACCATGCGCCGCTCGCCCGAGCCGCGCACGTTGCCCGTGAGCGACACGAGGCTCCGGAAGGCGGCCGGCTCGCCGCTCTCACCCCGCGCGTCGTAGAAGTGGGCGCCCTCCTCACGGATGAACGCGACGGGCAGCCCGGTGGCTCGAATGTCGGCGCCATGGAAGGGCGAGCCGCTGTCAGCCTTCAGCTTGTCGGCGGGCAAGAGCCGGGCATCGGTCGTGATCGCGAACCTGCGCCCCTGGGCCTCCGGTCCGGCGACGAAGCTCCCAATCAGCGCGAACCCCGCGTGCCGCCGGCTGCGATCGGCGATCACTGCGTAGGGTGGAGTCTTGAAGCTCGAGAGGTTCGGGATGCGGCGCCCACCGTCGAGCCACCACGGGGGCCGCTCGTCGCCACCCTGACCACCGAAGCGCACGCTCACGTCCATCGGAATGGCCTTGTCGGGAGCGCCGCCTTTGGCGAGGCCCTGGGCATCCAACGGGACGTCGTTGGCCCCGACGTCGAGCCGATCCCACTGCTCGTGAAGCTTCTTCCAGCTCCGGAGGTGGCGCTCGAGGCTCATTTCGTAGGTGCCCTGCTCCTCGGCGGTCGGCACCTTCAGGTAGTTCGGCGCGATCGCACGCAGGAACGCGTACTTGTACGGCATCGGCTGCTGCCGGTTCGGCTCGACGGCCACGGCGCGCGCGATCGGATGGTCGAGCTTGATGGTCGCGTCCGGCCCCGCGCACACGAATCCGAGCGGCCGCACCGCGTACCACCCCCCCGGGCAGTCACGCAGCGTCACCGGCTTCTCGGAACGCGCCACGCGCGCTCCGGCCCGCAGGTAGCCAATCACGTCGGCCGAGGGCAACGGGCGCTTCCGCACCGGGACGACCATGGCGAGCGGGGCGAGCTTCGGCCCGTCCTCGGGCGGCACCGGAACCTTCGCCCACTCGTCGGCGTCGAGCTTGGGGCCGCCGTTCTCCGGAGCGACACGCATCGCGGCCGGATCGGGCGCAGGCTCGCGGCCCGCGCAGCCGGCCATGGCGGCGCAACCTAGGGCCACGACCCCGAAACGACTTGCTAGTACCCGCTGGGCCACGTTCCGTGGATGCCAAAGGGGGTGGCCCTTGGCCCAGTTTTCGACTGGACCGCAGGGCATTTGCCGGCGGGGGCCGCACCAGGGCGTCGTTCCAGCCTGGCGCGGGGCCCCGCCTGATGGTTTTATGCCGCGTGGCCGCACGGAGCGGCTCCGCCACGAGGAAAAGACGGGCAATCAGGATGGCCAAGGACACGCTCACCATCACCGACAATCGGACCGGCAAGACGTACGAGGTCCCCATCACCGACGACACGATCCGCGCGAACGACCTGCGCGAGATCAAGGTGGCGGCCGAAGACTTCGGCCTCATGACGTACGACCCGGGCTTCTTGAACACCTCGTCCTGCCGCTCGTCCATCACGTACATCGACGGCGACAAAGGCATCCTCCGCTACCGCGGCTACCCGGTCGATCAGCTGGCGGAGAACGCGACCTACCTCGAGGTCGCCTACCTGCTCATCAACGGCGAGCTGCCGACCAAGACCGAGCTCGACGACTTCACGCAGAACGTGACGCATCACACGTTCGTTCACGAGAACGTGCGCTCGTTCATCGACGGTTTCCGCTACGACGCGCACCCGATGGGCATGCTGGTCGCCACGGTCGGCGCGCTCAGTACCTTCTACCCGGAAGCGAAGCACGTGCTCGACGGCGACATTCGCCGCGCCCAGATGGTGCGCTTGATCGCGAAGATGCCGACGCTCGCCGCGTGGAGCTACCGGCACAGCATGGGCATGCCGTTCGTCTATCCGAACAACGAGATGAGCTACAGCGAGAACTTCCTCTGCATGATGAAGCGCATCGCGGAGCCGAAGTTCGAGGTGCATCCCGAGATCGTGCGCGCCCTCGACGTGCTCTTCATCCTGCACGCCGACCACGAGCAGAACTGTTCGACCAACGTGATGCGCGGCATCGGTAGCTCGCGCGCCGATCCGTACGTCGCCGTCGCGGGCGCTGCCGCCGCGCTCTACGGCCCGCTCCACGGCGGCGCGAACGAAGCCGTTTTGCGCATGCTCCGCGAGATCGGCAGCGTCAGCAACATCCCCGCCTTCGTGAAGGAAGTGAAGGGCGGCGGCGGACGGCTGATGGGCTTCGGGCACCGCGTCTACAAGAACTACGACCCGCGCGCGAAGGTCATCAAGCGCCTGGCCGATCAGGTGATGGACCTCATCGGCAAGAAGAGCCCGCTACTGCCCGTGGCGCTCGAGCTCGAGAAGATCGCGCTTTCCGACGAGTACTTCGTCAAGCGCAAGCTCTACCCGAACGTCGATTTCTACTCGGGCCTCATTTACGAGGCGCTCCAGATCCCGGTCGACATGTTCCCCGTGCTGTTCGCCATCCCGCGCACGTCGGGCTGGCTCGCGCAGTGGGAAGAGATGCTGCTCGACAAGGACCAGAAGATCGCGCGCCCGCGCCAGATCTACACCGGCTACGACGAGCGTCGCTTCGTCCCCATCTCCGATCGCCGGAGCCCTGCCACGGCGCCCGCTGCCAGCAAGCCGCGCGTCGAGACCGACTGAGGAGCGGGGAAAACCATGACGACGGCAAACGAGCTCATCGAGCGCATCCGCACGCGCATCGCGGACCAGCGTGACCTATTGACCAGCGTCGGAGCGGTCTACAAGTTCGTCTTGGACGGCCCGGACGGAGGAACTTACCTGCTCGACCTCAAGGAGTCGCTCTCCATCACGAACGGCGACGGCCCCGCGGGCTGCACCGTGCGCATGAGCACCGCCGATTTCGTGGACCTCTTCGAAGGTCGCGCGAACGGCCAGGCGCTCTTCTTCACGGGCAAGCTCAAGGTCGAGGGCGACATGGCCCTCGCGCTCCGCCTGCAAACCCTGACCAGCCTCGTGAAATGACCGGGCGGCGCTCGGAACGACCACCCCCCGGGCGCGTGGGTAAGTCGACGCCGGCGTTCGGCAAGACCGCGCCGCTCAAGCAACCGGCACTCAACAGGACGCCGGTGCGCCCGAGCAAGCGTCCCCTCGGCGAGCCCGGCAAGAACTTCGCGGCGACGTGGCCGCTCTTCGGCGACGCGGGGCCGGCGTTCCCCGCGCACCCGCAGACGACCGTGCATCAGCTCGCGCCGCCGAGCGCCGATCTCGCGGCGCTCGCGGGGCGTCCGCCGCCCGCATCGGAGCGGCACGTCGCGGGGAAGCGCGGCCCGAGTGCGCGTCCCGCGAGCGAAGAGCCGGAATGGCGCCGCGCCGCCAGCGCGCTCGCCGAGTGGCTGCAGGCGCGCCTCGCGCATGGCACGGTCGAGCCCGTGGAGCAGGCAGCGATCGCACGCGCCTGGGCGGCGTTCTGCCTAGGCGGCGTGACGGAGCCGCAGATCCTCCGCGTCGCGCACATCGTGCAGCGCGCCCACAGCGCGCTCCGCGAGAGCCCGCGCGGGCAAAACGACCTGCAAGCAGCGCTCGTGGCCGCAGCCGGCGTGGTGCACGCCGGTCTGCCGACGGCGATCAAGCAGCGTATGCCGCACGATCGCGTAGTGTACGTCGTGCGCAAGCTGCGCGAGGAGCCCGACCCCTGGACGGCCATCGTCCAGGGCACGACCGAGCTCTTGGGCTGGACGGACTACGCGCGCGTGCACGCCGCCACGGCGATCCGCGCCGTGCTCGAGCGGAGCCGCGCGCGATGACGGACCACGCGGCCCTCCCGGTCGCGTTCATGGGTCCACGCGGCACCTTCTCCGACATCGCGGTCCGCGTCGCGTTTCCGGGCGCGGCGTCGCTCGAAGCGCCCACGATCTCCGCCGTTTTCGACTGCGTCGAGCGCGGCGCCGCCCGCGTCGGCGTCGTTCCCATCGAGAACTCGACCGAAGGCGGCGTGAGCGCCACCCTGACGGCGCTGCTCGAGCACTCCCTTTCGATCCGCGGCGAGCTCGTGATTCCGGTCCGGCTCTGCCTCGCCGCGCGCCATCAGGATCGCTCGCGCATCCGCCGCGTCGCGTCCCACTCGCAGCCGCTCGCTCAGTGCCGGCACTGGCTCGAGCGCGAGCTGCCGTCCGCGGAGCTCGTCTCCACGTCGTCGACCACGACCGGCGCGCTCGAAGCGCAGCGTGACGACTCGACCGCCGCCGTCACGAGCCACCTCGGCGCCGAGCTTCATTCGCTCGTGATCATCGCCGAAGACATTCAGGACAGCGCGGAAAATGCCACTCGGTTCGTAATCATCGGCCGTGAGGATGCCGCGCGCTCCGGCGACGACAAAACGAGCATCGTGTTCACGACGCCGCACGAGCAGGGCGCGCTGCACCAAGCGCTCGGTGTCTTCGATGCCGCCGGGATCAACCTGACGCGCATCGAGTCGCGCCCAGCACCGGGCAAGCGTTGGGAGTACGTGTTCGTGAGCGACCTCGAGGGCCACCGCACCGACCCCGCCGTCGCGGGTGCGCTCACCGAGCTTCGACAACAAAGGTCCACCGTGCGCGTGCTCGGAAGCTACCCCCGCGCGCAAGACGCCTCGGATTAACCGAAAAGATTCAGTCGCTTACCTCCCCGAACTCCATATCTGCCCTGGGACCTTTACGTAGGATGCCTGAGCCTTTATAGATGTAGGCAAAAGTGGGCACCGAGCAGGCGGAGCAGGCGGATGAGGCCGGCAGCGAGCCGCGAGCCGCAGAGAGCGGCTTTCGCGCGCTGCGGCGACGCATCGTCCCGGTGCTGCGCCAGGGCGTGCGCGAGATCGTCCTCGACCGGCCGACGCTGACGGTAGGGCGCAGCGCAGCCTGCGAGGTGCAGCTCTCGAGCGCCCTCGTCTCACGCCGCCACGCGCGCCTCACGCTGACCAATCTCGGCGTCACCGTCGAGGATCTCGGTAGTCGCAACGGCGTCTACGTGAACTCCGTGCGAGTCATCGGCTCCGCGCGCCTCAAGCCGGGCGACCGGCTCGCCATCGGGGACGAGCTCTTGGTCTTCGGCGAGCTCACGGAGCCCGAGCGGGACGAGCCGCGCTCCGGTCCGGCGCACTCTGCCCCAGCGCCACGCGACACGTTCAACGACGATCAGATCGCCGTCGCGACCCGCAGCGCCGACGTGTTCCAGCTCTTGGCCGGCGTGGTCGACAAGGCGCTCGCGCTCGGTCGCGGCGAAGAGGCGGAGCGCGTGATTGCGACGCACCTTCACTCCGCGCTCGCCGACGCGGAGAGCGGCCGCGAGGTGTCGTCCGACATCGCTCGTACCGCCGCCGGCTACGCGGTGAAGCTCGCGGGGGCCACGGGCAAGCCCGCCTGGCTCGACCACGCGGTGAAGCTCTACGACGCGCTCGGCCTCGTGCTGCCGCTCGTGTTGGTCGACGAGATGTACGTGCTCCTGCGCCGCGTGCGCGGGCTCGATCTCGACGTACTCAAGACCTACACGGAGCACCTGCGCGTGCGAAACCAGGACCTCGCGCCTGCCGAGCGCTTCGTGCTCCAGCGACTTTTGGGCCTCGAGCGCCTCGCGAGCTGGCAAACGGGCGCCGGGCTTTAGCGCTGCTTTTTCGCTAGCAGCGCGCGCTCATGGCGCGGCCGCGGGCACGATCTCGATGAGCTCGACGTCGAAGACGAGCGGCGAGTTCGGCGGGATCACGGGTGGGTGGCCGTTCTTGCCGTAGGCCATGTCGCTCGGGATCGTGAGCTTGCGCTTGCCGCCGGCCTTCATGCCCGGAATGCCTTCGTCCCAGCCTTTGATCACCATGCCGGCGCCGAGCTTGAGCTCGAACGGCTCGTTGCGGTCGAGGGAGCTGTCGAATTTGGTGCCATCGAGCAGTTTGCCCGTGTAGTGGACGCGCACGGTGTCGCCCGCCTTCGCGGCGGGGCCCTTGCCAACCTTCACGTCCTCTTTGAGGAGCGCGGTCACGGCGTTCGCGGCGCTCGCCGAAGGGGCCGGCGTGGGCGCGGCTGCGAGGGTCGGCGCGGCGGAGGGCGTCGCGGCGGCGGACGCGGGGGCCACGGGAGCGGACTCTTGCGGCTCGGGCACGCGCGACTGGCAGGCCCCGGCGAGCGCGCCGAAAAAGAGGGCTTTCGTGAGGTTCATGCCCGCCTCTTACCATGCTTGCTCGATTTTTCGCTTCAGGAGTCGCGAGCGCTAGGCTTCTTCCATGAGCCCCAAGCTGCTGGTGCGCTACTTCCTGCGCGGTTGCCTCGTCACGGCACCCCTCGGCCTCACGGTGTACATCGTGTGGTTCGTGCTCGCTACGGTCGATCGGTTCCTGCCGCTGCCCATCCCGGGCCTCGGACTGGTCGTCACGCTGGCTCTCATCACGCTCGTCGGCGTTCTCACCTCGAACGTCGTCGGGCGCAGCGTGATCGAGCTCGCGGATAGCCTCTTCGGGCGGCTGCCGCTCGTGAAGCTCGTCTACACGTCAATCAAAGACTTGGTGAGCGCGTTCGTCGGCGACAAGAAGCGCTTCGACAAGCCGGTCGCCGTCACCATCTCGCCCGGCACCCACGCGCGCGTGCTCGGCTTCGTCACGCGCGAGGGGCTCGGCCGCCTCGGCATGCCGGACATGGTCGCGGTGTACTTCCCGCAGTCCTACAACTTCGCCGGCTACCTGATGCTCGTGCCGCGCGCCAACGTCGAGCCCTTGGACCTCCCGCCCGCGGAGGTCATGACGTTCATTGTGTCGGGCGGCGTCTCGGGATTCGGCGTCGGGCAGAGTATTTTGCCGGAGTCGCGCGGGGTTTAGTGTGGGCCGAGCAGGCCACCTCTTGTTGATTGGGGCGCCTGCCGGATCGACCGATCGACGCGGCGCGTCGCTCGCGCGCCTCTAGCGCGTCCGCCGGTTTCGCCGGTTTGTCGTGTGGCTCGGCGCCACCCTTCCCCGTCGATCAGCTCTTCCGAGACTCAGAGGTTGTCTCGGGCGGGCTTCGCCCGCCGGCCCGCGCTCAGGCCGGGCTCGAGACTCCGTCCGGCTTGGGACTCAGTCCGGCTTGAGACTGCGGGAGCTCAGCTGCAGGGCGCCGTCGTCGGCGCCGGCGAGGATCTCGTGGGCTTCCTCGTCCGAGAAGCCGAGGAGCTCGATGAGCTCGACGAGGACTTGGGTCTCTTCGAGCGATTGATCGCCATCGGCGTGCGTGAGCAGCGCGGCGTTCGCGAGCAGGAGCTCGCGGTCCTCACGGGTGAGATCCGCGAGCGGGATGTCCTTTTCGAGCGTGCGCTCGGTGCGGGCGTAATCGAGGATCTCCTTCTCCTCGGCATCGCTCGCGTCGAAGCCGGTGAGCAGTCCCTCGATCACGCTCGCTTCACCGTCCGCGAGCTGGCCGTCCGCCCAGGCGACGGCCACCAACGATTTCACGATGTTCTTCTCGCTCGGAGTCATGAAAGCCCTCTCTCGACCGCTCGCGGTGCGCCGGGATGGTGACTGATGCTGACTTAGTAGCGGTAGAGGTCGGGCTTGTACGGGCCCTCGACGGAGACGCCCAGGTATTCGGCCTGCTTTGCGCTCAGCTTGTCGAGCTTGACGCCGAGCTTGCCGAGGTGGAGACGCGCGACCTTTTCGTCGAGCTTCTTCGGGAGGACGTGCACGCCGAGCGGGTACTTCTCCGTGAACAAGGCGATCTGCGCGATCACCTGGTTCGTGAAGCTCGAGCTCATGACGAAGCTCGGGTGACCCGTCGCGCAGCCGAGGTTCACGAGGCGCCCGCGCGCGAGAACGATGAGCTTGCGCCCGTCGGGGAAGATGAAGTGATCGACCTGGGGCTTGATGTTCTCCTCGCGGATGCCCGGCTGGGTCTCGAGCCACGCGATGTCGATCTCGCTGTCGAAGTGCCCGATGTTGCAGAGGATCGCCTCGTTCTTCAGCACCTTGAGGTGGTCGCCGCGCACGACGTCGCAGCAGCCGGTCGCCGTCACGATGATGTCGGCCCGGGGAGCGGCCTCCTCCATCGTGGTCACCTCGTAGCCTTCCATCGCGGCCTGCAGCGCGCAGATGGGGTCGATCTCGGTGATGAGCACGCGCGCGCCGAGCCCGCGCATCGCCTGCGCGCAGCCCTTGCCCACGTCGCCGTAGCCCGCGACGACGCAGATTTTGCCGGCAAACATCACGTCGGTCGCGCGCTTGATGCCGTCAGTGAGCGACTCGCGGCAGCCGTAGAGGTTGTCGAACTTGCTCTTCGTGACCGAGTCGTTGACGTTCATCGCCGGGCACTTGAGCGAGCCGGCCTTGAACATTTCGTACAGGCGGTGCACGCCCGTCGTCGTCTCCTCACTCAGGCCGCGGATCGGATCCGAGCCCGTGAAGAGCTGGGGGTACTTCTGATGGATCCACATCGTGAGATCCCCGCCGTCGTCGAGGATCATGTTCGGGCCCTTGCCGCCCTCGAAAGCGAAGATCTGGCGCTCGAGGCACTGGTCGTACTCCTCCTCGGTCTCGCCCTTCCAGGCGAAAACCGGGATCCCGGCCTTGGCGATGGCCGCGGCCGCGTGATCCTGCGTGGAGTAGATGTTGCACGAGGTCCACGTCACCTCGGCGCCGAGCTCGCGAAGCGTTTCGATAAGAACCGCCGTCTGGATGGTCATGTGCAGGCAGCCGGCGACGCGGGCGCCCTTCAGGGGCTTCGAAGCGCCGTACTCGGCGCGCAGCGCCATCAGACCCGGCATCTCCGTCTCGGCGATGGAGATCTCCTTCCGACCCCAATCGGCGAGGCCGATATCGTGAACGCGGTAGGTCTTGCCCTCCTGCGTGGGGACGCTCTGCTGCTTGCGACGGCGAGCCTCTGCCTCACCCGGTGCCTTGCCACTTTCGACGACTGCGCTCTGAGCCATGCTCGGGGTACTCCTTAGGGAAGTCGGTTTTCTAGTCGACGGAGCCCGTCATGACCAGCACCGGAGCCCCCCCGAAACGCCAAATAGCTTTCCCGACGGTCCTTTTCGGAACCCGAGGGGTGCAAGGGCCTTCCGGGCGAACGGCCGATCCGCATTCACGTCGCCGGGCCATGGCCTATCGCAGCCGCGGGCAGTGCGACTAGACTCCCCCGCCATGGATCGGTTTCGCCGCTTCGACGAAGCCTACTATCACCGCTTCTACGACTCACCGCAGACGCGTGTGACCTCGGCCGAAGAGCACGCGAACCTCGCGGACTACGTGTTCGCGTTCGCGCGCTACAACAAGGTGGAGATGAAGAGCGTCCTCGACGTGGGCGCGGGCATCGGGCTCTGGAAGCACTACGTCGAGAAGAACCTCAAGGGCGTGCAGTACACGGGTACCGAGGTGAGCCAGGTGATGTGCAAGCGTCACGGCTACATGCATCGGGACATCGCCCGCTGGCGCGATCGCAAGAAGCACGACCTCATCGTGTGCCAGGGGGTGCTGCAGTATTTGCCGGATCCCGACGTCGCGCCCGCGGTGGCGAACATCGCCGCGATGTCGCGCGGCCTCGTCTACGTCGAGGTCACGACCCGTCAGGATCTGCGCGAGCGCTGTGACACGACGCGCACCGACACGGACATCTTCGTCCGCAACGGCTCCTACTACCGCGGCATCCTGAGCAAGCACCTGGTCAGCGTCGGTGCCGGGCTCTGGTGGGTGAAGGATCGCCCACCGCCGTTCTTCGAGCTCGAGATGGCGGGCTGATGGCCGAGCGCAGCGGGCTCTCGCGCGCGCTCGTCACGGCCTTCTTCCTCGGCGTGACGGCGCTCGGGCTCGCGAACACCTACGGCGACAACTCCGAGACCGTGACCCGTGCCCAGCGCGCAGCTTGTGGCAGCGGGGCGTGCTCGTACGAAAAGCTCCGCGAGGAGCGCTCGCCCCTGTCGCAGACCTTCACGTTCCAGGTGAAACTCACCGAGAAGGGCAAGGAGCGCGCGGCGACCGCCGACGTCGAATGCCGGCGCGCGTACGTCCTTTTCGGCGACTACGCCTGCACGCGCACGAGCGGCGGCGTGCCGGGAACGCCTTAGCGGCGGCTAGCAGGACGGGGCGGACCGGGCGTCGTCGGTGAGGCGGGCCATCCAGCGCTTCACCTCGTCGGCATCGTCCGCGTGCGGCAGGCGCTCGACGTATTGCCCGAGGTCCTCGACCGCGCCGCGCGGGGCACCGAGGCGCCCGAGCAGGTAACCCCGCTCGCGGAGCTCGTCGGTCGAGGCGGGCATGAGGTCGATCAGCCGATCGATGATGACGAGCAGCCGGGGGAAGTCGCCGCGCGACGCGTAGATGCCGCGCAGGTTCATGAGCATGCGCGCGACCACCTGACGCACCGGCGTTGGCGCGATCAGCTCCGAGCTGTAGCGGAGCTTCGAGCCGGAACGCCGCAGCAGATCGGCGAGCGCCACCTCGTCGAGAGCGCCGCCCCCATGGAAGGGGTCGACGACGAGACGCCGCTCCGGGTCGTCGATGCGCACCAAGAAGTGCCCGGGAAAGCCGACGGGGCTCGCCATGACCCCCGCGCGCCGAGCCACCTCCACGTAGACGACCGAGAGCGAGATCGGAATGCCCGTGCGCCGCGCGATGACCTCGTCCAGAAACGAATTTTTGGGGTCGTAGTAGTCGGCGTCGTTTCCATGGAATCCGACACCGACGAACAAGTGATCGGCGAGAACTCGCGCCTGCGCAGGTGCCGGAAGCTCGGCAAGCCCCCTTTGGCGCAGCGGCGCGGCCAGCGCCTCGAGCTCCGCGGACACGGCGGCGTGGTCGAGACCGGGGCGCGCATCGCCCGCGATGAGCAGCGCGCCTTCGAGCAAGTCGAGCTCGTCGTCCGGCTGCGTGGCATAGGTCACGAAGTCCACCCTCAGAGTATACCCGGGCTCCACGCTCCGGAAACCCGCGAAGACGTTTAGGTTTGGGACGGCTCTGGTGTTAGACTGCCGCGCGAAGGAGACCACTCCGTGAAGATCGAGGACATCATGACCCGCGACGTACGCGGCTGTCTGGCGGACGACAGCCTGGCGACGGCTGCGCAGATCATGTGGGAGAACGACTGTGGCTCGGTGCCCGTCACCGACGCCGACGGGCGCGTGATCGGCATCATCACCGATCGCGATCTCGCCATGGCCGCTCACCTGCAGGGCGTCGCCCTCAGGGCTTCCCGCGTCTCGAGCGCGATGGCGCGCGACGTGAAGTGTTGCTCGGCGCGCGACACGCCGGCAACGGTGCAAGCGATCATGCAACAGCACAAGATCCGACGCGTCCCCGTCGTCGACGATCAGAAACGGCTGCTCGGAATCGTCAGCTTGGGCGACCTCGCGTATTGCATGGCTGCCGAGCAGACGCTGGGCGGTGACGGCATGACGTGGACGGCCGTCGCCCACACGCTGGCGCGCGTCAGCGAGCCGCGCGTCCCTCGCTGGGGTCGCCTCGGCGAGCGCATGTAGCGCTACGAATCACGCCTCGGGCTCAGGCGCCCGAGGCGCCGGTCTCGTCGAGCAGCGCCGCGCCGATCACGCCGGCCGAATCGCCGAGCTCGTGCCTCAGGATCGGCGTCTGCAGCTCGCCGTTGCAGACGTAGGTTTCGACACGTGAGCGGCCCTCACCGTAGAGGAGCGCCAGGTTCGAGACGCCGCCGCCGAGCACGATCGCGCTCGGATCGAGGATATCGATGACGTTGGCGAGGCCGCGCCCGAACGCTTCGACGAGCTCGTCCACGAGCGCGCCCGCGTGCTCGTCCGAATCGCGCCGCTCGACGAGCTCGTTCAGCCGGCGGGCCTCCCCGCTGCGGCGCTTGTACTCGCGCTCGACGCCGCTACCGCTCACGTAGAGCTCGACGCAACCCATCTTGCCGCAGAAGCACGGCGGCCGCTCCGTGATGCCGGTCCCGGTGATCGGCTCCTCCACGGCGACGTCGAGCCTTCGCCACGGGCCGACGCAGTGGTGACCCCATTCACCGCCGAGCCCCTGGAGGCCAGCCCAGAGTCGGCCACGGACCACGAGCCCGCCGCCGACGCCCGTGCCCATGATGACGCCGAAGACGACTCCGTCGACGTACTCGCGCGCGGCGCCGCAGCGCGCCTCGGCGAGCGCGAAGCAGTTCGCGTCGTTGTCGAAGAGGACGCGGCCCCCGAGCAGGCGCGCGAGATCCTGACGGAACGGCTTGCCGTTGAGGCACTCCGTGTTCGAGTTCTTGATGAGGCCGCCGAGCCGCGTGACCGAGCCCGGCATCCCGACGCCGATCGGCACTTTCTTCGCATCGACGCCGGCCTCACGCGCCGTGTCGCGCACGAGCCCGGCGATCGTCTCGAGCACGCCGGCGTAGCCGCGATCGCTTCCCGTTGGCACTCGTTTGCGCGCGAGGACGCGGAAATCGTCGTTCTTGCGCACCGCTCCGCCGACACCGCCCTGGCGGGCGATCACGGCTGCTTCGGTTTTCGTTCCCCCAAGGTCCACCCCTAAAGAAATCAGTTCGCTCATCGGTGGGAAAACCAGCGTAGCCGCGTCCGCTCGATTGGCAAACCGTTCGGCGCACCGGAACGCGTCGTACGAAGCTCCCGCGTCTCAGAACGCGACGCCGCGCACGCACGGGGTCGGCCCGCGCGTCGGAGCGCTACTCCCGGGAGTGGTCAGGAGACCGCGACTGCGCACGAAATTGCGCGCCGCGGCGTCCGGTCGGCGAATTAGCCGCCCATCATGCCGAGCGCGGCGAGCGCGGCGGCTGCGAGCTGAGCGAGGGACGAGAGCGACCGCGACTCCGCCTGCCGAAACAAGCCGGTCACGAACTCGAGCGCGAGCTCCACCTGGTCGACCTGGCAGAGCAGGAGGTCTCCCGGCTCGAGCCCGCCGATGGCGGCGCCAATCGCGCGCAGCTCACCGGTGAGCTGGATGATGCGGGGCGAGCCCTCGGCCCGCACGAAACCCTCGCGCATGAGGCGGAGCACTTCGCCGTCGGCACGACCCCGGGTGCACTGATCCTCGTAGATGTACACCTCGTGGAAGAAGCCGCCGAGGATCTCGGCCTGACGGATGATGTCCTCGTCGCGGCGATCGCCCGCGGCCGTGTACACGACCTTGCGGCGGCGGTGGCGCATGCCGCTGATGGCTTCCTGAAGGGCCAGCAGGGCCGACGCGTTGTGCCCGTAGTCGAGAATGACCGTGCTGTCGCGATGGGTCACGACGTTGAAGCGGCCCGGCACGGTGCCGAGGTGACTCGCGAACGTCTCGGCGCCGAAACGCAGCGCCTCGAGCGGCAGGCCGAGCCCCCAGCCTGCGCCGACGGCGGCGAGCAGGTTCTCGATCTGGAAGCCGACGAGCCCGCCTTGCGTGATCGGCAGCTCGCTCAAGCTCGCGAGCCGGCGCTCGAGCCGGCCGTCCGCGAGCACGACCGAGCCCTGGCTCACGACGATCGCCTTGCCGCCCGACGCGCGGTGACGAACGACGACGGGCGACTCCGCGTGGCGGCTGAAGAAGATCACGGTACCGGGGCAGAGCGGCGCCATCGCCGCGACGAGCGGGTCGTCCGCGTTCAGCACGGCCACGCCGCGCGTCGAGACGCGGCGCACCGGGATCGCCTTGATCGCCGCGAGGTCCTCCACGCGGTGGATGCCGTTCATGCCGAGGTGATCGCCCTCCCCGACGTTCGTGACGACAGCCACGTCGCACCAGTCGAAGCCGAGCCCCTCGCGCAGCATGCCGCCGCGAGCCGTCTCGAGCACCGCGACGTCGACGCTCGGATGACCGAGCACCATCTTGGCGCTCTTCGGGCCGCTGCAGTCGCCGGTGTCGATGCGCTTGCCCTCGACGTAGATGCCGTCAGTGCAGGTCATGCCGACGCGCAGGCCGCGCTGGCGCATGAGGTGCGCGACGAAGCGCGTCGTCGTCGTCTTGCCGTTCGTGCCGGTGACGGCGACGATCGGAATGCGGGCGTCGTCGCCGCGCGCGAACATCGAGTCGATGATGGCTTCGCCCACCGCGCGCCCCTGGCCGTGCGACGGCTCGAGGTGCATGCGGAGCCCGGGCGCCGCGTTCACCTCGACGAAAGCTCCGCCCGACTCCTCGAGCGGACGGTCGACGCAGGGCGAAACCAGATCGATGCCCGCGATGTCGAGCCCGACGACGCGAGCGGCCTCGATCGCGCGCCGCGCCACGAGCGGATGGACGATGTCGGTCACGTCGGTCGCGCTGCCGCCGGTGCTGAGGTTCGCGTTGCGGCGCAGCACCACGACTTGGCCGAGGGCTGGCACGCTCTCCTTCGTCAGGCCCTGCTCGGCGAGGATCTCGCAGGCGATGGCATCCAGACGGAGCTTGCTGAGCGAGGTCGAGTGGTCGTCGCCGCGCAGCGGGTTCAGGTTCTCCGTCGCGACGAGCGTCTCGATGCTGCTCGTGCCGTCGCCCGTGACGCGAGGCGGATCGCGCCGCGCCGCCGCAACGAGCCGCCCGCCCACGACGAGCAGCCGGTAGTCGGCGCCCTCGAGGTGCCGCTCCACGACCACTTGCTCCCAGCGATCGTACTTCGCGGCGATCGTGTAGGCGCCCATCACGGCCTCGCGCGTGCGGAGGCCGACGGACACGCCCTTGCCCTGATTGCCTTTGCGCGGCTTGACGGCGACCGGCAGCCCGACGGCCTGGGCCGCGGCCCACGCCTCTTCCGCGCTTTCGACGGGGCGCCCTTCCGGCACCGGCACGCCCACGATCGACAGCATCTGCTTCGTGAGCTCCTTGTCCTGCGCGATCGCTTCACCGATCGCGCTCGTGCGGTCGGTCTCGGCGGCCCACACGCGGCGCTGCTGCGCGCCGTAGCCGAGCTGAAGCAAGCTGCCGTCCGTCAGGCGACGCACGGGAATGCCACGCGCACGGGCCGCTTCGGCAATGGCACCCGTGCTCGGTCCGAGGCGCGTCTCCTCGTTCAGCTTGCGGAGCGCGGTGACCTCGGCCGGAAGGTCAAGGACCTTGCCGGCGCGCGCCGCGTCGATGAGCTCGACCGCGAGGGCGAGCGCGCGCTCGGCCGTCGCTTCTTCGAGATACTCCGCAACGAAGCGCGCTTCGTTCGCCGCGTCGAGCGGGAGAACGAGCATGAACGCCACGTCGATCTTCGCGAGGACCTGCAGCTCGACGACGAGCTTGCCGACCACGTGCGCCCAGAACAGCGCCGAGCCTTTGACCGCCGGCGCGCCGGCGAAAACCCGTGCGCAGAGCTCGGGGTACTCGGCCGTGAGCCGCGCCCAGCACGCGTCGTGCGCGTCCGCCGCATCGACCTTCACGATCCCTTCCAGTAAGGTCAGATCGGACCAGCGGTTCGGGCCTCGAAGTAGACGTTTTGATTCGAGTTTCATCGCCATCATCCTACGGTCGCGGCGCCGGTTGCTTCCCGCTCGGGGTCGCGCGCCGGTCGTCCATCGAATTCGTTCGAGAACACGCTCTGCACGGCCTGCACGGTCATGCCGAGCGCGATGCCCGCTGCGAGAACCGGCAGCCAGTCCTCCAGCGTCACGGTAAGCCCCCGAGCGTCCGCCGATGCGAGCGCCGCTGCGTCCACGAGCTCCTCGCGCACGCGGCCCTTGAGTAGCACCACGCGCTCCTGCTCGAGCACGACGGCGGTTCCGCCGGCGGCGAGATGATCGGCGAGTGGCGGCGCGGCAAGGCTCCGCGCGAAGTACATGACCTTACCCTTGACGAACTTGGTCATGCTCACGGTCGCCGGATCGTCGGCGTTGAGCACGGCGAATCCGGACGGCAACACGATGTCCACGGGCGTGCGGAGCGCGCGCCAGGTGTGGCTCGGCCCGTCGAGCTCCGGGTTCGGCGGCGGCTCGACCACGTCGGTGACGATCGCCACCTGACAACCGTCGAACGCGAGCCCTTCCTCCAGCACGCTTTTCTCGGTCACGGCGAACACGAACGCGTTCGCCAGCGGATTCAAAAGGAGGCGGAGCGAGCCCGCACGACGAGACACGTCGCCCCGCTCGAGCCAGTGATCGCCCGCGCGCACGCCGGCAGCGTCGACGACGCCCGTTTCGTAGCCCGCCGCGCTCACGAGACGCCCGACGAGGCTCGCCACGGTGTCGAGGCGCCGAGAGCCCGTGACGGCCACGACCGGAACGCGCCCGGTCTGATCGGCGCCGAACATGTGGTCGACGATCGCTTCGCCCACGGGTCGGGGCTCGCCCTTCAGCGGCCTCAGGTGCATGAGCAGGCTCGGGCTCGCGTTCACCTCGATCACGGCGCCGCCCTGGCTCTCGAGCGAGCGCGAGATGTCCTCCGCGATGATGTCCATGCCGGCAATGTCGAGTCCGACCGTGCGAGCCGCGAGCGCGCAGCTCGCCGCGACCTCCGGGCTCAACTGGTCGGTCACGTCCACCGTCAGATCGCCGTTGTAGTGAATGACTACGGTGCGTCCGGAGGCGGGCACCGACTTCGGCGTGAGGCCCTGCCGGCGCAAGAGCTCGAGCGAGATGTCGTCGAGCACGAGCGTCGTGAGCACGTGCGAAGGGCCGCGGCCGCGCGACGGATCCTGGTTCGCGCGCTCGACGAGCTCCGCGATCGTGCGCTGGCCGTCGCCCACGATGTGGTCCGCCTCGCCGCCTGTCGCCGCGACCGCCTCGTCCCCGACGACGAGCACGCGATACTGAGACCCAGGCACGAAGCGTTCGACGACGACCCCCGACCCTTCATTCGCTGCAATTTGGAATCCCTTCTCGACCGCGGCTCGCTCCTCGAGCCGGATCGAGACGCCGCGGCCCCAGTTGCCGTCTTGCGGCTTCACCACGACCGGCAGGCCGAGCTCGAGCGCCGCCGCCCACGCGTCCTCCGCGGACGCGACGACGCGCCCTTCGGGAACCGGTACGCCGACCGAGCGCAGGAGCTTGCGCGTGAGCTCCTTGTCCTGCGCGATGCTCTCGGCAACCGCAGCGGTGCCGTCGGTCTCGGCCGTCCAGATGCGGCGCTGAGCCTTGCCGTAGCCGAGCTGCACGAGGTTGCTGCGCTCGGTGAGGCGCACGCTCGGAATGCCGCGCGCGCGCGCAGCATCGACGATCGCTTGCGTGCCGGGGCCGAGGCACACCTTTTCGGCAATGGCGCGCAGGCGCGTGAGCTCGCTCGCGAGGTCGAAGCTCTTGCCCTCGGCCGCGGCCATCACGAGCTCCCGCCCTGCCGTGAGGCACGCCTCGCCGAAGACGGGCTCGTCGCAGCGCACCACCACCTTGTAGACGCCGCGCTCCCCCGCCCCGCGTGCTCGACCAAAACCGACCGGGAGATGCGCCAAGGACTCGAGCTCGAGCGTCACATGCTCGAGCACATGCCCGAGCCAGGTGCCGCCCCGCAGGCGCTGCAAGAAACCTCCACGTACCCCCTCGGAGCAACGGTGCTCGATCAGGGAAGGCAGCCACTCCATGAGGCGGTCGGTGAAGCCTGGGAGCTTGTCGGTCGGCAGGTCCTCGTAGCGGCCGAGGTCGACCAACGCCTCCAACACTGGGAAATTCGCCCAGATATTGGGGCCTTTCAGCGCGACGACGTTCCTGACCTGCATGACGGGCGGGGGCGGAGCGGAGGGGTCACACCGCGGCCGTGGGTAGGACGCACGAGGTCGGTGTATCGGCTCGGTTGCCTTGGCGTTGCACCCGCCGACACGAGCAGGCAACGTCCGGGCGGGCCAAGCGGCTGGTGATGACGAACAATTCCTTGCAGGACCCGAGGTTAGGAGAGCTCCCGCTCGAGCCGGGCGAGGAAATTCTGGTTGTTTTCCACCCCGACTTGAACAGTCGGAAGGGGTACGAGCGGAGCTCGGTCGTCTTAACGAGTCGCCGCCTCCGGCATCGCGGACCCGGCGGGGATTGGACGGACATCGAATTGGGTCCGGCCACCGAGCTGCAGCGCACAGAGCACAGCGGCATCGGCGAGCTCCATGTTTTGCAGGCCGGCCAGCCAGTAGTCCGTTGGACGCACACGCTGGCACAAGCGCGCGACGCGACCGATCTCGTCGAGGCGTTCAGCGAAGCGCACGGACCGGCGAGCTCGCACGCGCGTCGGCGCGCCGTTCCCGAAACGGACGTCTGGGAAACGACGACGCCGAGCGGACGCTCGCCGCTCCTGCGCCTGCTCGGGTTCGCGCGGCCGCACCTGAAGACGGTCGTGTGGGGCCTCGCGCTCACGCTCACGAGCACGGCGGCGGGGCTCGTCCCGCCGTACCTCACGATGCCGCTCGTCGACGACGTGCTCGTGCCCGGCGCCGCGGGCCGCTTCGCCGCCGATCCCAGCGTGGCGTACCGCTCGGTGCTCTTCTATCTCGGGGGGCTCGGGCTCGCGGCAGTGGTCGCGTGGGTGCTCGCGTGGGCGCAGGGCGCCGTGCTCGCTGCCGTGACGGAGCGCATGGCGGCGGATCTGCGCAACCGCTCGTTCGCGCATCTGCAGCGCTTGGGGCTGCAGTACTTCGGCGGCAAGCGCACGGGCGACCTCGTCGCGCGCATCAGCTCGGACACGGACCACCTGTGCGCGTTCCTCTCGGACACGCTCATCGATTTCATCACCGACGTGCTCATGATCGTGAGCACGTCGATCGTCCTTCTCACGCTCGATCCCGCGCTGGGCATCGCCGCCGTCGCGTCGTTCCCGCCTATCGCGTGGCTCATCGTGCGCATTCGCGGCAGCCTGACGCACGGCTTCTTGCGCGGCGGGCGCGCCTGGTCGGCAATGACCAGCATTCTCGCCGACGCGATCCCGGGCGTTCGCGTCGTGAAAGCGTTCTCGCAGGAAGAGCGCGAGATCCGCCGCTTCGAGCGCGCCAATCAGCGCATCGTCGACGTGAACACGCGCATCAATCGGCTCTGGACGTTCTTCTGGCCGGTGGTGCAGCTCCTGAATCAGATCGGGCTGCTCGTGGTGTGGGCGTTCGGCGCGTGGCAGGTCCTGCACGGGCGCGTCACCGTCGGCGTGCTGACGGCGTTCATCGCGTACATCAGCCGCTTCTACACGCGCGTCGAGAGCATGAGCCGCATGCTCACGGCGACGCAGCGTGCGTCGGCCGGCGCTCAGCGCCTGTTCGAAATCCTCGACCGCGCGCCGACGGAGCTCGAGCCGAAGCACCCGGTGCGCCAGCCGGAGATCCAGGGCGAGGTCACGTTCGACCACGTCTCCTTCCGGCACGGCAGCCGCCTCGTGCTCGACGACGTGAGCTTCCGCGTCGAGCCCGGGCAAATGGTTGGGATCGTCGGGCACACCGGCTCCGGCAAGAGCACGGTCGCGAATCTGATGTGCCGGTTCTACGACGTCTCTGCGGGCGCCGTGCTGGTCGATGGCATCGACGTGCGGCGGCTCTCGGTCGCCGAGCACCGCCGTCACATCGGCATCGTGCTGCAGGAGCCATTTCTGTTCTTCGGCACGATCGCCGAGAACGTCGCGTACGGGCAGCCGGGCGCGCCCGCCACCGCCGTGCTCGCCGCCGCGCGCGCGGCGCGTGCCCACGACTTCGTGCTGAAGCTGCCCGAGGGCTACGACGCGCTCGTCGGTGAGCGCGGCCAATCGCTCTCGGGGGGCGAGCGGCAGCGCATCGCCATCGCGCGAGCCATTCTGATCGATCCGCGCATTCTGATCCTCGACGAAGCGACCTCCGCCGTCGACACGCGAACGGAGCGGCAGATCCAACGCGCGCTCGATGCGGTCGTGAAAGGCCGCACCACGATCGCGATCGCCCACCGCCTGAGCACGCTCCGCAAAGCGGATCTGCTCGTCGTGCTCCACGACGGCGCGGTCGTCGAGCTCGGGCCGCCCGCGGAGCTCCTGGCGCGCGACGGAGAATACGCCAAGCTCTGGCGCGCGCAGAGCGCGGGACGTGCCGACGCCGCGGCGGAGTCAGCAGCCGACGGCAGCGACGAGGACGATCCGAGCCTCGATGCGCCGGCGCTCGAGCGCGCGGGGCTCCGGCTTTTGCGCGACGGTGACGCGCTCGTCGCGCTCGAGCGGCACGGCGCGCCCCGGAGCGTGATCCCGCGCCGCTGCTTTCCGCTCACGGATCCCGAGCGCTTCGTGGCGCTCACGGACGCGCGCGGCCACGAGCTCGTGTGCCTCGACGAGCCGAACGAGCTCGATGCCGACTCGCGCCGCGCGCTCTTCGAGACGCTCGGTGCCGCGACGTTTTTGCCCTTGATTCGCCGCATCGAAGCCGTGACGCCGCTCGACGCGCGCTTCGAGTGGCGCGTCGAGACCGATCGAGGTCCCGTGACCTTCGTGCTCGAACAGGAAGAGCACGTGCGGCCCCTGGAAAATGGTCGCTACGTCGTCACCGATTCGCACGGCATGCGCTACCTAATCGAGCAGGCGGCTGGACTCGACGCTGCGAGTCGCCGCGTCCTCGGACGCTTCACGTAACCGAAGGGCTGAAGCAATCTTGCGGAATCACGCCCGCGCGTAGACTCTCCGCGCCGTGCAGCAACGCGCGAGAAACCTGCCCGATCGTTTTGGGGCGCCGTAAAGATTCCCTGACGCGGCTCAGCCGTTCTGGAAATAGAGAAGAAACCGGGGACAGCCGCGGCTCGGCGCAAATGGTGCCGATGCTCGAACGGTACAAGCGAACGTTTCTGGTGACTCAGGTCGTGATCGTCGCGATCACGGCCGCGATCTTCGTTCGATTTCACGTGTGGCAGGCCGCAGCCACGCTCTTCCTGGCCATGCAACTCGGAGCCATCGCGGGCAGCGCGTGGGGAGCCCGCATCAAGCGAAAGATCGAGCGGGGCCAAGGCTTCGTGGCTCTGCGCTGACGCTCCATCACTTCGGAGAATCGAAAGGTAGACTCATGCACAACGTCCTTTCCTTTGATCGTTTCCGTCGCTGGCTGGCCATCGTCGGCCTGGCTCTCGGCGTTTTGGGGCTTTTCAGCAGCCCGGCACACGCCGAAGAGCCGGCGCCCGACAAGACCGGCGCCTTCCAAACCACCCCGAACGGCTACTCCGTCCCCGGCTACACCAAGCCGGACCCGGAGAAGGCGACGACCAAGGAGCTCGCCATTGCAGTCGATGCGGCCGCTCAGTCCGCCTCGCACGCGATGTTCTCCGTGAACTTCGTGTGGGTTCTCTTGGCGGGCTTCCTGGTCATGTTCATGCAGGCGGGCTTCGCCCTGGTCGAGACGGGCCTCGTCCGCGGCAAGAACGCGGCGCACACCATGTCGATGAACTTCATGGTGTACGCGCTCGGTATGTTCGGGTTCTTCGTGTGCGGCTTCGCCTTCATGTGCGGAGGCATGAACGGCACCGCGATCGGCGGGCCCGCGACGCTCGGCGGCGTCCCCACGCTGAGTCACATGATCACGACCGGCGCGTCGGTGAACGGCGACCACGGCTGGGGCCTGATCGGCGCCACCGGCTTTTTCCTGACCGGTAGCGGCTACGACGCGGCCGTCATCGTGCTGTTCCTGTTCATGATGGTCTTCATGGATACGACGGCGACCATCGTGACCGGCGCTTGCGCGGAACGTTGGAGCTTCAAGAGCTTCTTCCTGTTCAGCATCCTCGTGGGCGGCCTGATTTATCCGATCTTCGGCTGTTGGGTGTGGGGCGGAGGCTGGCTCGCGCAGCTCGGCTACCGCGCGCACCTCGGCCACGGCGCGGTCGATTACGCAGGGTCCGGCGTGGTGCATTTGCAAGGCGGCGCGCTGGCGCTCATCACGGCCATCATGATCGGTCCGCGCATCGGCAAGTACGGCAAGGACGGCAAGGTGAATCCGATCCTCGCGCACGACATCCCGATGGTGCAGCTCGGCACCTTCATCCTCGCGTTCGGCTGGTTCGGCTTCATCGCCGGCAGCTCGCTCGCGGGCGGCGACGGGCGCATCGGCATCGTGGCGGCAAATACGATGATCGCAGGCATGTCGGCGACGCTGACCGGCGTCCTCTACATGTGGAAGGTCTACGGCAAGCCCGACCCGTCGATGATGTGCAACAGCATGCTCGCCGGCCTCGTGGCGATCACCTCGCCCTGCGCGTTCGTCACGCCGATGGGCGCGTTCATCATCGGTGCGGTCGCCGGCGTGCTCGTGATCGTGAGCGTGTTCTTCTTCGACAACCGCAAGATCGACGATCCGGTCGGCGCCATCAGCGTCCACGGCGTCAACGGCGCCTGGGGCTTGATCGCGGTCGGGCTATTCTCGGACGGCAGCTACGGTCAGGGCTGGAACGGCGTCGGCGCCGCCGACTACCTCGGCAAGGCAGGGCTCGGCGTGACGGGACTCTTCTACGGCGACAGCTCGCAGCTCGTCGCCCAGCTCGTCGAGACCGGCGCCGGCCTCGCTTGGAACGTCGTCATGGGTGGCGTCTGCTTCTACCTCGTCGGCAAGTTGGTCGGCGGTAACCGGGTCGCGCCGGAAGTCGAAGTGGCGGGCCTCGACGTGCCGGAGATGGGCGTCCCCGGCTACCCCGAGTTCTTGCCGCTCATGTCGCCGGAGGCGGCGGCGGCGGAGCTCCAGGCCGCGCAGGATGTCGGCGTGGCCGGGCTTGCCGCGGTAAAGGCAGCAGGCTGACGAACGGGCCTGTCGAAATGACGGCGCGGCGCCTTACGGGCGCCGCGCCGCTTTTGATTTCAGGTCGATGATCATTCCGCGCCGTGAGCCCAGAGCAGATCCCCACCTGGACCCTGTTCCCCTTCGTGGGACTCGTCCTGTCGATGGCGCTCCTCCCCATGCTCGTGCCGCATGCGTGGGAGAAGCGCTGGTTTCAGGCACTCGTCGTGTGCGCATTCAGCACGCCCGTCGTGTGGTTTTTCCTGTCGCACGGCGGGCAGGAGCACGTGAGACACGCCGCTCTCGACTATGCGGCATTCATCGCGACGTTGGGGGCGTTGTTCGTGACGGCGGGCGGCATTTACGCGAACGGCGATCTGGAAGCGACCCCGCGCACCAACGTGACCTTCCTGCTCGTCGGCTCCGTGCTCGCGAGCATCGTCGGCACGACGGGCGCCAGCATGCTCTTGATCCGGCCCCTGCTGCGTACCAATCAGCAGCGCGAGCACACCGCCCATCTCGCGCCATTCTTGATCCTGGCGGTCGCGAACGCGGGCGGCCTGCTGACACCGCTCGGCGATCCTCCGTTGCTCGTCGGGTTCATCGGCGGCGTCCCCTTCTTCTGGACGCTGCGTCTTTTCCCGGTGTGGCTGCTGTACGTGACGAGCTTCGCGGTGGCGTTTTACTTCGTGGATCGGCGCGCTTATGCCCAAGAGTCGCGAGCAGCCCTGACGCGCGACCGCGCCGAACAGAAGCCGCTCGAGCTCCGCGGGTTCGGCAACGTAGCGCTACTCCTCGCGATCGTCCCGGCGGCGTTCCTACCCGCGGGACTGCGCGAGCTCGCCATGCTTGGCATCGCGCTCGCTTCGTACTTCACGACCCAGCGCGAGCTCCACACGCTGAACGGCTTCACGCTCGCGCCGATTCTCGAGGTCGGGCTCTTGTTCGCCGGGCTCTTCGCTTGCCTCGCCCCGATCGAGCTCGGGCTCGCCGCGCGAGCGCACGAGTTGCCGCTGCAGAAGAGCTGGCATCTGTTTTGGGTGTCGGGCGCCCTCTCGTCGGTGCTCGACAACGCCCCCACGTACGCGGCGCTCGCGGCGCTCGGGCGCGGCCTCAGTCACGGACACGCGAACCTGGTCGCGGGGGTCGACCCGCTCCTGCTCGCCGCCGTGAGCGCCGGCAGCGTGGTGATGGGAGCGACCACCTACATCGGCAACGGTCCGAACCTGATGGTGAAAGCCATCGCCGAGCGCTCGGGCTACGCGCTGCCCGGCTTTTTTCGGTACGCCGTGTTCGCGTTCACGGCGATGCTGCCGGCACACCTCGTGATGACCGTGGCTTTCGTCCTGATGGAGCGCTGAGCGCGAGTACCGGAGAGGAACGGCCATGACGGCAGAAGCGAGCGAACCACTTCGCAACACGGGCGACGACCCCGAGATCATCCTGGTCGCAGTCGACACGTCGTCGGGCTCGGCGCGCGTGCTCTCGAACGGGGCGCGACTCGCGCGCGCGTTTCCGGGGGCCGCGCTCCACGTCGTCCACGTTTTCCGGACGAGCCGTTTCGACCGCGCCCACGCCGGCGCGCCGGCCGCCAATTCGGACGCCCTCGCCGACGCCAAAGAGCACCTCGAGTTTCACGTGCGGCAGGCGCGGCTCCAGTGCCGCAACAACGTGACCGGTCACTTCATCGTCGGCGACCCGACCAACGAGATTTTGCGCGTGCGAGCCGAAATCAAGGCCGATGTGCTCGTGGTCGGCACGCACGACCACTCGGGATTCGAGCGACTGTTGCTCGGTT
>DATMCL010000073.1:0-17567 GCA_035558375.1 Polyangiaceae bacterium
CGAACACGCCGAGCGAATCCCGCCCGTAGCTCCGAATCAGCGCGCGCAAGCGCGAGACGACGAAGTCGAGCGCCTCGGCCCAGGTCGTCTCGCGCTGCGGCTCGCCGGGCCCGCTACGAATCAGGGGCGCCGTCAGCCGCCCGGGCGCACTCAAGAGCTCGGCCGCGGCCCACCCCTTGCGGCAGAGGCCGCCGCGGTTGGTCGGAAAATCGCGCGCCTTCACCTCCCAGCTCGCGCCGTTGTGCCCGAGCTTCATCCCGCATTGGAGCGCGCAGTACGGGCAGTGCGTCTCCGTTTCGGGGTGCGCAGGCGGACCCGCGAGCGTCGGCGCGTCCACGGCCGAAGCCTGGACGAGCGCGGTTTTCGCGAGCGTGTCCCGCGCGCTTCCGCTGGCGTCCGGCGCGCGAGTCCGCTCTGCTCAGCGCGCGTCGAGGCCGCGCCGCAGCTTGCCGACGAGCTCCGCGACCGCCTTCGGTCGGCTCGCGCGATCCTTCGCTTCGGCGATGGCTTGCACGATCGAGGTGCCGACCACGACGCCGTCCACGCCGGCGGACGCGACCTCGCGTGCTTGCTCGGGGGTGCGGATGCCGAAGCCGACCACGACCGGGAGCCCGGCGCGCGCTCGCAATTGCGACGCTTCGCGCGCGGCGTCGGCGAGCGGCGCCTGGCTGCTGCCGGTCACGCCCGTCACGGAAACGTAGTAAACGAAGCCACTCGCGCCCGCGAGCACACGCGGCTCGCGCGCCCGACCGGTGGTCGGGGCGACCAGCGGGATCACCGAGAGCCCTTCGCGCGCGGCACCGGCGCGTAGCTCGGCGCCTTCTTCGGGCGGCAAGTCGACCAAGAGCATGCCGTCGAGCCCCGCGTTTTTCGCCGCCGCCGCCACGCGCGTCTCGCCGAATGCGAGCAGCGGATTGACGTACGAAAAGAGCACGAGCGGCGCTTGGCTGTGCTTGCGCAACGCCGTCGCGACCTCGAGCGCCGCGGGCAACGAGCCGCCGTTGTGGATCGCTCGGTAGGCGGCCGCCGCGATCACGTGACCGTCCGCCGTGGGATCGCTGAACGGTACCCCGAGCTCGAGGATGTCGGCACCGGCGTCGAGCGCGGCGCGCGCGCAGTCGAGGCTCTCCTCGACGTTGGGCTCGCCGATCACGAGGTAGGCGACGAGCGCCGTGCGTTTGCTTTGCTTGAGCGCGCCGAAGCACGCGTCGATGCGTCCGTTCGTCATGGTGCGCGCTCGAGCAGGGTCGCAAGGTCCTTGTCGCCGCGCCCGGAGAGGCAAACGGCGATGCGCACGGGGCGGCCGACGCGGCGTCGTTCGCGCCGCGCCACGTCGGCGAGCCGCGCGAACGCGTGCGCGGTTTCGAGCGCGATCAGGATGCCCTCCTGCCGCGCGACCAGGTACGTCGCGCGCAGGGCCTCCTCGTCCGTTGCCGTGAGGTAGGTCGCGCGGCCGCTCTCGGCGAGCGCGGCGTGCTCGGGTCCGACGCCCGGGTAGTCGAGCCCGGCGCTGATGGAGTGCGCTTCGATGATCTGTCCGAAATCGTCGGAGAGGACGCGGGTGCGCGCGCCGTGGAGCACGCCCACGCGGCCCGCGGTCAGCGTGGCCGCGTGACGGCCCGTTTCGATGCCTTCCCCCGCCGCCTCGACCCCGTAGAGCGGTACCGGATCGTCCATGAACGCGCGGAACATCCCGATAGCGTTCGAGCCGCCTCCGACGCAGGCGACGACCGCATCCGGGAGGCCGCCCAGGCCGAGCAGCTGCTCGCGCGCCTCGTCGCCGATCACGCGTTGCAGCTCCGCCACGAGCAGCGGGTACGGGTGCGGGCCCGCCGCCGAGCCCACGCAGTAGTGCGTCGTGCGCACGTTGGTCACCCAGTCGCGGAGCGCCTCGTTCATGGCGTCCTTCAGCGTGCGCGAACCGGACTCGACCGGGATCACGCGCGCGCCGAGCATGCGCATGCGGGCGACGTTCGGGGCCTGTCGCTCGACGTCGACCTCGCCCATGTAGACCTCGCACGGCAGTCCGCGCATGGCCGCGGCAGTGGCCGTAGCGACGCCGTGTTGGCCCGCGCCGGTCTCCGCGATGATGCGCTGCTTGCCGAGCCGCTCGGCGAGCAGGATTTGCCCGAGCGCGTTGTTGATCTTGTGCGCGCCCGTGTGACAGAGGTCCTCGCGTTTGAGCCACAGCTCGGCGAGGGTTCCGTCGTCGAGCCCGAGCGCCTTGGCCAGCCGATCGGCGCGGTAGAGCGGCGTCGGACGGCCCACGTAGCTCGCGAGGAGGCCTCGCCACTCGGCCTGGAAGGAGGGGCTTCGGACGTGCTCCTCGAACGCTCGCTCGAGCTCTTCGAGTGCCGGGACCAACGTTTCGGCGACGAAGCGGCCGCCGAACTCTCCGTAGTAGCCGACGCGGGCAGTAGCGGTCATGGGATCCTTGGCGCTCGTAATCCACGGAAGCGCTCGTGTCGAGCGCCCCAGTGCCCCGCGTCGGGGAAGGCTCCGCCGAACTTGCTTCGGCGGAGGGGGGCGGCGCGTGCCGCCCCGTGAACTAGCGGAGCTTCGCCGCGCGCGGCGGTGGGGCGAGCTCGAGCTCGCGCGAGGCACGCCGCGCCTCGCGCACGAAGGCGCGCATCTTTTCCGGGTCCTTCGCGCGCGGGCTCGTGCCTTCGACACCGCTCGCGGTGTCCACGCCGTACGGGTGCACGCGCGCGATGGCCGTCGCGACGTTGGCCGCGGTGAGGCCCCCGGCGAGCACGAGCGCCCTCTCGCGAGCGAGCTCCGTGACGAGGGACCAGTCGAACGTGTGGCCGGTGCCGCCAAGCTCGCCCGAGACCTTGGCGTCGGCGAGCAGTCGCGCTCCGGAGAAATCACGCGCGCGGCTCACGTCCTCGCGTGTAGCGATGCGCACCGCTTGATAAGCGAGCGGTGCGAGCGCTAGGACCACGGCCGGCGGCTCGTTGCCATGGAGCTGGAGCGACCCGAGGCCAAGCCGGGCCGCGAGCACGGAGAGCTCCTCGGCGGGCCGATCGGCGACGACGGCCACCACCTCGGCGGCTCCCTCGAGCGCGTTCACGATGGCGCGCGCCGTCGGCTCGTCCACGTAGCGCTTCGAGCTCGGGACGAGGTTCACGCCCACGGCGTCGGCGCCCGCGTCCACGGCCCTTCGCGCGTCGTCGACGGAGGTGACGCCACAGATCTTGATCCAGAGGGACATGAGAACGCTATTGGCAGCCGACGCGCGCCGTGGCCGTCGCCACGTCGTCGTACCACACGAGACGCTGGCGCTCGTGGTAGTGGCGGTAGCCGAAGCGCAGGGCATTGAAGGCCTTCTTCACGCCGCTCTCGCCCGTGAGGGCCATCACCTGCGTTCCGCCCACGAAAAGCTCGACGTTGCCCGCCGTGCCGTCGAAGTGCCCTTCGATGCAGTGCCACGTGTTCGCCGCGAGCTGCGTGCCCATATCGCCGGAGCTCGGGCACCCGGGTTGATTCTTCGTGCCGTTCGACCCGAAGCGCGTGTCGTCGATGTTCATACCGAGCATGCAGTCCTCCTCGACGATCTCGACGCCCTTGTCCCCACCCGGGTACGCGGCCTCGAAGAAGAGGTTGTGCATCGTGCCCATCGGACCGCCCACGGCGACGTCGGTGCGAAACCAAGCCCGGAACCAGAAGCTCTGCGCTGCCGGCACGACCACCTCGCGCTGCGCGTACGACGAGATCTTCAGGATCTCGATCGATTGCGCGCCGGCGTGGAAGACCGCCTTGTCGAGGGCCGTGCCCTTCGTCCAGTCGTTGTTGTCGTTCGAGGACAGGTAGGTCGCGCCTGCAGGCAGCATCGCGTCCTCGAAGCCCGAGCAGAAGAGCGCGCCCGAAGGGCAAGCAGGGGGTCCACCGCTGCCTGCGGCACCGGCGGCACCGGCTGCCGCTCCGGCCATGCCGCCCATCCCGCCGGCTGTCTCGCCTGCGCCGCCGCCTGCCGCTCCGCCCCCGGCCATGCCCGCGCTTGCGCCCGCCATGCCTCCGCTTCCCGCGCCGCCGCTCGCGTTGCCGGCCCCTCCCGCAGTGGTGCCCGCGCCTCCGCCCGTCGTGCCGCCGCTGCCGCTCGCGCTGCCGGCCGTGCCGCCGCTCGCGCCGCTGCCCGCCGCCGCACCACCGCTCGACGAGCCTGCGCTTGCCGAGGCGCCGCCGCTGCCGCTGCCCGCTTTGCCACCGGCACTCGCGCCCGCGCCGCCGCCGCTCACGCTGCCGCCGGTTCCGCCGCGACCTCCGTCGTCGCCGCCCGCGGGCGGGTCGCCGGTGCTGCACCCCACCACGAACAGCAGAACGAGCCCCGAGCCGAACGAATGGCGCATAAGACCCCCAGCATAGCACTCGGCTGGGCGCCTCACTCCCCCGCTCTCTGCTAGTCGATTTTCAGAAGCTCTTTGACGGTCGCGATGACTTGCGGCGCCTGAATGGGCTTCGTGATGTACGCGTTCGCTCCGAGCTGGAGCGCGCGCTGCCGATCCTCCTGCGAGCCCTCCGTCGTGATGATCACGATCGGCGTGTCCTTGTGCACCGGATCGCTGCGCACGCGCTTCACGAGCTTCAGGCCATCCATGATCGGCATGTTGATGTCGGTCACGATGATGTCGTAGCGGGCGGAGGCGAGCTTGCGCAGGCCGTCGACGCCGTCGTCTGCTTCCGTAACGCGCAGGTTCTTCACGCGCGCGAGCGCAAACACGAGAAGCTGCCGCATCATCGGCGAGTCTTCTACGATCAAGCAGGAGTATTCGCTCACGTTGGTCTCACTCTACGGTAGTCTGCCCCGCCGTCCATACGCCTATACACTGAGATCGAGAAAAGCCTCGAGTCCGGGGAGCCGGCGCTCGGCCTGCGCGAAGAGGCTCGCGCTCACGAGGGCGGCCGCGGCGTGCTGCCCGAGGAGTCGGAACAGCTCGAAGTCCACGGCGTCGAAGCGCGTCTTCTGCTTCAGCGTCGAGAAGATGGCGATCACCCCGACCACCCGCTCGTCGACCACGAGCGGGATGATCGCCGCGGGTCGGTCGAGCTCGCCTTGGCTCGGATCCGAGTCCTCCTCGACCGCGGCCTCACCCTTGGTAAAAACGTCGCCGAGCCGCGACCCCGCGACGGTCACCGGCACGAGATCGCCGCCCGGGACGCCCTCCGATGCGATCGGTACGAGCTCCGTGCCCTGCTCGTTCGCGAGGTACATCGAGTAGCGCTCCGCGCCGAGGAGCTGCGCGAGCACCTCTTTGATGCGGCGTGTGACGCCGCGCGGAGACAGGCTCGAATGGAGCTGATTGCTCGCGACGTAGAGGTTCGCGAGGTTCGAGAATTCGCTCTCGACCTCCTGCACGCGCGTCGTGAACTGGTTGTTGATGGCTTCGGCGCGGTTCGTCCGCGACAAGAGGTCGCTCTTCTCCGCCTCGAGGAGCTCGATCTTCTGCACGAGCTCGCGCACGGCGCGATCGGCCGCCACTTGCGCGCGCAGGTTCCCGTTCTCCGTTTCGAGCACGCCCAGGCGATCGAGCAGGCGCTCGTAGTCTTGGATGAACTCGTCCGTGAGGCGCGAGCCGCGCGAGAAGCTCTTCACGAAGCGGTCGCGCTCGGACTTGAGATCCGGAGGCGGCGCGTTCGAGTCCCTGGTCTTCTTATCCTCGGCCATCGGCTTTTCAGCGTCTTTTCGGTCGCGAGAGCCGCGTGGCCCTAGTGCGATGCCGAGACCGCCCGGCAAACGGGGAGTATAGATCAGGCGGGCCTTGTGTCATTATAGTCGAAGGAGACCACCTTCCACTATGAGCGACGCCACAGCCACGACCCCGGAAGCGGTGGATACCCTGCTCGTGCGGGGTGAGGTCGACCAGGCACGCGAGCTCCTCGCCGACGTGCCCGTGGGCGACGAGCGCTTCGCCGTGGTTCGCGTGAAGCTCGGCCTCATGGACGGCACGCTTCCCGCGGGGGCGGCGCAGCAAGCGCTCATCAAGCTCATGCGCCGCGATCCGGACTGGCCGGGCGCCAAAGAGCTCTACCAGGCGGCTTCGAGCCAGGCTTACCGGAGCCGCGAATCGTCGGCGTCGCACTCCCACCCGCCCCCACCCGTACGCAAGTAATCGTACCTTTCGCCGCGCTTTACGCCGCGAGCCATGCGGCGAGCTCACCGCGCACGAGGCGCGGGGCTTGCCGGAGGGCCTCGAGATCACGCGCGCCGACGAGCAGCATCGTCGTACGGATTTCCGCCTCGAGGCGCTCGAAGAACGCGACGGCACCCGAGCGGCCTCCGCTTTCTAGCGCCTGGAGCGCGCCGCGCGCGATGCCGCCGGCGGATGCGCCGAGCGCGACGGCCTTGGCGATGTCGAGCCCGTCCTTCACGCCGCCCGTCGCGAAGATCGTGTCGAAGCCGCGCCGCGCGACGAGCCCGACGCTCGCGGCCGTCGGGATGCCCCAGTCGCGGAAGGTTTCGCCGAGCGCCTTGTTGGCGCCGGACGCGCGGTGCATCTCGACCGCGACCCACGACGTTCCTCCGGCGCCCGAGACGTCCACGTGGCGAACGCCGCGCGATCGTAGCCGATCCGCGACGCTGCCCGAGAGCCCGCACCCCGTCTCTTTCGCGATCACTGGAATGCCGAGCTCGCGATGCAAGCGCTCGATGGTGTCGAGGTTGCCGCGAAAGTCGCGGTCGCCCTCCGCTTGCACGAGCTCCATTGCAGGGTTCAGGTGGATGCAGAGCGCGTCGGCTTGCACGAGGCCCGCGAGCTCGCGCACCTCCTCCGTGCCGAGCTTCGTCGCCTGCACGACGCCGAGATTGCCGAGGAGCAGCACGTTCGGCGCCACGTCGCGCACGCCGTACGTCGGGAGCGACGCGCGATTTTTGAGGATCGCGCGCTGGCTGCCGAGGCCGAACGCGTAGCCGCGCTCTTCGGCGATGCCGGCGAGCTCGCGGTTGATGCGCTGCGCGCGCTCGGTGCCGCCCGTCATCGCAGCGATCAGGATCGGCGCCTTCAAGCGCTTGCCGAGCACCGTGCAGCCGAGGTCTATCTCGTCGACGGCGAGCTCGGGCAGCGCGTCGTGCACGAGCTCGACGCATTCGAAGAGGGTGGTGCGATGTCGGAAGCCCACGTCCCCCTGCGTGGCGAGATCCAGGTGATCCGCCTTCCTCGACCCAATGTCCGCCATGGGTTCGACATACGGCGACCCCGCGCGGGGGGCCAGCGCCCCTTGGGTTCGGGCGGGGCGTGCTAAGGTCGCCCGCGCAAAATGCCTTTGGGAACGAAGACTTCGAAGCGTACGCGCCGCGGCCGCCCGGGCCAGGCCAAGGCCATCCCGCCGAATCCCTTCGTCGCGCTCTTGTCGACCGTCCAGAAGGACATCGACCGCCGACTCGAGAGCTATTTCGCCGATCAGCTCGAGCTGGTTGCGCCCCGCGGCCGGGAGGTGACGGCGATGGTGGCGTCGCTCGCGCGGCTCTGCTTGCGTGGGGGCAAGCGGCTCCGGCCGGGGCTGCTCGTCGCGGGCTTTCGTGTCGCGCAGCCGGAAGGCGACCTCGAGCCGGCGCTCGACGCGGGGCTCGCGGTCGAGCTTTTGCATACGTACTTGCTCGTGCACGACGACTGGATGGACGGCGACGCGCTTCGCCGCGGTGGACCGAGCGTGCACACCGAGCTCGCCAAGCGCTTCAAGAGCGAGCACCGGGGGCACGCCTCCGCCATCCTCGCCGGCGATTTCGCCGCCGGGCTGGCGCTCGAGGTGCTGTCGCGCGTGGCCGTGCCGCCGGCGCACGGGATGGCTCTGGTCCAGGCCTTCGCCCAGATGCAACAGCACGCGATCCTCGGGCAACAGCTCGACGTAGCCGCGACCGAGCACGATCCGGAAGAAGCGTATGCGCTGAAGACCGGGAGCTACACCGTGCGCGGGCCGCTGCGGCTCGGGGCGCTGCTCGGCGGCGCGAAGCCGGGCATGCTCAAGGCGCTCGACGGGTTCGCCGAGCCGGTTGGCATCGCTTTCCAGCTCGCGGACGACCTTTTGAGCGCCTTCGGCAACCCGGGGGCGACGGGCAAGGCGCGCGGCAACGATCTGCGGGCAGGCAAGCGCACGCCGCTCGTGCTCGAGGCGCTGCGCCGGGCGCGCGGGCGCGACCGCCGCCATCTGACGCAAATCCTCGGCAAAGCACGCGCGTCGGACGCCGAGATCGAGCGCGCGCTCGACATCCTCGGCCGCAGCGGGGCACGCAAGAAGACCGAAGCGCGTATCGAAGCGCTGCTCGCGGAAGGGCTCGGTGCGCTCGGCACGGGCGTGAACCGGCGCGGGCGCGAGCTGCTCGAGGGGGCCGCTCTGGCGCTCACCGCGCGCCGCGTGTAGACCCGACGCCGCTCCTTCGCCCATGGCCCGCGCAGCCGCCAAAGTGATCCTGCTCGGTGAGCACGCGGTCGTTTACGGCGCGCCCGCGCTCGCGGCGGCCCTCGACCGCGGCGTGCGCGCGGTAGCGGTCCGTGCCGACGCCGACCGCATCCGCATCGGAGAGCGAGAGCACCGAGCCGGTGACGGGAGCGACATCACGCGCGCGCTCGCGGCGCTGCGCGAGACGCTCGGGGCACCGCCGCTCGGCGTCGAAGCGTCGCTCGAGATGCCGGCGGGGGCGGGGCTCGGTGCCTCTGCGGCGCTCGGCGTTGCGATCGCCCGGGCGGTGCTGGAAGTGACCGAGCCCTCGCTCGACGTTCGCCTGCTCGCGAGCCGCGCGCGGGTGCTCGCTGCGGCCTCGGCCTGGGAGCGCGTCTTCCACGGCAACCCGTCGGGCGTCGACGCTGCAGCAGCAGAGTCTGGCGGCTGCATCTGCTACGCGCGCGACGCGGGCGCGATGCCTGTCGTGGTGGCGCGTCCGCTGCCGCTCGCGATCGCGGTCGCGGGGCCGCCGGCGAACACGCGCGAAATGGTGGAGAGCGTGGCGCGGCTCTCCGCGCGCCGGCCCGATCTCGTGGGCAAGGCCGTGTCGGGGATCACGGCGCTCGTCCAAAATGCGAGGCTCTGTATCGAAGCCGGCGACTTGCCGGGGCTCGGCAAGCTCATGGATTTGAACCAGATGTTGCTCTCCGGCCTGATGGTATCGACCGAAGGCATCGAGCGGGCGTGTGCAGCCGCGCGCGGCGCGGGCGCGCTCGGTGCGAAGCTCACCGGCGCGGGCGGCGGTGGCTGCGTCATCGCCCTTTCGGATCTCGATCCGGCGCCCATTCTCGAGGCTTGGCGCGCGGACGGGCTCGAGTGCTTCGCTGCGACGGTGGGCGGCGTGGAGCACGCGGCATGACGCGGCCCGGCGCGGCCACCGCCGTGGCGCACGCGAACATCGCCCTCGCCAAATACTGGGGCAAGGCCGACGACGCGGAGAATCTGCCCGCGGTGCCGAGCCTTTCGCTGACGCTCGGCGCGCTCTCGACCCGCACGGTGGTCCACGCCGAGCCCGCGCTCGAGTTCGACGAGGTGACGCTCGACGGCGTCGTGGCGACCGGCAAGGCACGCGAGCGCGCGGTGCGCATGCTCGACGAGCTGCGCGCCACCACGGGCAAGACCGTACGGCTCCGCATCGACTCGGCGAACGACTTTCCGACGGCGGCGGGGCTCGCTTCGAGCGCCTCGGGCTTCGCGGCGCTCGCCCTCGGCGCGTCGCGGGCGCTCGGTGCCGAGCTCGGTGCCGAGGCGCTGAGCTCGGTCGCGCGGCGCGCGTCGGCGTCCGCCGCTCGCTCGCTCTTCGGTGGCTTCGTCGCGCTTCGGCTCGGAGCGCGCTCGGCCGAGCCCGTGCTCGCCGGCGACGCATTTCCCGTCAGCATGGTGATCGCCGTCACGGTGCTCGGCCCCAAGGAAACCGGCTCCACGGAGGGCATGCGCCACACGCTCGCCACGAGCCCCTACTATCGCGCGTGGGTCGACTCGGCACCGGCGCTGTTCGCCGAGATCGAGGCTGCCGTGCGCGCGCGTGACCTCGAGACGCTCGGTGCGGCCATGGAGCAGAGCGCGCTCGCGATGCACGCTTCGATGCTCGCGGCGCGCCCCGCGCTCGTCTACTTCGCCCCGGCGACGCTGCGGGCGATGGAACGCGTGCGAGCGCTCCGAAAGAGCGGAACGCTCGCGTTTTACACGATGGACGCAGGGCCGCACGTCAAGGTGCTGTGCGCTTCCGCAGACGCCGCGCGCGTCGCAGCGGCGCTCGGCGGGGTCGAGGGCGTCGAGCGCGTCATCGTGAGCGGCGCCGGGCCTGCCGCCCACCTCGAGGGCCCCGCGTGAAAGCGCGCGCTCCGGGCAAGCTCGTGCTTTCCGGCGCGTATGCCGTGCTCGAAGGCGCGCCGGCGATCGTGACCGCGGTCGACCGCTACGTGCTCGCGGACGCCGGGCGCGTCGCGGAGCTCGTCACCCCGGAGGTGCGCGAAGCCATGGGCGCCGAGCAGGCTCCATGGTTCGACGCGAGCGAGCTACGCGAAGCAGGCGAGAAGCTCGGCGTGGGCTCGAGCGCGGCCATCGTCGTCGCGAGCCTCGGCGCGCGCGTGCTCGCGGAGCGTGGGCTCTTGGCCGACGCGGAGCTCGCCGAGCTCGTGCTCGTGCGGGCGCTCGCCGCTCACGCGCGGGCACAAGGCGGCGGGAGCGGCGTCGACGTCGCGTCGGCGGCGTACGGCGGGACGCTCGTGTTTCACCGCGCGGAGCCGGCCCACGAAGCCGCCTTGCCCGGCCTTTTGCGCGTAGGGCTGCCGCGGGAGCTCGTGGTCGAGACGTGGTGGAGCGGAACCCCCGCGTCGACGGCGGGTTTCGTGCGGCGCGTGCGTGCGCTCAAGGAGCGCGATCGGACGAGCTACACGGAGCTCATCGCGGCGCAGTCGGACGCCGCCGAGCGCGCCGCGCGAGCTCTGCTCGGCGCGAGGACCGCTGACTTCATCGCTGCCCTCGGCGAGCAGCGGCGCGTGCTCGCCGCACTCGGGCGCGCCGCGGACATCGAGATCGTCACCCGCGCCGTCGAGGAGCTCGCCGAGCTCGGCGGCGCCGCGGCCGTGCTGCCCGCGGGGGCAGGCGGCGGCGACATCGTGCTGCATGTCGGGGTCGGGCCGTCGCCGGCTCCTTTCCGCGAGCGAGCGGCCGCGCTCGGGCATCGCCTCCTGGCAGTCGAGCCCGGCGCGCGCGGGGTGCACGCGGTGGACGGAGAGTCGGACGCCGGCTCCCATGCTACGAAGCGGCCGACCCCATGACCGAAGGCTCGCGGATCCCCGGGTTTTATCGCTTGTCGATCGCCGAGCGCCGCGCGCTCGCGGCGGAGCGCAGCGGCGTCGACCTCGCGGAGCTCGAGGCGGCACTCGTCCAGGGCGGGCTCGACGCAGAGAAAGCCGACAAGGTCGTCGAGAACGTGCTCGGCACCTACGCGCTGCCGTTCGGCGTCGCTCTCAACGTGCGGGTGAACGGCCGCGATCACCTCGTGCCGATGGTGGTGGAGGAACCGAGCGTGATCGCCGCCGCGTCGAACGCCGCCCGCATGATTCGCGCGAACGGCGGGTTCACCGCCGAGGTCAGCGAGTCGCTCATGACGGCGCAGGTCCAGCTCGTCTCGGTGCCGGAGCCTTCGGAAGCGGTCGCGCACCTCGTGAGCGCGAAGCCCAAGCTCATGGAGCTCGCGCGCGCGGCGGTGCCGAACCTGCTCGCGCGGGGCGGCGGTCCGCGCGAGATCGAGGTGCGCGATCTCGGCGCCGGGACGATCGTCCTGCACGTGTACGTCGATTGCCGCGACGCCATGGGCGCGAACCTCGTGAACTCCATCGCCGAGGCGATCGGACCGAGCGCCGCGGAGCTGTCGCGCGGCGTGCTCGGACTGCGCATTCTTTCGAATTTGTGCGATCGGCGCCGCGTGCGGGTGCGCTGCCGCGTGCATCCGCGCGACCTCGGGCTGTCGGAGAAACGCGAGCGCTCGCAGCGTCAGAGCGAGCCGCCGAGCACTCCGCCCCGTGAGACCTCGAGCGACTCCCTGCCCAGCGACGGCGTCGGCTGGGTCGACGGCCGGGTCGTCGCCGATCGCATCGTGCTCGCCTCGCGCTTCGCCGAGGTCGATCCGTACCGCGCCGCGACCCACAACAAGGGCGTGATGAACGGCGTGGATGCCGTCGTCATCGCGAGCGGCAACGATTTCCGCGCGGTGGAGGCGGGGGCCCACGCGTACGCCGCGCGCAGCGGCCGCTATGCGCCGCTCGTCGTGTGGCGGCGCGACGGCGACGATCTCACCGGAGAGCTCGAGATGCCGCTCGCGCTCGGCACGGTGGGCGGCACCCTCCGCGTTCATCCCGTCGCGCAGCTCGCGCTCAAGCTCCTGCGCATCTCGAGCGCCGACGAGCTCGCCATGGTCGCGGCGAGCGTCGGCATGGCGTCGAACCTCGCGGCGCTGCGCGCGCTCGCAACCGAGGGCATTCAGCGCGGCCACATGTCGCTCCACGCCCGCTCGGTCGCGGTCGCCGCGGGAGCCGTCGGGTCCGAGGTGGAAGCAGTCGCGCTCGTCATCGCCGAGCAAGGCGCGATCACCGTCGAATCGGCCGCGCGCGCCCTCGCCGCGCTGCGCTCGTAACAGGGGGCCTTGCCCCTAAACGCAGTGTCAGCCGCGGTCGCCGCCGAGCCAGCCGGAGCCGGGCGCGAGCACGCCCGGCCAGCCGTCGACGTACTTCGACGGCGCGCCTGGCTCGGACACGTCGACCCACAGCGCTTTGGCGCTACCGAACGGCCGCACGTCGACGTGCACGAAACGATTGTTCGGGTAGTAGCCGCAGCCGACGTCGCGAAGCTTTTGGCAACGAGCGAACAAGTCCTCGTTCGGGATCCCTTGCACGTAAACGTCGAGCGCCTTGCCGCGCTGGTGAAAGCTCGAGTGCGCGTGCGGGCGGTAGCCGCTCATGATCACGACCGTGCGCCCCGGAAACGCTTGCTGGATCTCGCCGAGCACCCAGACCAGGCGCGGATCGAGGAGCTTGAGCCCCGGCAGCCACTCGCCGGGTGTGTCCGACCGAGGGGCTTCCGGCAGCGGCAGCTCCGGGCGCGGAGCATCGGGCGAGCGGGCGAGCGCGCTCAAGCGATCGATCACTTCCGGCGCGATGGCGCCGTCGCAGTCGAACAAGGACAGACGCTCGGACTCCGCCGAGTAGCGGGCCACCGCGAGCGGGCGCGGCGCCTTCCAGCGCGGGCAGGGCCGCGCGACGACCACCGGCAACGAGAGCGGTTCGAACGACTCACCGAGCCGCCAGGTGAGCGCGGGGACCGGGGCGCGCTCGAAGCCGTAGCGCCCGTCAAAAAAGGCGCGCCATTCGGGCGTGTGGTTCTCCCAGGGGCGCTGGTAGCGCCCAATCGCGGACAGCGTGGGTGGGGGCGCCAGCCGGAAGCGGCGCCGCGAGTCGAACGAGCCGCCGAGCCACGTCATCTCGCTCAACGGCAAGGTTGACGGCACCGACGGCCGCACGGGCACCGTGCGCTCGCGGAAGCCCGCGAACGCCGTGCCCGTGATCCCGAGGGCGAGCAGCACGGACAGCACGCGGCGCATGGGCGCGTGCAGCATAGCCACGTTCCTGGTCGGGGCTACGACCCGTTGCTCGGCGTCTCGAGGGCGGTCTGCAGAAGGCCGAGGAACGCCTCGTAGGCTTCCTTCGCCTTGAGCTCGTCACCTTCGAGGTATTCCGTCACGCTCAATCCGTTCAGAACGGCGAGCACCAAGGTCGCGAGGGCCTCCGAGCGGGCGCTCTTGCCCGACCCGGCAACCGCGTCGCGCACGACCTGGCGGGCGTCGCGCTGCAGCCCGGCGGCACGGCGCTTGAGCTCCGCATCCCGGCGCGCGGCGCTCCACACCTCGATGTTCAGACCGGTTCCAGTCTTGTTGCTCTGGATCGCGTCCCACAGCGCACGCAGGGCGTCCGTCGCCTGCTGGGGCGAGCCGTCACCGTTGCGGATCGCTTCCTTCAAACGGTCGAGATAGCGGTGATACGTGAAGCTCTGCACTTCGTGGATGAGCGCGGCTTTGCTGGCGAAGTAGTAATGAACGATGCTCTTACGGAGCCCGAGCTCCTTGCCGATCTCGGCCAGCGTCGTGGCGGTGAAGCCCTTGCGCGCGAAGCATTTCGCGGCAGCGGACAGGATCGATGCGACGCGGGGATTCTCCCAATCGGCGCTGCGCGCGGCGGCGCCGTTCTCCTCGTTCGGTTTACGGGCGGGGGGGACTGCGGGTTGTTCCGTGGTCATCATGGGTATGGTTCGCTTACCGGCCAGCCGGTGTCTGAGGGATCGAAAACTCCGAGGCCCTGCGCCTCTCGTCCCGGGGCGGCGTTCTTCGCCTAGCTCGTCCGTCGAGTCAAGCCCGCCCGTGCGGCCGGGTTTTTGCGCAGCGGCGGTGGAACCCCCCGAAACATCTGTTCATTTGGAGCGCCACCGGGCCAGACATTAAGCGGGTCCGCGTTTTTTCGGGGCCGGCGGCGACTTTTCGGTCGGAGCGGCCTTCGAATCCCGGGTCTTCCAGAAGGGCATGCCGAGCTGCTCGGTCCAGCCCGCCTTTCCGAAGCGACCCGGCTCGCGCGACTCGGCCATGCTGTCGTTTCGGGGCTCGGCGGAAGCGCTCGCGTCCTCGCTCTGATCGCTCTCGTTCGGGCCCTGCGTGGTCACGAGGAGCTCGTCGGCCAGGTATTCGGGGTGCATGTCGTCGGCGACGCCCGGCTTGTCCTTGCTCGGATCGCCGGCACCCACGCGCACGATCTGCGTCGTCGGCGGGTACACGTCGTCCCACTTCTCGCGTACGGCGTGGGGCCCGTCGCGCACGATGCGGTAGCGCCGCACTTTGAAGCCCGCGACGCCGCGCTGCGCGAGCACGCGCGTGCCCGCGGGCAGGGCCTTGTCGGGACGCTCGACCTCCTCGTACGGGATCGCGTCGAGGATGCGGCGGATGAGCGTCACCGTGCGCGTGCGGCGCGGCCCGAGGATCTCGGCACGGACCACGCCGTTCTTCACGACCTCGTGCAACACGATGGGGAAATCGAACGTGTTCGCGATGCGCAGGTTGATCGTCGGATACACGACGGTCGCATCGAGGCCGAGCTTGATGTACGCGCTCGGACGCGTGTGGGGGTAGCGCTCCACGATGCCGAGCCCCGCGAAGAACGCCGCGCCGTGCAGCGTCCCGGAGATCTGGCAGGTGCCGCCGCCGATGCCGTCCACGACCTCCCCCTCGGCGATCACCGGCGCGACCTTGTAGCCGTTCGCCTCGTCACGCGGCCCCACGAGGTCGTTGAAATCGAGCGTCTCACCGGCGAGCAGCACGTGCCCGTCGAGCTTGCTCGCGGCGATCCGCAGGTTGAAGGAGCGCGCCGCGTACTTCTCCGAGCGGTCGTAGCGCGTCTCGAACCAGCCGAGCACGGCGTCGAAGCGCACGCCGGCGAGATCCTTCGCCGTGCGCTTCGGCTTCCGCTCGCTCCACACGACGCGCGCCGAGGTGGCCCCCGCCTCGAGCGCCCGCGTGAGGGCGAGCAACGTCCCGTCGATGTCGAGCAGCCGTCCGTTCGCCTCGGGCACCACGCTGCGCGCGTCGAGATCGAGCCGCGCGTCGACCGCGGCGCGATCGATCTCGTCCTTGAGCGCCGCGAGGGCGGGCAGCGCTTGATCGCGGTTGAGTGTCACCGGCACGGGGAGCGGCAGCGCCGCGCGCGCCCCGCTCGCGCGGAAGGTCCGGAGCATCGCGCTCGTCGGGTCGCGCGCGTCGCGCACGAGCGTCGCCAGGCGCACCTTGTCGATCTCGGCGCCGAGCTGCCCGAGGTAAACCTCGCGTCGCTTGCCGTCCGGCAGCTCGAGCACGAAGCGCCGCGCGACGTAGGTTCGCACCCGGTCGATGGCGAGCGCGCCGGCGCGCGCGTCGAGGGGCAGGGGGCGGCCCAGAAGCTCGATGGCGAGCGGCTCCGCGGGCGGCGTGCCGGCCGCGGGCAGGCGTGGAACCAGGAGAAACCCCGCGACGAGCCCCGCGCCGACCGCGATCGCGAGGGCTCCACCGCCGCGCCCGCCGGGAAAGCGGGCGAAAAGCCGAGAGAGGCGCTCCGGGGTCGGCACGGCAGCGAACGACTAGCACGGACCCGGCGCGCTACGCTCGACGGGTCCCCACGACGGCCATGTCGAGCGACGACCTCCTACCCAAACTCGAGAGCCTTCCGAGCGAGCCGGGTTGCTACGTCTTCCGCGACTCGAAGGGCGTCACGCTCTACGTCGGCAAGGCCAAGAGCTTGCGCTCGCGCGTCCGGAGCTACTTCCAGGAGGGCGCGTCGGACACGCGCGCGTTCCTCCCGCTCTTGCGCAAGAACGTCGCCGATCTCGAGACGATCGTCACGCGCAGCGAGAAGGAAGCCGCGATCCTCGAGAACAATCTGATCAAGGAGCGGAAGCCTCGCTACAACGTGAAGCTTCGCGACGACAAGGAGTACCTGAGCGTGCGCCTTTCGTCGGAGCACGAGTGGCCGCGGCTCGAGCTCGTGCGCCGCCCGAAGCCGGACGGCGCTCGCTACTTCGGTCCGTACCACTCGGCGACGGCCGTGCGCCGCACGCTGCACCTCGTCGAAAAGCACTGGAAGCTTCGCACCTGCTCCGATCGCGAGCTCGCGAGCCGCAAGCGCCCGTGCCTGAAGTACCAGATCGGCCGCTGCCCGGCGCCCTGCGTGTACGACGTCGACCGCGAGCTTTACGCCGAGCAGGTGCGCTCCGTCGGGCTGTTTCTCGACGGAAGGCACGACGAGCTCACGAGCGTGCTCGAGGAGCGCATGCGCTCGGCGAGCGAGCGGCTCGAGTTCGAGCTCGCGGGCACGTACCGCGATCAGCTCGCCGCAGTGCAGTCGGTGCGCCAGTCGCAGGGCGTCGTGTCCGTATCCGATCGCGACCAGGACGTCGTGGGCATGTTCCGCGAAGCGGATCTGTGCGAGCTCGTCGTGCTCGTCGTGCGCTCGGGGCGTGTCATCGACACGGTGAGCTTCTCGAGCGCGCGCGTCGAGCTACCCGACGACGAGGTGATCGCCGCCTTCCTTCGCGATCACTACGCCGAGGGGGGCGCGGGCGAAGCGCATCTGCCCGACGAAGTGCTCGTGCCCGTGCTCCCCGAAGGCGCGGACGGCGTCGCCGAATGGCTCAGCGAGCGGCGCGCGGCTCTCGCTCCTCCCACGGGGCGCGCACGCCGCACGGTCGAGCTCTGCGCGCCGCAGCGGGGGGCCCGTCGCGACCTGCTCGCCCTGGCGCAGAAAAATGCGCAGCATGCCTTCGAGGAGAAGCGCCGCGCCGAGAGCGACATCGACGAGCGACTCGCGCGCGTGCAGGAGCGGCTCCGGCTGCCCACGCTCCCGCGCCGCATCGAATGCTCCGACATCTCGCACCTCGGAGGCGACGACACCGTGGGGTCGGTCGTCGCGCTCCTGAACGGCAAGCCCGACAAGAAGCGCTACCGCACCTACCATGTGAGGAGCGCGGGGCCGGGCGACGACTACCAGGCGCTCTACGAGGTGCTGCGACGCCGCTTCCGGCGGGGACGTGACGCGCAAGAGCTCGCCGCCGCCGAG
>DATMCL010000074.1:0-2333 GCA_035558375.1 Polyangiaceae bacterium
GGGAAAGCTCCGTTGCCGTCCATGACTAGGCGACCACCACGCCGTCGCCCGCGTACAGGCTCGCATGGAGCTCGCGGAGCTCGCGCTCGATGGGGACGCTCGAGGCCGGGTCGTCCGGATCGAGGTCCAAGGTGCTCGCCACCGTGAGGCGGAGGCACTCGGCGAACGCCTTCCGCAGCTCGTAGAGCTCTTTGCCGAGTCCGGGGGGAGTCGTGCCGAGACGCGCCGCGGCGACCTTTCGCGCTTCGAGGTTCATGTCCGGGCCCGGCAGGAACGGGCGCAGCGCGTCGAAGCGGGCACGGTCCTTGTGGCTCGACCGGAGGCGCGCTTCGGCTGCGCGGAGCGTGTCGACGACGAACTTGCGGAGTAGAACGCGCTCGGGCGTCTCGCGCCCGACGACGTCGTAGTCGACCGAGCCAACCGTGTGGGGTTCGGGGTTCTTGGCCGCAAAAAAGGCCGCCCAGCTGTTCATCACGTGATGCCGCACGGCGACGCCGAGCCAGGCGCGAAAGCCGCCCTTGCTCTCGTCGAGCTTCAGGATGTCGCCCCGCGCGAGCGTCCGCGTCAGAAACTCCTGCGTGGTCTCCTCGGGCGCATAACCGGGGGGACGGCGGTAGCTCCGGAACATCGCCGTGATGGTGCGCTCGTAGCGCTTCAAGAGCTCGCCAAGGGCGGTCCGAGCGTCCGGCCCTTGCCCTTGGGCCCTTCGAATCAAGGTCCAGTGGGTGCTGTCGTCGCTCATGACACGGGTCTCCACCTTCCGTATGAAGCAACCAGTGGCCGTCGTTCCCCCACGCTGCCGACTTTCTCTCTATCCGTGAAGATGGGGGCGCACGCGATCGTTCCGCCGGAACATCGCGCGCCACGCCCCGGGTGTAATCCCGTAGTGTGCCTTGAATACGCGATTGAAATAGGGTTCGTCCGTGTAGCCCAGCGTCGAGACGATGACCGGGATGCTCGTGCCTTGCTCGAGCTCCGTGACGGCGCGCCGGAGGCGTTGGGCGTTCCACCACTGGCCGAGGCTCGCGCCGTAGCTGCGCTTGAAGAGGGTGCACAGCCGCCATTGGCAAATCCCGCTCACGCTCTCGAGCGCTTCCAGTGTCGGCCGGCGATCCGTCTGGGCTACGAGGTAGTCCCTGACTCGCCGCAGGCGCCAGTCGCGTTCGGGATCGAGTCTCACCCCCTTGTCGGGCGGTCGTTCGCCGAGCTCGCCGACCATGGCGACGAGCGCCTCGGCCGTGGCGCTCTCGAGGGAAAAGGCGTCCTGCCCGCGAGCCGCTGCCGAGACGAGCCGTTCGAGCGCGGCGGCGGTCCGCGGGCCCTCGAGCGTGGGACTCCGAAAATGGAACGACCCCCGCAGCGAAAGGCGCGCGGCAGCACGCGCGACGAGCTCCGGATCTAACTGAACGAGGTCGAAGTCTGCGACGCCGCTCTCTGCCGCGAGGCGCTGAGTCACGTGCGAGTCGCCGGGCTCGATGGCCATGAGTCCGCCGCGACCCGTCGACAGCGTGCGCTGGCGGGTCCGCCAAACGACGCCGAGCGGCGGCTGGTCGGAGCGGACCACCGCGACGCTGAAGGTGGCGTGGGTTTCGCTCCAGTGGCGATGCGAGCCGGTGACGGACAGAAGCCGAACGCCCGTGGCCGGGCGCGCGACGGACATCTGCTCGCCGTCGCGATCCGTCTGGCACCACACGCGCGCGTCGTTTGGAACCTTCGGCACCGGACGAGGATACGGGACGCGGGCGTCGACTGACAAGGTGGGGAGTGCGAGCGCGCTCATCTCGAGTGCCCCAGCGCGATGAGACAACCGAGCACCGGCCCCTGAATGACGAAAATGCCAATGAGAGCGCGCTCGAGCCAGCGGTTCAAGGGCCGTCGTCGCGGCCACGCGGCCCGCAAGACCGTGAGCTGCCTCACGAGCCGCCAGCACCAAAACAGCGCGAGCAGCCCGGCCAGGCTCTGCGCGGCACCGGCGTAAAGCGCCTCCGCAGCGTGGTATGCGAGCAGGACTCCGAGCGACGTCGGCAGCGCTACCGCCGCAAATGCCATGTTTTGGAGGACGGCCGCCCCCAGGGGATTCGGTGTGGCGAGCTCTGCACGCAGGCGGAGCCCGCGCTCACTCGCGAGGAGGAGCGTGAGCGGCGGCTGCAGGAGGTGCGTGAGCCCGATCACGCGAACGGCGTCGGTGGGAGTCATGAGCGCTCGATTCCGAGAGTGAGGAAGCGATCCCCTGCGGGCACGGGCGCCTCCGGATCGATCTTCGCGTCGATCAGCACCGGCCGGTCGTGCGCAAGACCCGCGGCTACGGCGTGTGTGAGCTCGCCCGCTTCGGT
>DATMCL010000075.1:0-18695 GCA_035558375.1 Polyangiaceae bacterium
CTCACCGCCCTCTCCTCGCTGGGTGACGCCCGCCACATCGACGCCCGCTACGCTGACGGCACCGTCGTCCCCGCCCGCCTCGGTCACGCCGATCGCGCGCGCGATCTTGCCCTCTTGGTGCCCCAAAACGGCAAACACAAGCTCGGGCTCAAAGCGTCAGCGGCGCCCGCGCTCACGCTGCACGGTGCGCTCGGCAGCTTCACGGCCGCCGGCACCAAGGTCGCACCTGGCCCCGAGCTCAAGCCCACGGGCCCCGTCGCCGTAAACGGCAACGACGGCAGGCCCTTCCCCGAAGCGATCACCTTCACGACGCCAATCCCTCCCCTCAGCGCCGGCAGCGCGCTCATCGATTCGAACGGCGAAGCCGTCGCGCTGGTGACACGCGCTTGCAAAAAGGCACCGGGAGCTTGCGCACCGGTGCTCGTCGGCACGCCGGTCGGCGTCGTGCGCGACTTCTTGCGCACGGCCCCGCCGACGGCGTCGCTCGCGGTACCCACCCTCGGCATCGAAGCCGCGCCGGAAGACACCGGCACGGCACGCGGCCTCCGCGTCATCCGCGTCCACGGCCCTGCCGCAGCGGGCCTTCGCGCCGGCGCCAACGCGCAAAGCGCCGACGTCATCGTGGCCCTCGACGGCACCCCCGTCACCACCCGCGAAGCCTTCGACCGAGCCCTCGAAGATCGCGCCCTCGGCGACGTCGTCGACCTCTTGGTGCTCGGCGGCGGCCGCTACCGCCACGTCACGCTCGTGGTTGGCGCAGCCGGCCGCTAACGCTGTTTCCCCTTCTCGGAGGAACCCGATCGGGCCGAGAGCATTGGATGCCCCCGCTTGGGTACGGCGTGGCACGGCCCAAGCGCGGGCGTCGCCCGCGCGGAGGCACGACGGAGTAACTGCGTCGCCATCAACGATGGTTTCGACGTCCGACGGTCGAACCGACGAACATCCCTCGAGCCGGTCCGTTGCGATCCGGCCCACGGCCCGCGACCCAAGACGTCGTCATCGCAAGGTGGTCTTTTGGGGCCGGGGCCGAAGACCCACGCGACCGCGCCCCAAGAACCAACGCGACCGCAATTGACACAGGAATCCGGGAAGGCGAGACTTCCGCGACGTGCCCTCGGCGGGCGCCCATCAGACCGTGTCGAGCCTCCTGCGTATCGAAGTAGCCGGCCAGACCGACGTAGGCCGCAAGCGGGCCCACAACGAGGACAACTTTGCCATCATGGCCGAGTACGGCCTCTACGTGGTGGCGGACGGCATGGGCGGGCACGCCTCGGGCGAGATCGCCTCCAAGATGGCGGTCGACACGCTGCACGAGTTCTTCACGGCGACCGCGGACGACCCGGAGCGGACCTGGCCCTACAAGATGGACCGCTCGAAGGGCTACGAAGAGAACCGGCTCGTCACCGGCATCAAGCTTTGCAACCTCCGCATCTACGAGCAAGCGCAAAGGAACGCGAAGCAGCGCGGCATGGGCACGACGCTCGCCGCACTCTTCGCGGTGGAAGACGGCATTTACGTCGCGCACGTCGGTGACAGCCGCGTCTACCGGATCCGCGAGGGCACCATCGAGCAGCTCACCGAGGATCACTCGCTGCTCAACGATTACAAGAAGATGAAGCACCTCACGCCCGAGGAAATCGCGAACTTTCCTCACAAGAACGTGATCGTGCGCGCGCTCGGCATGAAGGACACCGTCAAGGTGGACACGCGTTTCGAGGCGCCGCGGGCGGGCGACGCGATGGTGCTCTGCAGCGACGGTCTGTGCGGGCCGCTCAGCGACGAGCGCGTGCTCGAGCTCGTGCAGCGGGCGCCCAATCTCCCGTCCGCGACCCAGGCCCTGATCGACGGCGCGAACGAGAATGGCGGCCCCGACAACATCACCTGCGTGATCGCTCGCTGGATCGAGTAGCGACGCCGCACGAGGGCACCGGCGCTCGCGCTCGCCGGCACGTATCGCACCTTGTGCGCTAACTCGGCGCATTCGAGTCCCGGCCGGCCCGTTTGACGGCCCCGAGCACGAGGGGCATTCTTGCTCGCAGGGCAGGTCACGATGGGCATTAAGCTGGGCGAAAAAGTCTCCGTTGAAACACTCACTGTGGAGCTCACCCGTCCCACGGAGCTGACCCTGAGCGGGACGCTCAGCACGCCCACCGCCCAGACCGAGTTCCGGCGCCTACTGCAAGATTTGCACGCTCAGATCGTCGCCGCGCGCACGGCGACCTTCGAGGTGAACGTGGAGGCGCTCTCGTTCGTGAACTCCTCGGCGATTCGCGCGTTCGTCGATTGGATCTCGCGCGCTGCGCACGCCGGCTACACGCTCGCCTTCAAGACGAGCCCGACCGTCACCTGGCACCGCCTGAGCTTCTCGGTACTGAAGTCGCTCGCCCCGACCACGGTCGAGATCGTCGAGTCACGCGCGAGCGGGGGTGCCGCATCGTGAGCGTCGCTCCGCAGGCCGAGCGAACGCTGAAGTTGCCGCGACGCGAAGCGGCCGTCGAGGACGCGCGCCGCTTCGCGGAGCTCGCCGTCACCTATTGCACGCCGGAATGCCGTGAGGCCGTGACGCTGGCCGTGTGCGAGCTCGGCGAGAACCTCATCAAGTACAGCGCCAGCTCGGACGAGCTCAACGTCGGCACCATCGGCGTGAGCATCGAAGATGGCCAGGTTCGCGTCCGTGCCGTCAATCGCGTCACGTCGCCCGAGGACGCCCAGCGCGTCACGGAGATCGTGCAAAAGATGACGGTTTCCGACGTCAAAGAGCTGTACCGCGCGCGGCTTCAGGAGCTCTTCGCGAACCCCTCGCTGCCGCGCGCCCAGCTCGGCCTGTTGCGCATGGCGTTCGAAGGCGGCTTCCGCCTGTCGTGCAGCTTCGAGGCACCTCAGCTTCAGATCGTCGCCGAACGACCCTGCACGGGCGCATGACTCACGCCTCCCGCTTCGGACGAGCGGCCCGGGCGCTCGGGCTCGCGTGCATCTTGCTATCGTGCGGAAAGGGCCCGTCCTCGAACGGGGCCGTAGCGGAGCAGAAGCCGGTGGAGGCGCCGCGCACGACGAGCCGCGAGCCGCTCGAGGCGCTGCCGCCCGTGCCCGAGCTCGATCGGCGCGTGGTCGCGCTCGGGCGGCGCCTGTTCCACGAGCCCCGCCTGTCGGGTGACGACAAGGTGTCGTGCTCGAGCTGTCACGACCTCGCGAAGGGTGGCGTGGACGCGAAGCCGCTCTCCCTCGGCGTGAGCGGCAAGGCGGGCCTCGTCAACGCGCCCACCGTCTACAATTCATCGCTGAATTTCGTGCAGTTCTGGGACGGGCGCGCGGCGACGCTCGAGGAGCAGGTCGGGGGTCCCATCACGAATCCAATCGAGATGGGGTCGAACTGGAGCAAGGTGCTCGCGGCGCTCGCCGCCGACCCGACTTACGTCGCGGATTTCGCCGTGCTCCCGGGCGGCGTCACGGAAGCGAACGTGCGGCGCGCCGTCGCCGATTTCGAACGCACGCTGCTCACGCGCGGCTCGGCCTTCGATCGCTTCCTCGCGGGAGACGAGAAGGCGCTCAGCTCGGAGGCGCGCGCCGGCTACGAGATGTTCAAATCGGTCGGCTGCATCGCCTGCCACCAGGGCCGCAACGTCGGCGGCAACATGTTCCAGCGCTTCGGCGTGCTCGGCGACTACTTCAAGGACCGCGGCCACGTGAGCGACGCCGACTACGGCCGCTACAACGTCACGCACAACGAGTCCGATCGCTACGTCTTTCGCGTGCCGTCGTTGCGCAACGTGATCCACACGGCGCCGTACTTCCACGACGGCTCCGCGGCGACGCTCACGCAAGCCATCCAGGTGATGGCGCGCTACCAGCTCGGCCGCAAGCTCAGCGACGAGCAGGTGACTGAGATCATCGCCTTCTTGAGCTCGCTCTCCGGCGATCAGGCCCCTCCGGGGAGCAAGATCTAGCCATGTCGAGCAAGCGCTGGTTCTTCGTGATCGCCGCGCTCTTCGCGCTGGCGTTCGGAGTGTCGGCGATTCTGTATCTCGGCTCGCGCTTGGCCGACTTCGACGCGCATGCGCGCACGGTGGAGTCGCTGGGTCGCGTTCGTCACCTCGATCGCCAGCTGTCCGAGCAGGTGCTGGCCGCGCGTTTCGGCTTGCTCAACCAGTACGATCCGCTGACGAGCTCGGAGCTCGAGCTCGTTGCGGCGCTCGCCACCGTCCACGAGCGCGTGGCGGCGGTTGTCGGTACCCCGATGCCGTCCGAGCTCGAGGGCGCTATCGAGGCCCTCGACAAGAGCGTCGCCGAGCGGCGGAGCGCGCTCGAGCATTTCAAGGCCGAGAATTCGGTGCTCAAGAACTCGCTCCGCTACTTGCCGACCGCGGCGGAAGAGGTCACGACGGCGCTCGGGGACAAGGCGAACGGAGCGCGCGGCCACGACATCAACGCGCTCGTTCGCGCCGCCCTCGTCTACGATCTGATCGGCGATCGCGCGTCGCGCGAGGCTCACGTCGCCGCCATCGGACGGCTCGCGGGAGAGCGCGGGGATCTCGAGGGCGAAGTGGCGACTGATTTCGACCTCTTGCTCGCGCACGCACGCGTGATCGCCGACCGGCATCCTTCGGTCGACAACTGGCTGCGCCGCGCCTCGAACGACGACGTGAACGGCCGGCTCGCCACGCTCGAGCAGGTGTACCAGGGCCTCTTCGGAGCGGCGGCGGCAACGGCCGATCAGTATCGGAAGATCCTGTACGCGTGGTCGATGATCCTCGCCGTCGCGGTCGGGCTCGCCGGGTTGCAGCTCCGCAAGGTCTACGCCGGCCTCGAGCGTCGCGTCGCGGCGCGCACGGCCGAGCTCAATCGTGCGCTCGACGCGCTCTGGGGCGAGATGAAGCTCGCGCGCCGCATCCAGGAAGCACTCGTACCGGCGGCGCCCGTGCTCGCCGGCTGCGACATCGCCGCCAGCATGAAGCCGGCAGACCAGGTCGGCGGCGACTACTACGACGTCGTGCACACGAAGACGCACGAATGGATCCTGATCGGCGACGTCTCGGGCCACGGGGTGCCGGCCGGGCTCATCATGATGATGTGTCAGACGGCGGTGCGCGCCACGCTCGAGCACGACCCGGAAATCATGCCGGATCGGCTGCTCGTGATGGTGAACTCCGTCTTGACGCAGAACATCCGTCAGCTCGGCGAGGACAAGTACATGACCATCACGGCCATGCGCCGTGACGCCGCCGGCAAGATCGTCTTCGCGGGAGCGCACACGGATCTGTTCGTCTATCGCGCCGACACGGACGAGGTCGAAACGCTCGAGACCGCCGGCATCTGGCTCGGCTTGAAGCCCGACGCGAACGGCGCCTTCACGACGCGGGAGCTCGCGCTCCGCAAGCGCGACCTCTTGATCCTGCATACCGACGGCGTGACCGAGGCCACGCGCGACGGCCGCATGTTCGACACGAAGGGCATGCGCGATGCGCTCGCGACCGCAAAGGGCAAGTCGGCGCAGCAGGTGCTCGACGACCTCTTGAAGGCGCTCGAAGGGTTCAAGCTCGACGACGACGCCACGCTGCTCGTGATCCAAGAGCTCGGAGGCGATCCGGGCGACGCGCGGCAAGGGCTTTCGCCGCGGAGCGCGAGCACCCGGCCGCTCGCGTCGTGATAGGTTCGCCCCCCCGTGATTCGTCGGACCCCCCTGCATGAGGGCTGGCAGCTCGCTTGCCCGCACTGGCTCGAGACACCCGGGCGCCTCGGCTACTCAGAGCTCGAGTGGCTGCCCGCCCAGGTTCCCGGCTGCGTCCACACGGACTTGATGGCGGCGGGGGTCATCGCCGACCCGTTCGCCGAGCTCCACGAGCTCGGGGCCCAATGGATCGACGCCGAGCGCTGGAGCTACCGCACGCGCTTCACGTTCACGCCCGACCCGGCGCTGCCCGTGCGGCTGCTCCGCTTCGACGGCCTCGACACGATTGCGAGCATCTGGCTCGACGGCATCAAGCTCGGCGAGAGCGAGAACATGTTCGTCGCCCTCGAGCTCGACGTGAGCGAGCGGCTCGCCCCCGGTACGCACGAGCTCCGCATCGACTTCGAGCCCGCTGCGGCGGTCGCCCGCGAGCGACGCGCGCGCTATCTCGCGAGCGAGGGGCTTCTGCCCGACGTCGTGCGCTTCGACGAGCGCGCCTTCGTGCGCAAGGCCCAATACATGTACGGCTGGGATTGGGGGCCGCGCCTCGTGTCGGCGGGGATCTGGCGTCCCGTGACGCTGATCGAGCACGCCGGCAGGCTGCTCGACGTGCTGGTCGAACAAAACCACCGCCCCGACGGCTCGGTAGAGCTGCGCGCCTTCTCGGAGACCGAGGGTGGCGGTGTCGTCGTGCACGAGCTCGAGGGCATCGCGACGAACGTCGCCGATGGCGCCGTCGTGCGCCTTGCCGAGCCGGCGCTCTGGTGGCCCGCTGGGCTCGGCGCACAGCCGCTCATCACGGTGAGAAGCCGCCTGTACGCCGCAGGCGACGCGGGCGGACGCGTGCTCGACGAGCGCGTCACGCGCATCGGCCTGCGGCGGATCCGGCTCGTGCGCGAGACGGATCGGCACGGCGAGTCGTTCGAGCTCGAGGTGAACGGGCGCCGCATCTACTGCGTCGGCAGCAACTGGATCCCCGACGACTCATTCCCCGCGCGCGTCGGCCGCGAGCGCCTGCGGCGGCAGCTCGAACGCGCGCGCGATCTCAACATGAACATGCTCCGCGTCTGGGGCGGCGGGCTCTACGAGAGCGACGACTTCTACGCGCTCTGCGACGAGCTCGGGCTCCTCGTCTGGCAGGACTTCCCCTACGCGTGCAGCTACTACCCGGACGATCCCGAAGCGCTAAAAGTGGCGCGGCGCGAGGCGCGCGAGAACGTGCGCCGCCTGCGCTCCCACGCGAGCCTCGCGCTCTTTTGCGGCAACAACGAAAACCGCACGATGTTCGAGTCGGGGTGGGACGATCCGGCGCGCCACCCGCCCCGCTACTACGGCGAGAAGATCTACGACGCCGTCCTCCCGCAGGTGCTCGCCGAGCTCGATCCGAGCCGCCCGTACGTGCCCTCATCACCCTGGGGCGGCACGGCAGGGACGCTCGCCAACGGCGGCGGCTCCGGCGACCAGCACTACTGGGACGTCTGGCACGGTCGCGGTGACTGGAAGTTTTACGACGATTCCACGGGGCGCTTCGTCTCCGAGTTCGGCTTCGCCTCCGCACCGAGCACCGCCGCCTGGAAACGGATCCTCCCCGCGCACCCCGAGCCGGGCGCTCTTGACGTTCGGCATGCGGCCGCGCGCTGGCACGACAAGACCATGAAGGGCTACGACACCTTCGTCGGCTTCGTCGCGCTGCACTACCCGCAGGCTTCGAACCTCGAAGAGTGGACGTACTTCTCGCAGCTGAACCAGCGCGACGCGCTCCGGCACGGCATCGAGCACTTCCGCCGCGGCGACGTGTGCAAGGGCACGCTCGTGTGGCAGCTCAACGACTGCTGGCCCGTGCAGAGCTGGGCGGTCGTCGACAGCGAGGGGCGCTACAAGGCGGCGGCGTTCGAGCTCCGGCGCCTGTTCGCACCGGCCCTCGCCAGCATCGTCATCGAGGGCGACAAGGCTCGGCTCCTCGTCGCGCTCGACAATTGCCTGGAGGGCATCGCCGAGCCCGTGACGCTAGAGGCCCGCTCGCTGCTCGACGGTCGAAAGCTCGCGCACGCCGAAGCCCGCGTCGAGCTCGCCCCGGGTGAGCGGCGCCTCGCCCTCACGCTCGACCTCGCGGGGCTTCCGCGCGAGGAGACCCTCGTCACTGCGACTTTTTCAGCAACTAAAACGTTTCGATTGCTGTGCGAGCCGAAAGAGGCGCGCCTCGTCACGCCGCGCCTGGTCGCGACGGTGGAGCCGGGAGGCGTCGTCATCCGGAGCGATCAACCGGTCATCGACCTTCACGTGTGGGATCCGACCGGTCACGCCGTGTTCGACGACGACTTCGTCACGCTGCCCGAAGCGGGCGAGGTCCGGCTCCGCACGACGGGCACTCCCGGCGCGCTCGCTGCGCGGAGCCTCGCGGGGCGCCACGTCGTCGAGCTCTGAGCGCACGCTCGCTCCGTGCAGATGCGCTACTTCGGCGCCGGAGCGACGACGTTCACGGGCGCGGCCTCGTTGTCCACACGCGACGGCTGCCCGGAGAGCGGCGCCAGCAGCGCGTAGATCACGCCGAGCGCGAGCAGCATCAAGATCCCGGTCACGAGGTACGTGTTGACGGGCGGGTGGCGCGCCGTGCTCCAACCGTCGGCGTAGAACTTCCCTTCGCTGCGCTCGCGCACCTTCTTCTGGAACCCGGCAAGCACGTCGGGCGGCTCTTCGGCGCCGCGTAGGGCGGAGCGCAGGGCGGTGCGCAAGCGCTCGTCCTCGACATCGGGCACGTCGTCGGAGGTTTCGCTCATGGTTCCTCGCTCGTCATTCGACCTTCTCGCCAAGCTTCTTGCCGACGGCAGCTTTGAGCATGCCGCGCGCCCGGTGCAGGCGGCTCTTCACCGTTCCTTCGGGCAAGCCCGTGACCTCGCACAGCTCCTCGTAGCTCAAGTCTTCCACGTCCCGGAGCACGAGCACCTCACGGAAGTCGGCGTCGAGCTCCGCAATGCACGCCTGCACGACGCGCTCGAGCTGAAAACCCTCGACCAGCTGATCCGGTCGCGTCGTCTCGCCGAGCGTGACGCCTTTGCCTTCGCTGAGCGGCAAGCGCTCGGCGGCGGGCTCGAGCTCATCCTGCTCGCCCGCGTGCCGGCGCGACAGGTACTTCATCCGGTTTTTGCAAAGGTTCACGGCGATTCGGTAAATCCAGGTGCCGAGGCGCGAGTCACCACGGAAGGTGCCGATCGCCTTGAACACCTGCACGAACACCTCTTGCGCCATGTCCTCCGCTTCGTCGCGCCGCCCGAGCATGCGAAAGAGCAAACGAAACACGCGCTGCTCGTAGGCCTGCACGAGCTCGTTGAACGCGCGCTCGTCGCGGGCCAAGAGCCGCTCGATGAAGCGCTGCTCCGTCGTCTCGTCAGGCTCGGTCACGTCAAAGCCCAGGGCAGGGTCCCGGGTAAAGTAGACCGAGCCGCCCGCGCCGTCGCGACCGGAATCGGGCGGAGCCCGGGCGCCGGGATTGAGGCGCGCAAAGCAGCGCAGAGCCATGCACGACCGACAGCGGCAGGCACCCGGAGGTTCCAAAGAGCGAAGTCGGTCCGGCCCGCCGCACCCGAACGACCCGCGGGTCCTCGGATCCTAGTTGCAGTACGTCTCGTTGGAGTGATCCGAGCAATAGCTCGCGACACAGTCGGACGCGAGCTGGGACTCGTCCGGGCACGCGATCGTCGTGGTCGAGACGGCGTCACACGGATCCGCGAGGTCTTCGATACAGGTAAAGTAGTGGCTCCACTCGGTCGCGCATTCCTGTGTGTCGAGGGCCATGTCGGCAATGGCAGTGCATAAAGCGCTGCACGCGTCGTCATCGAAATTCGGACAGCCTGCAGTCTGTAGCCTGCTGCAGATCGACTTGCAGCGTGCCGTCGGCGTCGCCACCCCGCCGCCCGTGCCACCGGTGCCCCCCTTGGTACCCCCACCCAGCGTCCCGCCGCTACCGGCGGTTCCACCACCGCCACCGTCACCGCCGTCGTCGTCGTCGTCGTCGCTGTGGTTCTTCGACGAGCATCCGACGAACAGCATTCCCGCCACCACCGCCAGCATCGCCCAGCCACGCCGCCGCACCCGAGTCATCTCCCCATCATCGCAGCACCGGGTCGCCCTGCCTAGGCCGGTGATCATGAACAAAACGCGCGCTCACCCTGGAAGAGGTGCGCTCGGATTATTTCTTGAATCCGTCGCCGAGCGGCTCCGTCCAGTAGTCGAGGACCTGCACGCTCTCACCCGCGGCGAGCTTCGTCTCGTACACGAAGAGCCCGTAGTTGTAGAGGTAGTGCTTGTAGTCCTTGCCTTCGTCGATGTCGCCGACCGTGCCGACGAAGTGCGTCTCCTTGCCGGTCGTCACGGAGTACGCCTTCGTGTCGTCCCAACCCTGCGAGTAGCCCGCGGAGACGAACATGCCGACCTCACCGCCGTACTCGCTCGAGGTCGTGTAGCTCGACCCGCTCGTGCTCTCCGTCGCGAGGTCGATCGTCGTTTGCGTGATGCCCGAGCCCTGCTGGACGGGAGTCGCTTCGGGCGCCTCCCACAGCGGGTGGAGAGCATTGCGCTCGGTCTCCGTCGGGTAGCTCGTCGGGTCGCCCGCGGTGTGCCGGAGGATGCTCTCGTCGATGGGCGAGCCCTGGTTGCCGAGCACCTCGTTGTAGAACGGCACCGTCCATTTGTAGGTGTTGTGGTCGAGCGGCACGTCGATGGTCATCTTCGTGCCGATGAGGTCGTGCTCGCCGCCGCCGACCACCAGGTACTCGTAGCGCGTGAAGAGCGTGCCGCGGAACACGATGATGTCGTCCGGATACGTGCTCGCGTAGCTGATACTAAAGCTCGTGGTTTCGGTCGTCGTGCTCGTGTCGGTGAACTGGCGCGAGAGCTCGGCGTGCGCGCCCGCGCTGATGAAGTCGAGCACCGGCACGGTGAGCTCGAACGACATCGTGACCTTCTCGGTGAAGCTGTGCTCCTCTTCCACGGCGGTGCTGTGCGAGACCGCGGTGCCGTACGCGCTCCCCGAGTTGCCGTAATTTTGGCTAATCCCGTCCACGAGGGGCGGCGCGGCCACGACGATGATGGGCTGCGGGCGCGAGAGCTCGAGCCACTTCTGGCCCGTGTAGCGCAGGCGCAAGCTGTCCGCGTCCCAGTCGCCGCTCGTCGCCAACACCGGCTGGCTCGCGGACGTCACGGCCTGCACGGGCAGCGGGCTCGAGACCGAGATCCACTTCTCCTGCGAGGTCTCGGCCCGCACGCGGTACGGCGACAAGGTCGTTCCCTCGCGCACGGCGACGATCACGTCCGCGCCGAAGCCGTCGTCGCGCCCCGTGGCCCGCGCCATCGACATGGTATTCGGGTAGCCCACGTCGGTCGCGACGGTGAGCACCTGCTGACCCTGCGTCCATGTTGCGCCCTCGTCGCCGAACGCCTGACGCCACAGCTGAATTTCGTCGCCGTTGCCGTCGTCACCCGACTGGCGAAGCAGCACGAAGGCTTCGTCCTGCCCGTCTCCGTTCGAGTCCGCGACGAGCGTCTGAAAGCCCCAGTTCTGCGTGTACCGGTAGCTCGATTCCGGGTGCGGGCGCGGCAGATCGCGCTCGGTGCCGGCGAGCAAGGAGAAACCCGACGCTGCGTCGTCGAGGCCGCGCACGTAGAGCCCGGAGCCGCCGCTCTCCGTGTCCGTGTCGTACCCTTCCGCGAACGCCACGAGCTCGTCCGCCTGATCGGCGTCGAAGTTCCCGGCCTCGATCCGAAGCCCGCCCACGACGAGTCCCTCGCCCCGAATCAGCCCCGTGTCCGCGTTCTCGAGGTGCTTTAGCACGTCGAAATCACTCTCCGCGTCGTCGCGCACCTCGAGCACCAAGTCGGACCCTGCGTCGATCAGGAACGCGAGCTCGGGTGAGCGATCGCCGTCGAAGTTGCCGAACGTCGCCTCGATCTCCTCGCCGGGGCCGCGGTACACCTCTTTCACGAACGCGAAGCTCGCCGCCGCGTCGTCGTACACGCGCGCCACGACGTGGTCGTCGCTCGTGACCGCGAGCAGCAGAATTTCGTCGCGGCCGTCCTGGTCGATGTCCTCCAGGCGTACGCGGGCGTGCTTGTAGCTCGTGTCATCGAGCTTTAGCTCGCTCACCGACGTGAAGATGCCGCTCGCATTCGAATCGACGACGCGCACGACGACGGCGGTGCCGACGAGGCCTGCGGCGACGAGCTCGTCGTTGCCGTCGTCGTCGAGGTTGCCGCTCGCCGTATCGAGCACGGTGAGCCCATCGAGGTACTGCGCGGCGTTTCCGCTCGCGAGCGTCTGGTAGTCGTGCCCGGCGTCGTCGAGCGTGGTTCCGACGCTGCTGCCGCTCGCCGCGGGGGCGAGCAGCGTCACCTCTTCGCGCCGCAGGATCTTGGTCTCCACGCGCTTGAGCGGGTGATCCGGTCCTTGCGGCTCCGCGTGGCCGAAGACATCGACGGAGTAGTCCGCGTCCTCGTCGCCGAGCGCGTTGCCCGTGCCCGCGCCCGACGAGGACCCCGCCTTGCCCGCGTCGCCCGAGCCGGCGCCCCCCGCCTTGCCGCCGCTCTCGCCGCCGCTCGACGATCCACCCTTGCCCGACGCACCGCCCTCGGCGGAGGTACCGCTCGAGCCGCCCGTCACGCTGCCGTTACCCTCCGCGGCGGAGCCGCCGCTTCCCAGGTCGGAGCCCGCCGTTCCGGCGTCAGACCCAGCCGTACCCGCCGCAGCACTGCCGTCGTCGCTGCTGCAGCCGAGCAGCGCGCCGCACGCGCCGACGAGGACGAGACCGGATAAGTAACTCAGAGAAGTACGCTTGAACGCTTGCATGATGTGCTCCTCGGCAGGCGATGCGCGCCGCCATGGAAAGTCTCTTCAGCAACCCCTGTGCCGCAGGCCGCGCGCCCACGAAAAGCGCGCAATTTCACCAGCGACCACGCGGCCGGTGCAGGAACGTGCACGCCGCTTGGTGCAAGCGTGTGCACTACTGCTAAGCAAGCGTCGGTGGATCGACAGAGGTCACGTGCGACGCAGCTCCTCGCGTCACTCGAGGCATTCGCGCTGGCCGAGCTAGCGTGCCTCGGCACGCTCGGATCGCACACGGTTCGCTACGTCTCGCAGAATCGGGCCCACGCCTCGACGCGCAACCTGCTGTTCCTGGCGCCGGTGCTGGCGGCGCTCGTCGCGTACTCGGCGGTTCCGTTGTTGCTCGCGCGACGGCCAGCGTGGACGGCCGCGCTCGAGCGCGCCGTGCGGGTTGCCTCGCCGCTGCTCGTCCTGTGGATGCTGCCGCCGCTTTTGACGCGGGGGCTCTTCCCCGAGCACGAGCTGTTCCTCATGCTCGCGACCTCGGCGCTCGTGCTCGGGACGGAGCACACGCTCCGCCACGTCGACGGCTTCGGAGCGCTCGTCACGAAGCTCGTGAGCCGCCTGCGGCCGTTCGTCGCGGACGGGCTCGCCGTTCTCTTCATTCTCGCGACGCTCGCCTTCGCGTGCTTCGGCAGCATTCGCGTGCATCACAAGTTTTTGACCTCGAACTACGACTTCGGACTGTTCGAGAACCTGTTCTTCACGACGGTCGGCGGTCACCACGGCATCGCCTTCGAGCGCCCTTACTTCGCCGAGCACGCGGAGTTCCTGCTCTACTTCCTCGTCCCCATCTATCGGCTGTTCCCGCGGTCGGAGACGCTGCTCGTCCTGCAGGCGTTCTTCATCGTCGGCGCCGCGTTCCCGCTCTACCTGCTCGCGCGACGCTGGCTCAAGAGCTCGTGGCAGGCCCTCGCGCTCGCGAGCGTGTACCTCGCTTACCCGTCGGTGCACGGCGCCGTTTTCTACGACTTTCACTTCCTGCCCTTGAGCACGTTCTTCGTGCTGTGGGCCGTGTACTTCTACTCGCGCAGGTCCTGGCTCGAGTTTTGGCCCAGTGTCTTCTTCGCCATGACGTGCCGCGAAGACGTGGCGCTCGGCATCGGCGCGGTGGGCCTCGGCCTGATCCTGCTCGGCCGCTCGCGCAAGCTCGGCGCGGCCCTCGCGGTGCTCGGCGTGGCGTGGTTCGGCCTCGTGAAGCTCGTGTGGATGGAGCGCTTCGGAAGCCAGGTCTTCTCCGACTACTACGCTGAGCTCATCCCGCCCGGCTCTGTCGGGTTCGAGTCGGTGATTCGGACCCTGGTCTCGAATCCGCTCTACACGTTGAGCCGCACGCTCACGGACATCAAGCTGGTGCTCGCCCTGCACTTGCTCGTGCCGCTCGGGTTCTTGCCGGTGCGTCAGGTGCGCACCTGGCCGCTGTTTCTGCCCGGCCTGATCGTGGTGGGTCTTTCGACGAGCCGCTCGGCGATCAGCCAGTTTCAGTTCCACTACGCGATGCATTTCGTGCCGTACCTGTTCGTCGCGACCGTGATTGGGCTCGCGGTGCGTAAGCGCGCATGGCGCGGTCCGGCGATCGGCGCGCTCTTGCTCGGCGCCCTGGTCAGCACGGTGCAGTTCGGCGCCTTCTTCGGCGAGTTCTTCCGCACGAGCTTCCACGACGTGTCCTTCGATTGGACGGACGCCGACGCCCAGCGCGAGAAGAACTTCGCCGCGCTGGCCGCGCGGATCCCGCCGAACGCGTCCGTGAGCGCCGGCGAATACGAGGGGCCCCACCTCTCCCGACGCAACGCGATCATGACCGTGAAAGGCGGCCTCGGAAACAAGGAGTACGCCATCTTCAGCTCCCGCAGCCTGCGTTGGGGCGGCGACGTCGAGCTCCGAGCGGCACTGAAGAGCGGCGACTACGGCGCGATCGACATACGCGGCGACATGGCGCTCTTGAAGCGCGGTGCACCGACGGAGCTGAACGGCAAGGCGCTACGTCTCGTCGATTCGCGACGTTAGGCGCGGCGCTTACATCGTCACCCGAATGCCCGCGGCGCTCTCGCCGAGATCTGTCTGCCGGTTATTCTCTTGTTTCCATCCACCCAAGCGAGCTTGGGTGTAACCTGCGTCGTATGGTGCGGAATAAACTTGGTACTAGCTTCTTCGGTCTATCGGTAGCGTTCTTGGTTATGGGTCAGCTCGTCGCGGGGTGCGGTTCGAAGTCGAACAGCGACGACGACGACGATGACGCGGGCTCGAGCGGCGAGGATGGCTCGAAGGGCGGCTCTTCGCCGTCCAATGGCGGCTCGACCGGCAAGGGCGGCACGCCGCAGCAGCCGTCGACCGGGGGCACCAACCCGGGCGGCGGCAACGGCACGGGCGGCAGCGGCACGGGCGGCGACGGCGCGACGGCTGGTAACGGCACGACCGGCGGTAACGGCACGGGAGGCAACGCGACGGGAGGCGGCAGCGCGAACGGCGGCAGCGACAATCCCGGCACCGGCGGTACGAGCGGCGCGGCCGGCGGCGGCGACGAAACCGGCGGCACCGGCGGCACGGTGATCGGCCCCGACTGCGACGCGATCGACATCCAGATCGAGCTCGAAACACCGACGGTGATGCTGCTCGTCGATACGTCGTCGAGCATGTTCGAGGACTTGACGATGCCCGTGTACCCCATCCTGCACGACGCGCTGATGGACCCCACGGACGGCGCCGTGAAGACCAGGCAGGGCAGCATCCGCTTCGGCTTCGCGAGCTACAAGGGCTTCAAGGCGACGAGCGAGACGGACGCGGCGTGCGCGGAGATGGAGACCGTGGCGCCCGCGCTCGACAACTACACGGCGATCGAGGACGTGTACGGCGCCATCGCTGCCGCGGGGTGGGACATGCTGCAGAAGTGGGAGACGCCCACGAACTATGCGATCACGCGCGCCACCGCAGCGCTCGTCGACGACATGCCCGACGTGCCGAGCAATAAGTACATCCTGCTCGTCACGGACGGCAATCCGAACACCTGCGTGACGATCGACCCGCAATGCGGCCAAGATTTGGCCATCAAGGCCGCGCAAGATGCCCACGACAGCGGGGTCGGGCTCATGGTTCTCGGCGTCGGCGACATCGTCGCCAATCCGAACGGCGGCTGCGACGCCTCGTACATCCGCTGCGGGCTCGATCACCTTCAGGACATGGCCAACGCCGGGGTCGGCGCCGCAGTGCACACCCCGCCCTATTGCGACGATCCGACGGATCTCGGCTGCGGGTACCTCTACTCGCAGTGCACCACCGGCGGGGCGCTCAAGGCCGCGTACACGCCGAGCGCCCCCGACGTCGGGCACTACGTCGCCGTCGACACGACCGACCCTTCCGCGACGACGCTCATCGCGGGCGCGGTCGCCGACATGCTGAGCGCGGTCACTTCCTGCACCTTCCACATGAACGTCGCCGTCACCGGCGACGCATCGGCCGGCTCCGTGAAGCTCGGCGACATGGACCTCGTCTACGGCGACGAGAACGGTTGGGAGATCGGACCGTCGTCGCACGAGCTCGCGCTTCGGGGCATGGCGTGCGACGCGTTCACCGCAGGCGCCAAAGTGAAGATCGACTTGCCCTGCGATCAGATCGAGCCTCTCTGAACGGAGCCCATAACCATCTGAATTCGCTGAGCTAAACAGAAATAGCTGTACTCTTGTTCAGTGCCTCGATAGTCCTGGCTGAGCCGCCATGACGATCTCCACGCGCCCCCTCACGCCGTTCTACAGCACCGACGCCGCGGGCTTTCGCACCGCGCGCTACGCCGTCTCTCTCGACCAGATCCCCGCCGACTTCTTCGCCGATCCGGACGGCGAATGGACGTTCGAAGGTCTCGCCGAAATGGCGGGGTTCACTCCCAATACGGGGGTAGCGATCGGCGCGTTGCGTCGCTCGTTCAACGGGCATCCGCCGGGGTCGGCCGTCGTCACGCTCAATGCCGCGACGCGACCGTACGTTGCGATCATCGAGTGCCCGGTCGCCGTGTTCTGCGTGGAGTCCGCGTAGACGCGCGCAGTCTCGAGCGCTCGAGCGCTCGAGCGGTCGAGCGCTGCGTGCAGGCTGCGTGCACGGGTTCCAAGTGAAGTGAAATCGTACCCTCGGAAGAAGAATATTCTCCCGAGATCGCAGCCCCCAGGCGCGAACGTGCACCTGCGAGGCGCGTCCAGCGTCTTTTCCAGGGATAGCGAGACTTTTCCGGGGATAGGGTGGGACGATGCGCTTCCTTCGTTACTCGGGGCTCGCCGCGCCGCTCGCGACCTCGCTACTCGCTCTCGCTGCGTGCAGCGGGGCAGAGGCCGACGGCACCGGCAAAACCAACAGCGCCACACATAGCGCAGGCGCGGGCGGCTCCGGCGCGAGCGGAGGCACGGCGAGCGGCGCCGGCATGACCGGCACGGGCGGCGCCCCAAGCGCGGGTGGCAACGACGCGGCCGCGGGCAACGCCACGGCAGCGACGAGCAACGGCGGCTCCGTGGGAAGCGCGATGCAAATGGGCGGCATGGCGGGCTCGAGCGCCGGCGCGGGCGCGGGCGGCAGCCTCATGACGGGCGGCGCCGGGATGGCAGCAGCCGGCATGGCGGGCGCAAGCATGGCGGGCGCAAGCGGCAGCTCGGGCGGTGGCGCGCCGCTCGGCTCGCTCACCGTTTCGAATCTCAAGATCGAAGCGAACCCGAAGATGTCGCTCTCCGCCTACGTGAGCTGGACGAGCAGCGAGGCCGCGAGCTCCGAGGTTCAATTCGGCACCGACGGCTACACGCTCCACGTCGTCGATACGAAGCAGGCGACCGACCACAAAGTGCACGTCGTCGGCATGCACCCCGAGACGTCGTACAAGATCAAAGCCGTCTCGACGAGCGCGGCCGCCACGGGCAGCGCCGAAGGGACGTTCACGACCGGCAAGCTGCCGACGAACGCGCCTGCCAAGGGCACGCTCGTCGCGAACGAAGTCGAGAAGATGCAACCGGGGTGGACCCTCACGAACTACTTCGTGGGGAGCGGCAACCAGCCGGGCATCATGCTCATCCTCGACGAGGAGGCGATCCCCGTCTGGTACTACGTGCACGGAACCGGCGGCGATCAGTTCGGCATGACGTCGACGGTCTTCCTGCCGAACGGCAACGTCCTCGTCGGCAACGCCGCACCGGAGCCCGCAGAAGAGGTCACGCTCGAAGGCGAGATCGTCTGGTCGGGCCCCACGGGTGGCAGCCCCAGCGCGACGCACCACACGAGCAAGCTCGCGAACGGGCACTACATCATCGTGCGTGAGTCGAACACGAGCGCACGGATGGAGGAGCTCGATGCGATGAACAAGGTCGTCTGGCAGTGGGATCTCTACGACTTCCTCGAGCCGAAGACGACCGCCGCCGATTGGTGCCACCTGAACTCCGTGTCGGAAGACGCGGAGAAGGGCATCCTCTACTTCAACTGCCGCTTCCAGGGCCTCTTCGGTGTGAACCACTCGACGGGTGACCTCTTGTGGCAGATGGGCGCGGCGATCGACGACTCGAGCTCGGGCGACATCAAGTACCTGCCCGACAACTCCGTGCGCTTCAACGATTCGCACGATCCCGAGGTGCACGCCGACGGCACCGTGCTCTTCTACGACAACGAAGGCTGGTCGAGTCACACGGGCGGCGAGGGCAACGGCACCTACCACACGAAGGTCGTCGAATATCAGCTCGACCAAGCGAAGAAAGAGGCGACGCTCACCTGGGAATTCCCCGGAAAATTCGCCGTCGACGCCTGGTACAAGAACGACTGGGCCACGCCGATCTGGGGCGATGCCAACCGGCTCCCGAACGGCAACGTCCTCATCACCGCGGGCGTCAAGAGCTCGACCGCCAAGACGCGCATCTTCGAGGTCACGCGCGAAGGCGAAGTCGTCTGGGGCTTCGAGTGGCCCTCCGCGAACAACGGCTCCTACCGCGCCAACCGCATCTCGCCGCCGCCCGCGACCAAGCTTTGAGGGCGGCGAGCGAGAGGGAGGGGCAGAGGCAGAGGCAGAGGCAGAGGCAGGGGCAGGGGCGGGGTGAGAGGTAGGGGCAGGGTTGGGGCGGAGCCAGAGGTAGGGGCAGAAGTAAGATCAGAGGTAGGCGCAGCGGTAAGCGAGGGGCAGAGGGAGTAGCTGGGAATGTG
>DATMCL010000076.1:0-4539 GCA_035558375.1 Polyangiaceae bacterium
AGCAGAAGAAGGACGATCTCGCCTACGCGATCGCCGAGAATCACTACCTGAGCGTGCTCGGCTCCTTCGAGAGAACGGGCTCGATCTGGGAGCACCACGCGCCGGATGCCCCGGCCGAGGGCCGCGGCCGCAAAGACTTCGTCGGCTGGACCGCCATCACGCCGATCGCCGTGCTCTTCGAGTACGTGCTCGGCTTCCGCGCCGACGCGGTGAACGGAGAGCTCTTCTGGGATCTCCGCCGCACCGACGAGCACGGGGTCTACCGCTATCCTTTCGGAGCCGAAGGATCGGTCGACCTGATCGCTGCGGCGCGCGCCGACGCGAACGAACGCCCCGCGCTCACCATCAAGAGCAACGTCGCGTTTCGTCTTCGCGTGCGCTGGGCGGGCGGCGAGGACACGATCGACGTCGCCCCGACATGACCGAGCTCGTCTCGATCGACGGTCGCATCGTACCGCCGGAAGCGGCGACCGTGAGCGTCTTCGATCGCGGCTTCCTCTACGGTGACTCCGTCTTCGAGGTCCTCCGCACGTACGGCGGTGTCCTCTTCGGCTTCGAGGAGCACCTCGCGCGCCTCGCCAGGAGCGCCAAGCTCGCGCTGATCGATTTCTCGGACATCGAGCTCCTCCGGCGCGAAATTCTCGCCGTCATCCGCGCCACCGGCAACGCGGAGACGTACATCCGCGTCGTCGTCACGCGCGGAACCGGCAAGATGCTCGGCCTCGATCCAGCGCTCGCCCGCGCCCCCTCGCGCGTCGTGATCGCGACGGCGGTCCCGCCCATGCCGCGCGAAATGTACGAGCGCGGCATCGCGGTCATCACCTACCGCACGCAGCGCGTTTCCGAAGGCACGACCGCCGCCGGCGCCAAGCTCGGCAATTACCTCCTCAGCATCCTCGCGACGCACGAGGCACACGCCCGCGGCGCCGAAGAAGCTTTGATTCTCGACGCGCGCGGCCAAGTGGTCGAGGGCACGACGTCCAACGTGTTCTTGGTTCGCGACGGCGCCCTCGTCACGCCACCCGACGAGGCGGGCCTCCTCGCGGGCATCACCCGCGGCAAGGTTCTCGACCTCGCGCGCGAGATGGGCCTCCCCATCGGCATGCGCACCTTCCCCCCGAGCGAGCTCGCGAGCGCCGACGAGGTGTTCATCACCTCGAGCATCCGCGAGCTCGTGCCGGTCATCGCTGCGGACGGCGTGCCGGCCGGTGGAGGGAAGCCGGGCGTTTTGACGAAGCGCCTGCTGGACGCGTATCGGGCGTCGACACGCGTGAGCTAGCGGAGCTCGGAGCGAGCGCGGGAGAGCGTCGGGAGTAGGGGTAGGCCCCCCCGACCGCTGCCAGTTCCGACCAAGCCCGCCTCCCCGGTGCCCAGCCTGGCGAAACCGTTGACGCGCAGTCTCACGCCGTACAAAATTAACAAGCTCCCGAGGCGGTGCAGCGCTCCGGGAGCTTTCAGTGGCAGGAGGCCTGCCAACCCCATGGAGTGGGACCGCGGGGAAAGGTTCCCGAAAACGTATTTTGTGCGTCCTACCGAGGGGTTGAGCGCTCGGACGGGCATTAGCCGGCCCGGGTCGCCCGGAGCCGTCTCGGGCCGATTTCGTACGGGGGGCTGAACGTCGATTGGCGGGCGCGAGCCCGCCCGCGACGACGTGGCGGTCTTGGAAGAACTGATCGACAGGCCTGGTGTCGCCACAAGCTCTACAAGGAACCGGCGAGGCCGGCACCTCTTGCTGGCGATTCGGGAGGATCGCCCCGACCTTTCACGTTGATCTGGACTCTTCAACCGGCCGCTGCCGGTTCAACAGGCCGGTTCGAGATAGGCACGCGAAGCTGTCCGTTGCCCTGCGCCAGGAGTACGGCAATGGCCTTCTCGAAGAAGCCCAAGAGGAACGGCACCTCGCGCGGGGGATCGGTGATGAGGCCGGCCTTCTCGACGGTCTTCATGGCGGCGACGACGGCGAGGGCGCGCTCTTCGCCGTCGCGGGCGAGCACGCTGAGCGCGCTGTCCTTCATCACCGTCACGAGCTCCGCGCGGCGCTCCGGCGTGAAATAGCGATCGGTGGCCGCGAGGAGCTGCTCCTTGAGCTTGGCGTCGAAGACGGCTTGGTCCGGCTTCTCACCCGGCGTCAGGGTCTCGCCCACCTTGGCGAGCAGCTCGTCCACGGCGGGGCGCGCAGGGAGCCAGCTCGCGAACTCCGGCAGCATGTGAAGTGAAGCGGAGGTTTTTGCCAGATCCTTGGCGTCCTCGTCGCCGAGCTCGAGGCCTTCGGCGTCGAGCGGGTGCGGAACGGGCGCGTCGCCGGGCGTTCCGAGCAGCGCCTCGACGCCGGCGAAGCCGAACGGCTCCGGCAAGCCTTGAGCCTTCATCGTGCTGCGGGCGAGCCCGATGCGCGAGCGCGCGTAGTCGAGCGGGATCTTCACCGGCCGGTAGGCGCCACGCACGGCGCGCGTGAAGGTGTCCTTGAGCTCGCTCTGGCTGAGGTCGCCCGAGTTCACGCGCAGGATGCCGCCGCTCGCGAGCAGCACGAGCACGGCCTTGTAGCGACTGGTCGGCGAGCGCGACGTGATGGTGACGAGCGACGCGCCGTTGCCGTCGGGGGCGAGCAGCCACGCTTCCAGCGTTTCGGCGCCCTTGTCGCCGGCGACGCTCACGACGCGTGCCGTTTCGGGGACCTTCACGCCGCGCGCCTTGAGCACGTTGAGGCCGCGTCGGGCCGCCTTGCGCGCTTTGCCGGCAGCGCCGTCGGCGGCTGCGTTCACGGCGGCGGCGTTGCCCGCGCTCACCCAGGCGTCGACGAGCGCTTCGGCGCGCTCACCTGCGCGCTCGAGCGCGGCGAGGGCGTCGTCGGCGGTGGTGCCGAGCTCGGCGGCAGCGAAATCGTTGGTTGCTTTGGTGGCTTTGGCCATGGTCGTTTCTCGCGAGGGGTTAGCGCATCAGAGCGATGGCTTCGAGCTCGATGCGGGCGCCGCGCGGCAATGCCGCGACACCGATCGTGGAGCGAGCGGGCGGGCTCGCGCCGAAGTAGTGGGCGTAGGCCGCGTCGAAATCCTTGAAGTCCGCGAGATCCATCAGGAAGACGGTGCACTTCACGACATCCTCGTAGCCGAGCCCCGCTTCGGCCAGGACGGCGCCGAGGTTGTCGAGCACGCGGCGGGTCTGCTCGCCGATATCGCCCCCGACGAGCTCGTGCGTCCGCGGGTCGATCGGGATCTGACCCGAGCAAAACAGGAACTTTCCAGCGCGGACAGCCTGCGAGTAGCTGGCGACCGGCGCCGGCGCCTGTGCGGAGCGGATGATCTTCTTCTTCGGCATCGCGGGGGGCGCATCTTGTCCCGGGTATCCGGGCCGGAGCAAGGCCCTGCAAGCCTGCGCGCGGTTCGGTTCCGGCTTCCCGGTGCCGTCACACCGGGCGGCGACCGTCGATCGCGCGGCCGAGCGTGATTTGGTCGGCGAATTCGAGATCCCCGCCATGGGGCACCCCGCTCGCGATGCGCGAGATCTTGAGCTTCTGGTCGGCGAGCTCGCGAGCGAGGAGCAGCGCCGTCGCCTCGCCGTCCACCGAGGGCGGCGTGGCGAGGATGATCTCGCGCACCCCGTCGGCCACGATGCGCGCCATCAGGGCCGCGAGCGGCAGCTCTTCGGGGCCGATCCCGTCGAGCGGCGAGAGCAGGCGTCCGAGCACGAAGTACCGCCCGCGCATGGCGCCGCTGCGCTCGACGGCGAGCAGATCCTGAACGCGCGCCACGATGCAGAGCACGCTCGCATCGCGCCGGTGGTCGCTGCAGACACTGCAGATGGCGGTGCCGTCGGGCGCCACCTCTGCCACGTTGCCGCAGCGCTCGCAGGGCCGGATCAGGTTGGGTAGCTCGGTGAGCACGCGGCCGAGCTCGGCGGCGACGTCACCGCGCTCGCCGGCGAGCCAGAGGGCGAAGCGCTGCGCGGTCTTCTCGCCCACTCCGGGGAGACGCGCAAACAGATCGACGACGCGTGCGAGACGTGCTGGCAGCATGAAGCAGTTACTGCCCCGCGAGCTTGAGGTCCTTCACCCGCGCGCCCAGAACCTCGACGGCGTCGGTGACGCGCGGATGGTTCTTCACCTTGGCGAGGGCCGCGCGGCGCAGGCGCTCGGCTTCCTCCGCGTCGAGCGTCGCGAGGGTCGCCACACCGGCAGCGCGCGCCGAATCGCGCTCGATCGCGACGGTCGTGGGCGCTCCGAAATGCTCGCTCGCGATGCGCTCGACGAGCGCGGCCTCGCGCACGACTTCGGCGACGAACGGCTCGTCGGGGCCGAACGCGATGATGACCGAGCCGGCCTTGGCTTCGAGTGGCGCGGCGCGCGAGAGGAAGGCAGCGAGCTCGTGGCGAGCCTCGGGGAGGAGCGCAACGATGGCGCGCCAGGCGGGGTGCGCGTCGGTGGTGAGGAGAGGGGTGGAGGGAACCGCGCGGGAGGGGGGAGTGGAGCGTGGGGAGGCGAGGGTTGGGGGGATCGATGCAGGGGCAGGGCTAGGGCTAGGGCTAGGGCTAGGGCTAGGGCTA
>DATMCL010000077.1:0-29864 GCA_035558375.1 Polyangiaceae bacterium
ACGGCTGGCCAATCAATTCCGAGCCGAGTGGCTTCCCGCTCTCCCGAATCAAACTCCCCTCGGCTTGGTGCCGGAAAGCCAGTTGGGCGAGGCCGGTCACCACGGCAGGGTAAATAGCTCCTGTCAGTATGGTGAGGAGAACCAGGGATAGGAGGGCAGGACGAAATTCCGAACGCATGGGATTCTCCAGCTCAGGCCAGATGCAGGGCCACGAGGAGCATGTCAATCAGTTTGATGCCGGGGAACGGCAGCAGGACACCGCCCAATCCATAGATCAGCAGATTATTGCGCAGCAGTGTGGCCGCTCCGATCGGCCGGTAGCGGATGCCTCGCAGCGCCAGCGGAATCAGGGCGATGATGATCAGCGCGTTGAAGATGACCGCCGACAGGATCGCGCTGGCAGGCGTAGCAAGATGCATGATGTTGAGCGCACCCAGTGCGGGATACGTCGTGGCGAACGCCGCCGGAATGATGGCGAAGTACTTCGCCACGTCGTTGGCGAGGCTGAACGTCGTGAGCGCGCCACGCGTGATCAGCATCTGCTTGCCGATCTGCACGATCTCGATGAGCTTTGTCGGGTTCGAATCCAGATCGACCATGTTTCCTGCCTCTTTGGCGGCTTGAGTGCCGGTGTTCATCGCCACGGCGACGTCGGCCTGGGCGAGCGCCGGTGCGTCGTTGGTTCCGTCACCGGTCATCGCCACGAGACGCCCGCCGGCTTGGTGCTCGCGAATGAGGGCGAGCTTGTTCTCCGGCGTCGCTTCCGCGAGGAAGTCGTCGACGCCCGCTTCCGCGGCGATGGCGGCGGCCGTGAGCGGGTTGTCGCCCGTGATCATGATCGTCTTGATGCCCATGCTGCGAAGCTCGCGGAAGCGCTCGTTGATGCCGCCCTTGACGATGTCTTTGAGCTGGATCACACCGAGCACCTTGCCGCCCTCGGCGACGACGAGCGGCGTGCCGCCCTCCTTCGCGATGGCCTCGACTCCGGACCGCACCTCGCGCGGAAACGCGCCGCCGTGGGCCGTCACGTAGGCCTCGATGGCTTCCGCCGCGCCCTTGCGGATCTGGCGCCCCTCGGGCAGATCCACGCCGCTCATGCGTGTCTGGGCCGAGAACGGCACGAACGTCGCGCCGAGCTCGTGCACCTCGCGCTCGCGGATGCCGAAGCGGTCCTTGGCGAGCACGACGACGCTGCGACCTTCGGGTGTCTCGTCGGCGAGTGAGGAGAGCTGGGCGGCGTCGGCAAGAGCTGTCGGCGCGACCCCGGGCGCCGGGATGAACGCGGTCGCCTGGCGGTTTCCGAGCGTGATGGTGCCCGTCTTGTCGAGCAAAAGCACGTCGACGTCGCCCGCGGCCTCGACGGCGCGACCGGACATCGCGATCACGTTCGCCTGGATCATGCGATCCATGCCGGCGATGCCGATGGCCGAGAGCAAGCCGCCGATGGTCGTCGGAATCAGGCACACGAGCAGAGCCACGAGCACCGTGATGGTGATCGGAACGCCCTGGCCAGCCGCGTGCACGCTGAACAGCGAGTAGGGCAGGAGCGTCGCTGTCGCCAGCAGGAACACGATGGTGAGCGCGGCGAGCAGGATGTCGAGCGCGATCTCGTTCGGCGTCTTCTGGCGCTTGGCGCCCTCCACCATCGAAATCATGCGGTCGAGGAAGGTCTCGCCGGGGTTCGCGCTGATGCGCACGACGATCCAGTCGGAGAGCACCACCGTGCCGCCGGTGACGGCGCTGCGGTCGCCGCCGCTCTCGCGGATGACGGGCGCGCTCTCGCCGGTGATGGCGCTCTCGTTCACGGACGCGACGCCTTCGATCACCTCGCCGTCGCCCGGGATCTGATCGCCGGCCTCGACGAGCACGACGTCTCCCTTGCGCAGCGTCGCCGCGGAGACCGGCGTCTGGGTGGACGTGCGGAGCGTGGAAGCCAGTCGTTTGGCTTGCACGTCCTTGCGCGAAGCGCGCAGGGTGTCGGCCTGCGCCTTACCGCGGCCCTCGGCCATGGCTTCGGCGAAGTTCGCGAACAGCACCGTGAACCAGAGCCAGAGGCTCACGCCCAGGATGAAGCCGGGGCTCTCGGGCAGCTTGCCGAGCACGGCCATCACGAAGAGCACCGTAGTGAAAATGCTGCCGACCTCGACCACGAACATGACGGGGTTTCGCGCCTGATGGCGTGGATCGAGCTTGGCGAACGAGTCGCGAATCGCGCGCTTCACGATGTGCGCCTCGAACAGCGGTCGCGAGCGGCTGCCGAAGGCGGCGGGCTCCGATACGGTCGAGGGGATGGTGAGCGCAGCCGTGGGGCTCGAACTGACCTGAGATGTGGTTGCCATGGTGGAAACTTGACGATGCCAGGGAGGCTAGGAATGGAGCAGCATCAGGTGCTCGACGATGGGGCCGAGCGCGAGTGCCGGGATGAAGGTGAGCGCGCCGACCAGGACGACGGTCGCTGCGAGCCAGCCGATGAAGAGCGGCGTGTGCGTGGGCAGCGTGCCGGCCGTCTCGGGGACTAGCTTCTTGGCGGCGAGAGAGCCGGCCAAGCCGAGCACCGCGACCTTGACCAGGAAGCGGCCGAAGAACATCGCGACGCCGAGCAGCGTGTTGTAAAAAGGCGTGTTCGCGCCGAGGCCCGCGAACGCGCTGCCGTTGTTGTTCGAGGCGGACGAGAGCGCGTAGAGCACCTCGCTGAAGCCGTGGGCACCCGGGTTGAAGATGGTCGCCTTCCCGCCGCTCGCGCCGACCGCGATGGCCGTGAACAGGAGCACGCATGCGGCCGGCACCAGAATCACGAGCGAGGCCATCTTCATCTCGTACGCCTCGATCTTCTTGCCCAGGTACTCGGGCGTGCGTCCCACCATCAAGCCGGCGACGAACACCGCGACGACCGCGAACATCAGCATGCCGTAGAGGCCGGAGCCGACTCCGCCGAACACGATCTCGCCGAGCTGCATGAGCCACATCGGCACGAGGCCGCCCAGCGGCGTGAACGAGTCGTGCATCGCGTTCACCGAACCGTTGGAGGCCGCGGTGGTGACGGTCGCCCAGAGCGCGGAATTGGCGATGCCGAACCGCGTCTCCTTGCCTTCCATGTTGCCGCCAGAGTGCAAGGCACTGGCACTCTGATCGATGCCGAGCGAGTGGAAGAGCGGGTTGCCGGCTTGCTCGGCGGTCGTGCAGAGAACGAGGAGCGGCACCAGGATGACGAGCATCGCGGCGAGCAGGGCCCAGCCCTGCCGCGTGTCCTTCACCATCTTCCCGAACGTGTAGCAGAGGGCGCCGGCGATCAGCAGAATCGAGATCACCTGCACGAAGTTCGAGAGCGGGGTCGCGTTCTCGAAGGGATGGGCGGAGTTGACGTTGAAGAAGCCGCCACCGTTCGTGCCGAGCTGCTTGATCGCGATCTGCGACGCCGCGGGACCGACGGCGATGAGCTGGCTCGCGACTTCCTTCCCGTCGGCACCCTTGAAGTGCTGGAGCAGGGACGCTTCCGGGTAACCCGCGAACGTCTGCACGACGCCCTGCGAGACCAGAACGAGCGCCACGACGATTGAAAGCGGCACGAGGACGTAAAGCGTGCCGCGCGTCAAATCGACCCAGAAGTTACCGATGACCTTCGATTCCTTGCGCGTGAACCCGCGGATAACCGCGATGAGCACGGCCATGCCCGACGCCGCGGAGACGAAGTTCTGCACCGTGAGCCCCAGCATCTGGGTGAGGTAGCTCATGGTCGTCTCGCCGCCGTAGCCTTGCCAGTTCGTGTTGGTGACGAAGCTCACCGCGGTGTTGAACGACGAGTCCGGCGCGACGGCCGCGAGCCCCTGCGGATTCAGCGGCAGTGCGGCTTGCAGCCGCTGCAGCGCGTACACCACGAAGAAACCCGCCATGTTGAAGACCAGCATGGCGATGGCGTACGTCTTCCACCCCATCTCGGCGTCGCGGCTCGTGCCCGCGAGGCGATAGATGAGCCGCTCCACCGGGCCGAGCACGCGCTCGAGCGCGACCTTCTCGCCCTCGTAGACGCGCGCCATGTAGGACCCGAGCGGCTTGGCGAGGCCGACCAGGACTACGAAGTAGAGCAAGAGCTGGAGAATGGCATTCGAGGTCATTGCAGGGATTCCGGCTTCAGGAGGGCGACGAGCAGGTAGACGAGGAGGGCAGTCGAGACGAGCCCGGCGACGGCGTAGAGAGGGGTCATGACTTCTCCTAGACGCGCTCGCACAGCCGAACGAAGGCGAGCGAGGACGCGAACAGAGCGAGGGTGAGGAGGATGAAAACGGCGTCCATGGGGATCTTCCTTTGGGAATGATCTAGTTGGTGGCGCATCAAGAAGTCGTAAAGACCGCGGCAACTCTGATCAGGATCGCGACCAGGTGTTCGAGGGCAGCCGCGCGCACGCTGACGGATTCTTGACGACTCGAGGAGTCGTCTTGACGGGCTCTTGACGCCCCCGGGTCACATACTGGGTCTGGCTCTCCTTCAGCCCGTTTCAGTTAGAAACGATGAAAGGGTCTACCCATGTGCGCGCTTCTCGCTCCGATCGGGACGTCGCGACGAGCCCAGCTTCGTGGCCTCGCAGCGGTTGCCCTGGCGCTCGCCCTCGGCCCCGGCTGCCGCGCCTCGATTCCGAGCTTCTTGGACCAGATCCGCGACGCGCGCCAGTTGACGGCGGGTCTCAGAGTTCGGTTCAAAGAGGCGACGGACGCCGCGAACCTCGCCGTCATGGCGGATAGCGACGAAGCGTCGCTCAAGTACGCGGCGGACGCCGCGTCTGCCAAGCGCGATCTTCGGACCGACGCGACGAACCTGAAGACGTTGCTTCACGAGCTCGGTTATCCGAAGGAGCTCGGCTTCTTCGCCCAGTTCGAGACCCGCTTCGCTGAATACGACCAGGTCGACCGCACGGTGCTCGAGCTCGCCGTCGAAAACACGAACCTCAAGGCTCAGCGGCTGTCCTTCGGTCCGGTGCGGGACGCCGCGGACGCCTTTCGCGCGTCGCTCGAAGGCGCCGCAGCGAAGGTCGCAACGAAGGACCGCTGCCGGGCGACGGAGCTCATCTATCAAGCCGTGCTCGCGGTGCGCGAGATCCAGGTGCTCCAAGCTCCGCATATTGCCGAGACCGACGAGCTCGCGATGACCCGCATGGAAAAAGACCTGGCCGCTCTCGAGGCGAAGGCGCGATCCGCCCTTGGCGAGCTCCGCGGGCTCGCCGGGCCGAGCCCGAGCTCGTCCCTGGAGGCCGCGGGCGCGGCGCTCGACCGCTTCAGCAGCGCGGGGGCGGCGCTCGTGAAGCTGTCGCGTCGCAACTCCAACGTTCGGTCGTTGGACCTCGCTCTGCGCGTCAAGCCGCGTCTGACTCAAGCCTGCGACGACAGTCTAAAGGCGCTCGCGGACGCGCTCGAGGGCGAAGGCGCGCCGCCCGCGCGTTGAGCGAGAGCGCGCGTCAGGTGGGGCACGTTTGCTGGAGGTCGAGCCAAGGCATGGGGGGGCGTCACCGTGTCCTCGTTGCCGCGCCGCCAGGAAAGGCCTAAGCGGGGCGGGTGCGCACCGTAGCGAACGCCGGGGTCGTTCTTCTGGCTGCCTCCTGTTCGGCGGGTGTCGAGGTCACGCCCCCGGCGACGCCGGCCTCACCGCTGGTCGCGAGCACGGCCGTCGCCTCCGCGGCCCCGTCGTCGGTCGGAAGCGTGCGCCTCGTCGTTGCCGTCGTCATCGACCAGCTGCCGAGTTGGGCGCTCGAGCGCTACCTGCCGCTGCTCGATGCGGACGGCGTAATTCGGCAAGCGGTTGCCGGTGGCGGCTACTATCCGCAGGCACGCTACGACTACGCCGGCACGTACACGGCGGCGGGTCATGCCACGCTCTTTACGGGCGTTCTACCGCGTGTGCACGGCATCGTCGCGAACGAGGTGTGGGACGCGAAGCGGGCCAAGGTGGTCTCGGCCGTGGATGATGCGGAGCACGGCGTCGTCGGCACGGAGGATCAATTCGCGAGCCCGGGCATGCTCCGCGTTCCGACCGTCGCGGACGAGCTCGAGCGCGTGACGAACGGCCGCGCGCACACGCTGTCGATCTCGCTCAAGGACCGCGCCGCCATCTTGCCGGGCGGCCGGCACACGGATCTGGCGCTCTTTTACGATACCAAGCGCGGCGTCTTCACGACCTCGACCTGGTATGCGGGCGGTGTCCCGAACTGGCTCAACGTGTTTCAAGCCGCGCATCCGATCACCGCGGCGCTCGGCCTGTGGGAGCCGTACGACAGCGCGGCGCTCGGGCGCCTGCTCGGTCCGGATGCGGCGACGGGGGAGAGCGACTGGCAGGGGCTCGGTAGCGCATTCCCGCACGATCCGCGGCGCTCGCCGGAGCCGACCGTCGCGGTTCGAGCGACGCCGTTCGCCACGGAGTACCTGCTCGACGTGGCGCGGGCGGGCGTTCGGTCGCTCGGTCTCGGCGCGGACGACGTCCCCGATCTCTTGATGCTTTCGCTCTCGTCCATCGACTACGCGGGGCACCTGTTCGGTGGCGAATCGTGGGAGTACGCCGACAACCTCGTGCGTGCGGATCGCGCCGTCACGCGCTTCCTGCGCGAGCTACCGCGCGAGACGCGCGTGCTCTTGTCGAGCGATCACGGCGCCGCACCGCTGCCCGAGCGCTCGCTCGACCGGGGCAAGCTCGCGCTCCGGATCCGCACGAAGAAGCTCGCCGCCGCGGTGAATCAGGCGCTCGGCGGCCGGTTCGAGCTCAAGGCGCCGCCCATCGCTTCGTACACGGAGCCGTTCATCTACTTGACCTCCGAAGCGAAGAGCTCGGCGGCGTACGACGCGATCCTCGGCGCCGTCGAGAGCGAGGTCGGGAAGGCGCTCGGCGTGGCGGCCGTCTATCGCGTGCGCGACATCATCGGGCGGGAGCCCTCGACGGAGCTCGAGACACTCGTGCGCGCGAGCGTGACGGACGACGCGGCCGGCGACCTCTTCGTGGTTCCGTCCGAGTGGAGCGTCGTCGATCCGTCGCACCCGGGCGGCACGGGCACGAGCCACGGCTCGCCGTGGAGCTACGACCGCTTCGTGCCCGTGCTGTTCTGGGGGCCGGGCGTCACGCCTCACGCGGAAAAAGGCGAGGTTCCGGTGCTCGCCGTCGCTCCGACGCTCTCGGCGCTGCTCGGGATCGAGCCGTCGGCGGGAGCATCCTCGGCGCCGCTTCCCGGCGTCCCCTGACGCCCTTCGACTCAGCCGCGCACCGTGCGCAGGACGGCGTCGAAGACGAAGCCGTTGGTCGCGATCGCTTCGGGGGCCGTGTAGGTCGCCTTGCCGCTGAAATCGGTGAGCGTGCCACCGGCTTCGGTCAAGACGGGGAAGAGCGCCGCCGTGTCCCAGAGGGCCATGACCGGATCGAGCGAGATCTCGGCGCGGCCCGTGGCGACGAGCGCGTAGCCGTAGGCGTCGCAGAAGCCGCGCTCCGTGCCGCAGGCCTCGAGCAGACGCTCGACCTCCGCGCCCCGGCCGAACTTCCGTGCGTGGCGGATCCCCGCGTGGACGAGCCGCGCTTCGCCGAGCTCCTTCACGCCCGAGACGCGAGCGGGCCGGCCGTTCCAGCGGCAACCGAGGCCCCGTGCGGCGTACACCGTCTCGCCGAGCGCCGGCAGGTGGATGACGCCCGCGACGGCTTCGCCCTCCCACTCGAACGCGACGAGCACGGCGTAGATCGGCACGCCGCACACGAATGACACCGTGCCGTCGATAGGATCGAGGATCCAGCGCGCCGGCTCCGTGCCGGTTTTGACGCCGAACTCCTCGCCGACGATGCCGTGCGTCGGGAAGGCGCGCTCGATGCGCTGGCGCAGGCGCTCCTCCGCGCCGCGGTCGGCGGCCGTGACGGGCGTGCGATCGGCCTTGAGCTCGACGGGCGGGCTCGCGTTGAAGTAGCCGAGCGTGAAAGCGCCCGCGAGCTGCGCCGCTTCGACGGCGAAATCCAAGGTCTCGCGCAGGGTTTTCTCGTCGAGCGCCGCCATCTCGAGGCGAGACTACACGAGCCTTCCCGCCTCTGGTAGTCAGCCGCGCATGACCGGCTTGCTCGTGGGCGACGATCTCCCGAACATTCCTTGGCAGCCGCGCCCGAGCGGCTCGACCGACGTGGTGTGGCGCTACGCCCAAAACCCCGTGATCCCGCGCCACGCGTCACCGACGGCCGACAGCATCTACAACAGCGCCGTCGTGCCGTTCCGAGGCGGCTTCGCGGGAGTGTTTCGCGTCGACGACCGCGCGCGCAACATGACCCTGCGCGTCGGCAAGAGCGAAGACGGCCTCCGCTTCAATATCGCCGACGAGCGCCTGAAGTTCTCGTGCGACACGCCCGAGATCGCCGAATTCCTCGAAGGCTACGACCCGCGCGTCGTCCCGCTCGAGGGCCGTTATTACGTGATCTGGTGCAACAACTACCACGGCTACACCATCGGCCTCGGCTACACCGAGGACTTCGAGCGCTTCGTGCAGCTCGAGAACGCGTTCTTGCCGTTCAACCGCAACGGCGTGCTCTTTCCGCGCCGCATCGGCGGCGAGTACCTGATGCTGAGCCGGCCGAGCGACGCCGGTCACACGCCCTTCGGCGACATCTTCGTGAGCCAGAGCCGGGACCTCGTGTACTGGGGCAAGCACCGCCACGTGATGGGACCCAAGCGCGACCGCGGCCTCGTCAATTGGCAGATGACGAAGATCGGCGCCGGCCCGTACCCGATCGAGACCCGCGAAGGGTGGCTGCTATTTTATCACGGCGTGCTCACGACCTGTAACGGCTTCACCTACAGCATGGGCGCGGCCCTGCTCGATCTCGAGGAGCCGTGGAAGGTGCGCTACCGGACTCGGCCGTACCTCCTCACGCCGGAGCTGCCGTACGAGGGCGTTGGCAACACGCAAAACGTGCTCTTCCCCTGCGCCGCGCTCACGGATGCGGCGAGCGGGCGCATCGCCATCTACTATGGAGCGGCGGACACCTCGACGGGGCTCGCGTTCTGCGAAGCAGACGAGCTCCTCCGCTACTTGAAGGACAACTCCGAGCTTTGATTCCGAAGGTCGCGCACTTCATCTGGCTTGGACCGAGCCTCGCGTGGGTGCACCGGCTCGCGCTGCTCTCCGCGGCACGACGGGGTGGCTTCGAGCGAGTGGTGTTGCATCACGACGGGGCGCTCGGCGGGGAGCAAGCGCCGCGTGAGCTCGCGGAAGAGCGCGGCGTCGAGCTCTCGGCGCTCGACGCGCTCGGGCTCATGGAGGCGGCCGGCGGCGGGCCGCTCGTCGAGTGCTACCGAGCGCTCGAGGCCCCGGCGGCGCGCGCCAATCTGCTCAGGCTGGCGCTCCTCAGGCGCGACGGCGGCGTGTACCTCGACACCGACACGGTCACGCTCGCGAGCTTCGGCGGGCTTTCGGCGGAGGCGGGGGTTTTTTGCGGCGAAGAGCGGCTGGTTTTCCCCGCGGGCGAGAGCTCGGCGTTGTCGCGGCTGCGCCCTTCGGCCTTGGCGCGCATGGCGGCGCGCGATGTACTCCGGCGCCTGCCGAACGGCTACCGCGGCTTCCGCCAGGTCGAGCACCTGTACCCGAAGGCCGTGAACAACGCGGTGCTCGGCGCAGAGCCCGGCCACCCGCTCGTCACGGAGCTCTTGGCTCGCGCGCGACGCATGTCGCCCTCGCGGCGCACGGTGCGCTACGCGCTCGGCACGCACCTCTTGCAGGAGGTGGTCGCTGACTACAGCGGCAAGGATCTTCGCATTTTGCCGCCCGAGGTCTTTTTTCCGTTCGGGCCCGAGATCAGCGAGCATTGGTTTCGCGAGCGAGCGGGCATCGAGCTCGGCGATGCGCTCGGTCCCGAGACGCTGCTCGTGCACTGGTACGCGTCGGTGCGCACGAAGCGGCACGTCGAGCGCATCGACGAGACCTTCGTGCGCACGCACGCCGACCGGCAGCTGTTCTCGGCGCTGGCGCTCCGCGCGCTCGGCTGAGCCGCCCCTCGGGGCCGCGGCTCACGCCGCCGGTGGATCCAGCTCGCGCTCGTAGTGACGATGCTTCGCGAGTGCCTTCACGAACTTTCGCACGGCTGCCTCTGCATCGGCCTCGATGAGGATGCCCGGGTCAGCACCGCCGGCCGGGAGGGTCGGCGAAATGCCCGCGTCCGCGAGCAGCTGCTGCGCTTCTCCGAGGAGCAGCAGCGGCTTCGCGTGCCGGTATTGGTCCCTCAAGAACTCCGACACGCGGCCGAGCCCCCGCAGCGCTTCGATCGCTTTGGCGCCGCCCGGCACGACGACCGCATCGAACAGCACGGACGGCATCGTCTCGAGAGTGCCGTCGAGCTCGAGCGCGTCGCCGTCCTCGCTCGACACGGTACCGAGTCGAGCGCCGACGAACCGGGGAACCGCACCCGCTGCGAACAACGCCTCGTGCACCGCGCTCGCCGCTTCACCGTCGACGCCGTCGGCGAGCAGGATCGCCACGCGCCGCGTGCGGATCGAGCCGTCGCCCGGCCGCGCCATCAGCGAGAGCGCGGGCGAGCGCTCCACCTCGGGCTTCGGTGGGTTCTTGAGCGCGCGCGGCATCGGCTTCGGCGGCTCCATGCCCAGGTCTCTCGCGAGGCCTCTCCCCAAGTCGGCGTCGACATTCATGAGCATGGACACGACGCGCTCGCGTACCGCCGGAACCTGCACCTTCGTGAGCTCGAAGCGAAATGCACCGCGAATGTGGCGCTGCTCGACCGGGGTTTGGCTGCGATAAAAGAGCGTCGCCTGCGAGTAGTGCTCGGCGAACCTTTCGGGCTTGGCTCGCACCTTGTCGCCCTCGTCCGTCTCGCGGAAGGAGGTGAAGCCGGCGCCACCGGCCTGGAACGGGCAGCCGCCGCCGAGCGAGTTTGGCTCGTAGGCCACTCGACCGCGGTGGATGGCCTGCCGGTGCATGCCATCGCGCTGGTTGTTGTGAGCCTGGGCGACGGAGGCGTTGATGGGGATCTCGTGGAAGTTGGGGCCGCCCAGGCGCGAGATCTGCGTATCGACGTACGAATGAATCCGTCCGGCGAGCAGCGGATCGTTCGAGAAGTCGATGCCGGGAACGACGTGCGCCGCGCAGAAGGCGACCTGCTCGGTCTCCGCGAAGAAGTTGTCGGGGTTACGGTTCAGGACCATGCGGCCCACCGGCGTGACGGGCACGAGCTCCTCCGGGACGAGCTTGGTTGCATCCAGCACGTCGAAGCTGAAGCGCTCCGCGTCCTTTTCGGAGAACAGCTGCACGCCGAGCTCCCACTCGGGAAACGCGCCAGCTTCGATGGCCTCCCACAGATCGCGCCGGTGAAAATCCGGGTCCGCGCCGCAGATCTTCAGCGACTCGTCCCAAACGAGCGAATGCGTGCCGAGCTTGGGCGACCAGTGAAACTTCACGAACGTGGACTTTCCCCGGTCGTTGACGAAGCGAAACGTGTGCACGCCGAAGCCCTGCATCATGCGGAGGCTGCGCGGCAACGCCCGATCGGACATCGCCCACATCAACATGTGCGTCGACTCCGGCATGAGCGACACGAAATCCCAGAACGTATCGTGTGCCGTGGCGGCTTGGGGGATCGCGAAATGCGGCTCCGGCTTCGCTGCGTGCACGAGATCCGGAAACTTCATGGCGTCTTGGATGAAGAAGACGGGCATGTTGTTACCGACGAGATCCCAGTTGCCTTCGTCGGTGTAGAACTTGACGGCGAAGCCGCGCACGTCGCGTGGCGTGTCCGGAGAACCGCGCTCGCCAATCACCGTCGAGAAGCGGACGAAGACGGGCGTGCGCTTGCCTTTCTCGGAGAAGATGGACGCGCGCGTCACCTCGTCGAGCGGTCGAAAGCACTCGAAAAAGCCATGCGCCGCCGAGCCGCGAGCGTGCACGATGCGCTCGGGGATCCGCTCGTGGTCGAAGTGCGTGAGCTTCTCGCGCAGGATGAAGTCCTCGAGCAGGACCGGCCCGCGCGCGCCGAGCTTCAGCGAGCTCTGGTTGTCCGCGATCGGCACGCCTTGATTCGTGGTCAGCGGGCGGTCGCTGCCGTCGGTGCGGACGCGATCGAGCGGGAGATTTCCGGGGTTGTGCGAGCGCACCGGCCGGCCGCTGCCGACCTTGTCGGATGCCGTGCTTTCGGAGAGCGTGCTGCCGGTCACCGCGGGATCCGGAGGGGGAACGGTCTGACCGGGCTTGGGATCCGACGCCGCGCGACCGTGCTCCCCGGCCTTGTTGGTGTTGAACGGCATCGCACGCGCGAGGGCGTCGGCTCCGTCCAGCTTCTTCACGGCCATGTCGGAGAGCTCGCCCGCGTCGCGCGGCGTGCTGCGGCTCCGGGCGGGGCCGCTCACCGTGCCCCGGGCGCTGCTCTTTGCGACCGTCTTGCGCTTCGTTTTCGGATCTGTCGGCATTCGTGATTTTCCTTCGGGTCCGCACGCACGAGCTCCGCACGCGTGGTCGCGCCCTGCAAAGCAAGTCCTGCGCCGAGCGAACGCCGCGCTCTTTCGTCGGTCTTTTGCGAGCCGGCGTCGAAACAGACGGTGCGCGGCGCCCCAGCGCGGCAATTTCGTGCGAGCGCCGGCTCGGCGCGTACGGTGTCGCGGGGTTTCGCTACCGTTGGGCGACCGGAGAACCCTCACCGATGGCGCCCTGGCAGGGCAGCTTCATTCCCTAACCCTCAGGGCGTTTTTGCTCGAGACGCTCGCGCACGATTTTGCGCAGCTTTTCTGGCAAAAAGGGCTTGTCGATGGAGAGGTTCGGCACGCTGTCGAGGAACTGGCGCGCGTGCGGGGCAAACGCGCCGCCCGTGAGAAATACGATCTTCGGTGTCTCTGCCGGAGCGAAGCGGTCGAGCTCCTGGAAGAAGTCCATGCCCGTCATGTTGGGCATCATCACGTCGCACAGGATGACCTCGAAGCGCTCGCCGTTTCGCAAGAGCCGGAGCGCCTCCTCCGTCACGGTCGTGGTGACCACCTCGTGGTCCGGCATGAGCGAGCGCCGCACGGCAGCCGCGACCATTGGGTCGTCGTCAACCACGAGAATCCTGCCCCGCCGGGGCGTTCCTGTCACGGCCGGCGGCGCGCTGGAGAGCCGCTCGTCGGCGGTGCGCTCGGTCTGCGGCACGAGGATCGTGAAGGTGGATCCCTTGCCCTCGCGGCTGGTCACGCGGAGCTCGCCGCCGATATCCTCGACCAGACGGCGGCAGATCGTGAGCCCGAGGCCGGTGCCGATCCCCGCGGGGCGGGTGCTGAAGAAGGGCGTGAAAATGTGCTCCAAGAGCTCGCTCGACATGCCGACCCCGGTGTCGGAAATCTCGACGACGACGCGTTCGCCCTGCGTCCGAGTGGCGACGTGGATCAGGTTCGCTTCGGCGCGACCTTCCGGGATGGCGTGGGCGGCGTTGATGACGAGGTTCAGGAACACCTGACCGAGGCGTGCCTCGTTCGCCTCCACGGGTGGCACCTCGTCGAACGCCTTGACGAGGCGTGCCCGATGCCGGATTTCGTGCCACGCCATCCGCAGGGTAGAGTCGAGCACCTCGCGCACGTCGACGGGTCCGCGGCGGGGCTCCTCCGTGCGCGAGAAGAGGCGCAGGTCGCGCACGATGAGGCGCACGCGCTCCGCCGCCTCGCGTGCGTCCTTCACTTCCTCGAGGATCTCCCCGCCGACGCCCATGGCCTGCAGATCCGCCACGGCGAGCTCGAGGTTCGCGATCACGGCGGCGAGGGGGTTGTTGATCTCGTGCGCGACGCCTGCGGCGAGCGTGCCGACCGAGGCCAGGCGATCGGTGGCGACGAGCTGGGCCTCGGATTGTCGCCGGCCGGTCGTGTCGCGAACGGTGATGATCGCGCCGTCCGACTCGGCGAGCGGTCCGATCCGGCAGGAGAGCCAGCTCGCGTCTTCGGCGCTGCCGTTCGCCAGGACCTCGACCGTCGCCGGCTCGCCGCTCTTCATGGCGGCTTCGACCACGTTGCGCGCGGAGGTTCGGAAGCGCGGCGCGATGAGGTCGTAGAAGGACTGGCCCACGACGTCGCGCGGCTGACCGGTGGCGACCTTGCTCGCGAAGCGGATGATGCCCTCGCCGTCGAGCTCGTAGATCGGGTCGGGGGAGTGCTGGAGGATCGACCGCAGCCGATCGAGAATCGAGAACTGCCCGGAGTGCTTCGGTGCGGGGCCGGAAAGGCCCTCGCCAAAACGAGGCTCCGCCGGCGCGACCTCCGGCTCGGCCGCATCCTCTAGCTGATGCCGCGAAGGTCCGGCCATCGAGGCTTTCGTGAGCTCGAGTATGGGGACCTCGCCGCCGCATGACAAGGCGTGGCCTTTTTCGACCGCGCTTTGGTCGGATCCGTCCGCACTCTCGAACGATGCGTGGGAGCCGGCGGCTAGGAAGCCCCCGGGCGTGGAACTAGCCTGGCATGCGTGTTGCTGTGCGCGCCCGACCCGTGGCGCCTCAACGTGATCGCGAATCTTGGCGAGCTCCCACAGCCCTCGCGGGCCACGTGCTCCTCGTCGACGATGAGCCCCTGCTCTTGAAGAGTGCAGAGCGCATGCTCCTCTCCCGAGGGCTGCGCGTGCTCTTGGCGTTCGACGGGCCGGGCGCGCTCAGAGAGGCCGAGCGGGTACCCGAGCTCGCCTTGCTCGTTACCGACATCCGCCTACCCGGCATGGACGGCGTCGAGCTCGCCGAGCGCTTACGCAAGCGTCTACCCCACCTGAAGGTGCTGTTCGTGTCGGGGTTCGACGGCGACCCGCGCCGCCCCGCGTTCCCCGACGACGGGAGCTGGACATTTCTGCCGAAGCCGTTCACCGGCCGCGAGCTCGACCGGCGGCTGGGGCAGCTCCTCGGGGCCGGCGGGCAGGGGGCCTAGGTCGAGGGCCGGGCACGGTGAGGGCGACGGCCGGGATTAAGCTCTAGCGGAAAGGTGACGGGGCCCTTCGGGATCGATATATTCGCGGCGGCCCGGGCCCTCGGCCCCGGCAGATGAAACCGTTACACGAGGAGATCATGCGAAAGCTCTGCTTGGCAACCGTCGTGCTCGCCACCGCGTGCGGAGGCGCCGCCGTGCCCCAGGAAACGCTTACCGCTGCGAAGGCCGCCGTCGCAGGAGCCGAGGTCGCCGGAGCCTCCTCCGAGCCGAAGGCTGCGTTGCACCTGAAGCTCGCCAAAGAGCAGCTCGGCAAGGCGGAGAAGCTCATTGCCGACGGCGACAACGAAGAAGCCAGCCGCGAGATCGATCGCGCGCAGGCCGACGCGGATCTCGCTTTCTCGCTCGCCAAGGAAGCGACCGCGAAGAAAGAGGCTTCCGACACCCAGGAGCAGCTCGATCGGCTGAAGCAGCACTCCAAGTGAGGGCGCTCGCGGCTTCTGCATTCAGGGAGATGATCATGAATCGCTCGTTCAAAATTGGTTGGTTGCTCGCAGTCCAGGCCCTCGTCGGGTGCAGCACGCCCCTGCCGCCCCAAGAGCTTTTGCAGGCGCGGAGCGCCTACAACGCGGCGTCGAAGAGCCAGGCGAATCAGCTCGCCCCCGCGCAGCTCGATACCGCCAAGCAAGCTCTCGAAAAGGCCGAGGGCTCGTTCAAAGAAAACGGCGACGAGCCCGTGACGAAGGATCTCGCTTACATCGCCAACGTGCGGGCGCAGATCGCAGTCGCCGAAGCCGGGCGCGAGCAGGCGTCCCGCAACAAGGTAAAGGTCGACCACGACTTCCGGAACTCGCAGCTCGACGCGCTCGACTCGAGCAAGACGGCGCTCGAGGCGGAGAAGAAGGCGCGCGCCGAGGCCGAGAAGGCGCGTAAGGCCGCCGAAGCGAGCCTCAAGGAAATCGCCGCCATCAAGGAAGAGTCGCGCGGCGTCGTCATCACGCTCTCGGGTGCCGTGCTGTTCGCCACCGGCAAGAGCACGCTGCTCCCGATCGCGCAGGAGAAGCTCACCGAGGTCGCCAAGGCGATCGGGGATCAAGGCAACTACAAGAGCCTGCTCGTCGAAGGCCACACGGACTCGCAGGGCAGCGCCGACAAGAACCAGCTCCTGTCGCAGCAGCGTGCTCAGGCAGTGCGCTCCTACCTCATCACGCAGGGCATTCCGTCGGACAAGATCCGCGCGGAGGGCATTGGCTCGAGCCGTCCCGTCGCGGACAACGGCACGGCCGAAGGTCGCGCCAACAACCGCCGCGTCGAGATCGTCGTCGAGCCGAACCGCTAAGCGGCTTTAGCTCAGATCGAGGAGCGCGAGTCGCGCGGCGTCGGGTGACGTGCGCGCGACGATGGCCGCCGCGTCCGCGTCGGATGCGGCGGTCAGGCGGCCGAGCAGCGCGAAATATTCGGCCTTTTTCCGCAAGAGGTGCGTGAGCCGAAAGGCCAGTGCGCCCTCGACGCACCAGCCGCGCGCGGCGAGCGCGAAGAGCCGCCGGTACGCCGACGGCGCGAAGCGCAGCGCGAGGTGGTCGAGCACGAGGTGCGGCATGCCGGCGCCGGCCACCCGCGCGAGCACGGCGTTGACGAGGTTCATCGCGAGCGCCTGATTGCAGGCACGGAACGGGTGGAGTCGCACCAGGCGCTGGTGAAAATCGGCAAGGCCGTCGAGGGCGCCCCGCTGGTCGTCGGTGGTCGCCGCCTTCACCGCGCGGCGTAGGGCGTCGAACAGGCGCTCGGCGTGCCCGAGCGTGAGCGGGCGCGGGGGACAGAACCAAGGCGCCTGCGCCACGTCGCCGTCGGCCTGGGCCGTCACGATGCGACCCCACGCGATCCCGTCGTCCGTGAGCTCGCGCCGGCCGAAGGTCGCCTCGGGATCGCCCGTGAGCTCGGCGAGCAGCGCCGAGTAGCCCTCGCCCCCGAGCAGGGGCGCGTGGACGCGCGGGCCGTCGACGAAGCGCGTGCCCGCGGGCGTCTCTTCGGTGCGCGACTCCGTCTGCCAGAGTGCGCCCGGCTCTAGGCCACGCCGCACCACGCGGCTCTCGGGGCGATAGAACGAGTGCCCGTCCTCGCCGAGCAGGGCGACGACGTGGAGCTTGGCGAGCTCGGTGAAGCTTTGCCGGGCGTCGCCGAGGCTCGACTCGAGCTCGCCGAAGCGCGACCGCACGGCGGCCATGTTCGCCCAGTAGGGGCGAACGATCTCGTACGGCGCGCCGGGGAAGCGCACGATTTCGGCGCCGGAGACGGCGCGCTCGAGGGCCGTCACGGCGTATGGGGCGAAGAGCGCGATGCCGAACGTCGCGGCGAGGAGGCGCGCTTCGGCGTCGCGCTCGAGCCGCGCGGCGCTGCGAGCCGCAGCGAGCGTCGCGTTTCCGTCGAGCGCCGCGACGAAGGCCCGCACGACCTCGTGCGAGACACCGGGAACGACGACGCCGCGCGGCAGCGCCGGTGCGGTGAGCAGGGCACCCGCGGGCGAAGCGCTCACGGTGAGGCCCGGCGGTGCGACGAGCACGTCCTCGTCGTGAGGCTCGAAGCGCACGCGTGCTTCGGTGCGGAGGTAGTCGTCGCCCGAGTCGGGCGCCTCGCGCAGAAAGCGCTCGTAGAGCGCGCCAGCGGGGCCGAGCTCGGGTGGAGCGAGCGAAAATGCCTCGGCCATCAGGCGAGTGCCTCGGCGAGGCCTTCCGGCGTGCTCCGCAGCACGTGGAGCTCCTCGGGCCATTGTCCGATGGCGAGCGGGTAGTCGAGCGCGCCGAGCTCGCTCTCGATGCGACTTCTCGCCGTCTCGAGCGTCCGCGAGCGCGGCTCGAGCCGTCGCACGAACACGAGCCCCGACGGCGGCGTGAGCAGCGTGCGGATGCGCAGGTCAGGCCGATACCGCGCGAGCGCCCAGACGGCTTTCCACGCGTCGCCGACCCAAAAGCGGGTCGCGCGCTCGCGGCGGGCGGCCACGGGAGCGACGGGCAAGCAGTCGTGGAGCACGATCGTGCTCGCGGGGCCCGACCACGCTTCGGCGCCGATGAAATCGTCGAGCGCGGCCTCGAACAGGTGCAGGCCATCGATGAACGTCAACTCGACGGGGTGCTCGCCGAAGAGCTCTTCGCGCCGGCGCGACGCGAAGAACGTGGCGCTCGGCTGGCGCACGACACGCGCGCCGGGCGGAAGAGCGTGCTCGAGCGGCGCCTCGACCGGATCGACCCCCACGGCGAGCTCCGAGCCCGTGGCGAGCGCGAGCGTGGCGCCCGCGGCCACGCCGATCTCGAGGTACGTCCGCGGCTTGAGGGCGGCGTGCACGGCGCGCAGGACTTCCCGATAGGAGGGACCCGGCATGAGTAGCGTCGCGAGCGTCGAGAGCGCGCCTGGATAGTCGGGATAAAGGGCGACGAGCGCCTTCAGGTTCTCGACGGCGCCGCTCGGATCGCCCGAGCGCGCGCGCATCTCGGCGAGCACGGAGAGGGCGTTCGGATCGTCGGGGCGGGCAGCGACGAGCGCCGCCACGGCGTCGCGCGCGGCGGCACGCTCCCCGGCGAGGAAGCGCGCCACCCCGAACGTGAGGGCGAGGCTCGGGTCTTCCGCGAACGCTTCGCCGAGCGCCGCGCCGAGCGCGAGCACCTGGTCGTAGCCGCCGCGCTCGAGGCACTGGCGCGCGAAGAAGAGCAGCTCGGTGCTGCTCTTGCCGGTGAACGCCCGGCGGAGCTCCTCCGGCGCCGGCACGAAGGAGTCCGTTCGGACGGTCACGGGGCCGAGATTACGGCTGGTTCAGAGATCTCGCCAAGCGCTGCCTGGGAGGTGGTAGGTAATCCGCCTCGGCATGCTGAGCTTCTCAGGCGGCCCCGCGCTAACACCCTTCCGTCGCCAACAGCTCCTCACGGCGCTCACGGCCGCGGCTCCGCGCGTCCGCTCCGTCACCGCCACCTACCGCTACTTCGTCGACACCACGCATGAGACGCCCGAGCTCCGCCGGCGCCTCGGCGAGCTTCTGCCGCTGGCGGCCGAGGAGTCGGACAGCTCCGGACGGGTGCTTTTGGTCGTGCCTCGCCTCGGGACCCTCTCGCCCTGGGCGTCGAAGGCGACGGACATCGCGCGAAGCTGCGGTCTTTCGGAGGTTCGCTGCCTGGAGCGCGGGGTGCTTTACCGCCTGGCGGGTGAGCCGACCGACGCCGATGTCCGTGCCGTTGCGCCGCTCCTTCACGATCGCATGACGGAGAGCGTGCTTTCGGCCGTGGCGGACGCCGCTCAGCTCTTTCGCCGCGACCCCCCGCGGCGCCTGACGCGTGTCGCCGTGCTCGACGAGGGGCGCGCGGCGCTCGTGCGCGCGAACGTGAAGCTCGGCCTCGCGCTCGACGACGAGGAGATCGACTACCTCGCGGCGAGCTTCTCGGCGCTCCGGCGCGATCCGACCGACGTCGAGCTCATGATGTTCGCGCAAGCGAACAGCGAGCACTGCCGGCACAAGATCTTCAAAGCCGATTTCATCGTCGACGGCCAGGCGGAGGAGCGCTCGCTCTTCCGTATGATTCAGAACACGCACGAGCGCTCGCCCGAGGGCACGCTCTCGGCCTACAAGGACAACGCCGCCGTGGCGCGCGGCTATCCGGCGCGCCGCTTCTTCCCGAACCCCGCGAGCGGGCGCTACGAGACCGTCGAGGAAGAGACCGCGCTCGTGGCGAAGTGCGAGACGCACAACCACCCGACCGCGATTTCTCCGCGTCCCGGCGCCTCCACCGGCAGCGGTGGCGAGATCCGCGACGAGGGCGCCACGGGACGCGGCGCGAAGCCGAAGGCCGGCGTCACCGGCTTCACGGTCTCGCACCTGCGCATCCCGGATTTCGTGCAGCCGTGGGAAACGCCGGGCGTCGGCAAACCGGACCGCATCGCCTCGGCGCTCGACATCATGCTCGACGGGCCGCTCGGCGGAGCGGCGTTCAACAACGAGTTCGGGAGACCAGGAGTCCTCGGCTATTTCCGAACTTTCGAGCAGCCGGTCGAGACGCCGAGCGGCGGCGAATGGCGCGGCTACCACAAGCCGATCATGCTGGCGGGCGGCGTCGGCAACGTGCGTCCCATGCACGTCGAGAAGCGTCGCTTCGAGCCCGACGCGGTCGTGGTCGTGCTCGGCGGTCCCGCGCTCCTCATCGGTCTCGGGGGCGGCGCGGCGTCGTCGATGGCCGCCGGAACGAGCCACGCTGATTTGGATTTCGCGAGCGTCCAGCGCGACAACCCCGAGATGCAGCGCCGCTGCCAGGAGGTGATCGACCGCGCCTCGGCGCTCGGCGACCGCACGCCGATCCTGTCGATTCACGACGTGGGCGCGGGCGGGCTCTCGAACGCCATTCCGGAGCTGCTCCACGACGCCGGCTGCGGCGGCCTGCTCGAGCTGCGCGACGTGCCGAACGCCGAGCCCGGCATGAGCCCGCTCGAGATCTGGTGCAACGAGGCGCAGGAGCGCTACGTCCTCGCCGTCGAGCCGGACCGGCTCGACGTGCTGCGCGAGCTTTGTGAGCGCGAGCGCTGCCCGATGGCCGTGCTCGGGCGCGCGACGAACGACGGGCGCCTGGTCGTGACCGATCGCGAGCTCGGCGACACGCCGATCGATCTGCCGCTCTCCCTTTTGTTCGGCAACGCGCCGAAGCTCACGCGCCGCGTGTCACGGCGCTCGGTGACCGCCGCGCCGTTCGACGCACGCGGCGTGAATCTCGCCGACGCGGCGTACCGCGTGCTCCACCTGCCGTGCGTGGCCGCGAAAGACTTCCTCGTGACGATCGGCGATCGCACGGTTTCTGGGCTCATCTCCCGCGACTCGATGGTCGGCCCGTACCAGGTGCCGGTCGCCGACGCGGCGGTCACGCTCGCCGACTACACGGGTTACACCGGTGAGGCGATGGCGATGGGCGAGCGCAGCCCGGTCGCGGTGCTCGACGCGGCGGCCTCGGCCCGGCTCGCCGTGGGCGAAGCGCTCCTGAATCTCGCTTCCGCCCCGGTCGATGCGCTCTCGGACGTGAAGCTCTCCGCGAACTGGATGGCGGCGGCGGGGCACCCCGGCGAGGACGCCGCGCTCTTCGACGCCGTGCACGCCGTCGGCATGGAGCTGTGTCCGGCGCTCGGCGTGGCGATCCCCGTCGGCAAGGACTCGCTCAGCATGCGCGTCGTCTGGGACGAGGGAAAGCGCTCGGTGACGGCGCCCGTGTCGCTCGTGATCACGGCGTTCGCGCGCGTGCGTGACGCCCGGCAGGCGCTGACGCCCGAGCTCCGGCTCGACGTGGGCGAGACGGACCTCGTGCTCGTCGATCTCGGCTCCGGCCGCGCGCGGCTCGGCGCGTCGGCGCTCGCTCAGGTGTACGCCGCACTCGGCGACACGCCGCCGGACCTCGAGGATCCGAAGCGCCTGCGCGCCACGTTCGAGGGCGTTGCCGAGCTCCGCAGCCAGGGGCTCCTCCTCGCGTATCACGATCGCTCGGATGGCGGCCTGTTTGCGACGCTGTGCGAGATGGCGTTCGCGTCCGGGAGCGGCCTCACGGTGCGCCTCGACGATACCGGGCCCGACGCCCTGTCGGCGCTCTTCGCCGAGGAGCTCGGCGCCGTTCTCCAAGTGCGTCGCGCCGATACGGAGCAGGTTCTAGCGACCTTCGAGCGCCACGGCCTCAAGCGCGGCAAGGGCCGCGAGCTTCACGTCATCGGGGCACCCTCGAGCACGGGTCGGGTGCGCATCGAGCACGGCGGCCGCGCGGCCCTCGACGAAGAGGTTTCGAAGCTCCGCAAGGCGTGGTCGGAGACGACGTTCCGCTTGCAGTCGTTGCGTGACAACTCCGAGTGTGCCCGCGAGGCCTACGAAGGGACGGGCGACCTCGCCGGCGTGAAGCTCGAGCCGAAGGTCACGTTCGACCTCGACGAAAATCCCGCGCGCGCGCTCGTCGCGTCCGCGGCGGAGCGGCCGCGCGTCGCGATCCTGCGCGAGCAGGGCGTGAATGGGCAGGTCGAGATGGCAGCAGCTTTCACGCAGGCCGGCTTCGACGCCGTCGACGTGCACATGAGCGACGTGCTCGCCGGACGCGTCTCGCTCGAGCGCTTCCGCGGCCTCGTCGCCTGCGGCGGCTTCTCGTACGGCGACGTGCTCGGAGCCGGACAAGGCTGGGCGCGCTCGATCCTGCTTCATGCTCGGGCGCGCGAGGCGCTCGGCCACTTCTTCGCGCGCAAAGATGCCTTTGCCCTCGGCGTCTGCAACGGGTGCCAGGCGCTTTCGGCGCTCAAGGTGCTGATCCCCGGGGCCGAGAGCTGGCCCGCCTTCGAGCGCAATCTCTCCGAGCAATTCGAAGGGCGCGAGCTCCAGGTCAAGGTGCCGCGCTCGCCGTCCATCTTTTTCAAAGGGATGGAAGGCTCGGTGCTGCCGATCCCGGTGGCCCACGGCGAGGGCCGCGCGGTCTTTGCGGTCGGCACGCTCGAGGCGTGCGAAAAGGCCGGCCTCGTCGCTCTGCAGTACGCCGACGGACACGGTCAGCCGGCCGCGCGCTACCCGCAGAACCCGAACGGCTCCACGGCGGCGATCACCGGCCTCACCACGCCGGACGGGCGAGTCACGATCGTGATGCCGCATCCCGAGCGCGCCTTCCGCACCGTACAGCACTCGTGGCACCCGCCGGCCTGGGGCGAGCGCGGGCCACTGTCGCGCATGTTCGACAACGCTCGCGCCTGGGTCGGCTGAAAGGGGCACCGGGCCCACCGTGCAGCACGTCATCACGCACGGTCCCTCCTTCGCGATGCTGCGCGTCGATCTGTCCCCAGGGGAGACGGTCGTCGGCGAGGCCGGCTCGATGGTCGCGCGGCACCAAAGCCTCGCGATGGCCGTCAAGCTCAATGCCGGAAAAGGTCGCGGTTTCTTCGCGATTTTCAAGGCTTTCGTGGTCGCGCTGCTCCGTAGAATCATCGGTCGCGAGACGTTGTTCGTGAATCATTTCACGACCGAGCGCGGTGGCTCCGTGTGGCTCGCGCCGACGCTCGCAGGGCAGATCGTCCATCGCCGGCTCAATGGGGAGCTCCTGTTGCTGTCGACGGGCGCGTACCTCGCGCACGCGGGCGACGTGGAGTTGAAGCTGAAATGGGGCGGGCTGCGCGGGCTACTCGCGAAGGAGGGCTTCTTCTTTCTGGGCGTGACGGGGCACGGGGACCTCTGGTTCACGAGCTACGGCGGCATCGAAGCGGTCGACGTGAACGGCTCGTACCTGATCGACAACGGTAACCTCGTCGGCTACGAGGGCAACCTCAAGCTCTCGATCAAGAGCGCGGGCGGCGGGCTCCTCGGCCTGGCGGCGTCGGGGGAGGGGCTCGTCTGCGAGTTCACGGGCCAGGGGCGCGTTTGGCTTCAGACTCGCAACCTCGAGGCCCTCGTCGGCTGGCTTTCGCCGATGCTTCCGCGCTGAGACTCGCATGCACGTCGAGATCCTCTACCGCCCCGCTCACGCCATGGCCCGCGTGCATCTCGCGCCGCACGAGTCCATCACGGCCGAGTCCGGAAGCATGGTCGGCATGAGCCCGAACCTCGCGCTGCAGACGCAATCCGGCGGCCTGCTCAGCGGCGTGAAGCGGCTTTTCGGCGGCGAATCGTTCTTTCGCAACACGTTCACCGCGCCCGACGAGCGCGGCGAGCTTTTGCTCGCGCATGCCCTGTGCGGGGACATGCGTGTGCTCGAGATGACGCAGGCGGGCTACCTGCTGCAGTCGTCGGCGTTCGTCGCCTCGACGCCCAACGTCCTCGTCGGCACGGAGCTCGGCGGGCTCAAGAGCTTCTTCTCGGGCGCGGGCCTGTTCGTCCTCCGCGCGACGGCACCATCGCCCGGGCTGCTCGTCGTCGGCGCGTTTGGCGGGCTCGAGGAGCTCTACTGCGACGGGAATCTCGTGATCGATACGGGGCACCTCGTCGCCTGGGACGCCACGCTCGACTACTCGCTCGGCAAGAGCAGCTCCGGCTGGCTCTTGTCGTTCCTTTCGGGCGAAGGCCTGGTGTGCCATTTCCGCGGCCAAGGGCGGATCTGGATCCAATCGCGGAGCGCCGCAGCGTACGGCAAGGAAATCGGGTCGCTGTTGCCGCCCCGCCGGCGCTAGAGGAGCCCGCTCAGCGCGGCGGTGGCGCGGGGATGAGCGAGGCGAGCGGCAGGCGCGGAGCGACGACGATGGCGTTGCGGCCGGCGTGCTTGGCCGCGTAGAGCGAGCGATCGCAGCGCTCGACCCAGAGCGTCGAGGCTTCGCCCGGCTCGTGCAGTGCGACGCCAATCGAGATGGTCACGGTGACGGGGCCGGTGGGCGTCCGCACCTCGAGCTTGCTCTGCGTGTCGCGGAGCCGCTCGGCGCGCTGCAGCACGCGCTCGAGCGTGCTTTCGCGCACGAGCACCGCGAACTCTTCGCCACCGTAGCGCGCGACGAAATCCTCGCGCCGCATGAAATGGCGCGCGATGTTGTCGGCGACGGCCTTGAGCACGGCGTCGCCCGCGGGGTGCCCGTGCTTGTCGTTGACGGCCTTGAAGTGATCCACGTCGATCACGAGCAGGACCGGCTCCGACGAGAGGAAGACGGCGAGCGATGCGATGCGCTCGAGCTCGTCCGACAGTGCGGCGCGGTTGTAGAGCTCCGTGAGCGGATCCTGAATGGCCTGGGCGCGCGCGATCTCGAGCTCGGCCTTGAGCTCGACGAGCCGGCGGCCGAGATCCTGCACCTGGCGCTTCTCGCGCTCGCGGCGGTGGGTGATCGCCGATTTCACGAGCGAGACCAGCACGCCGAGCTGCTGCTCGAGCACGTCCGGGCTGCGCTTGCCGACCACGTCGACGAGCCGCTCGAGCTCCACCTCCACGCGCGAATCGTTGGCGCGATCCTCGGTCATCGTCGCGCTCAGGCACTGGGCGAAGGCTTGCAGCGCCTGGCGCATGTTGCCCGAGCTCCGCACGACGAAGTCGTGCTCCTCACGCCTGCGCTGCTCGAAGAAGCGCCGCGCGGTGCCGAAGTCGCGGCCGCTCGGGGGCGGCTTCGACGGGCTGCTTTGCGCGGCCCGCGTCGGCCCCATGACGAGGTTTTGCACGAGCTCGAGGCACTCGGCGCGCGTGTCGGCGGCCTTCACCTGGTCGAGGTCGAAGGCTTGCTCGCCGTAGGTGCGGAGCACACCCGCGAGGGTTTCAATCGCTCGATCGAGGTCGGACTCGGGGTCCACGGCGGGAACCTGTCCGCTGACGCTGCGCGCCCGGACGCTGAACATGCCCCCTGTGAACGGCAGTTCGGGCCCGGACTTGAGCCCGGCGTGCCGCACCGCTAACCCTACGGAAACCATGCGCTACGAGGTGCGCCAAAAGCCCGATTTTGCTGCGGTTCGGGTCGCCTTCGACCAGACGGGCGAAGAGCTCGTCGTCGAGTCGGCAGCCATGCTCGGCCGCGATAGCGCGGTGCGCCTCGAGACCGGACTCCAGGGTGGGCTCCTCGCAGCCGCCAAGCGGAAGCTGCTCGGGGGCGAGAGCCTGTTCACCAATCGCTTCACCGCGACCGCTCCTGGGCAGACGCTCTGGCTCGCTCCCGCCGTGGAGGGGGACATCGAAGCCGTGGAGCTGCAAGCGGGGATGCCGCTCTTTCTCGCGTCGGGGGCGTTCCTCGCGGCCGCTCCGAGCGTGAAGCTCGACACGCAATGGCAAGGGGCGCGCGGTTTCTTCACGGGTGCCGGGTTGTTCCTGCTCGCGGCGAGCGGGTCCGGGCCGCTGTTCTTCTCCGCGTACGGCGGCATCCACGCCGTGGACGTGGGGCCCGGGGGTTACGTGTGCGACACCGGCCACGTCGTCGCCTTCACCGCGGGCCTGAGCTATCGCGTCACCAAGCTCGGCGGCATCAGGAGCCTCTTCTTCTCGGGCGAGGGCCTCGTGTGCCACTTCAGCGGCCACGGGCGGCTCTGGGTCTCGACGCGCAATCCGGGCTCGCTCGCGAGCTTCCTGCACCCGTTCCGACCGGCACGCGGGAGCTGAGCCCGCGCTCGGCGGGGGCGCCCTACGGGGCCGGCTCGATGGTGAGCTCGGTCAGCCTGCCGCACTTGATCACACGCGACTGGCCGGGCTCGATGAAGTCGCCGAGCGCTCGTCCGAGCCGCACGAAGCGAATGCCGCACGACGTGACGAGCGGACGATTCGTCTCGCCGTAGTCGGTGCCGTGAACGAACACGTGCGTGGTCACGCTCGAGTGCACGATGAGCGCGGCGCGGTCCGCGGCGAGCTTCGTGAGATCGATCGGGGGACCACTCACCGGCAGTGGAGCGGCGGCAGGTGCTGGCGGCGCAGACGTGGAGGCGGCCGGCGCTGCTGCAGACGGCGAGCGCGCGGGCTCAGCGGAAGCGGCCGATGCCGCGCTCGGGGCCGCGGCTACCGCAGGTTCGAGGCTTGCGGCAGCGGGTGGCTCGTTGGCGACCGATGCGGCGGGGGCCGCGGTTGCGGGTGCCGTGATGGGCGAGAGCGCGGCGGTCGCAGGGGCTAGCGTGGTCGCGGCGGAGCTCGGTGCGAGCGCGGGCTTGGCGGGGCTCGCGCTGGCGTGCCGCTCCGGTGTCGTGCGCGCTGGCGCTTGTTGGCTGTGCATCACGAAGGCTGCGCCGGCGCCGACGCCGAGCGCGGCGAGTGAGGCGAGCGCATAGAGCACGGCGCGTTGGGCAGTGAAGGCGGGGCGCGCCGCCGGGGACGCGGCCGGCTTCGCGCGTGCGGGCGCGGCGGGCGTCGCCGGGGAAACGGTTGACGCTGCCGAGCGTGGGGTTTGAGCTGGCTCCGCGGCGACCTTTGGGGCCTCTTGCTTGGAGAAGCCCATGGGCAGGGTTTGTTTGATGCTCGGGGTCTGGAGCGCGGCGCGAGGAGCTGGAACGGGAGCGCGAGCGGCCGCTTCAGGCGGAGCAGCGTCGGGGGTTGGGGCAGCGGCAGCGGGAGGGTTTGGAGAACCTGGAGCGGATGCGGGGGCGACGGCCGGGAGCTTGGCGGAAGAGCGGGAAGGCGGAGGAGGCGGGGCCACGACTGTCGCCGCGAACGCCTTCGCCGCGGCGGGGGGCTCGCCGGCGGGCGTGGGTGGGGGAGCGGGCTTCGACTCGGCTTCGGCTTCGGGATCCGGGTCGGGAATGAGAGTGATGGGGGCGGCGCCGGGGTCGATGCTCGGTTGGGAGCCGCGGACCTCGGTTTTGGCGTCGTCCCAATCGGCGGAGCGCGGGCTGGGTGACTCGGGGGGCGCGGCTTCCGGGGGCGAGTCTTCGGGAGGCGCTGGTTCGGGGGGCGATGCGTCAGCGGGCGTGTCAATCAGCAGCGTCCCGCTCAGGGTGCGGCCGGGAATGGGGCGGGGAAGACGGCCCGGCGGAGGGATCGGACGCTCCGGCTCGGCGGGCGTGGCCGCGATGGGGACGGGTGTTGGAGTCTTGCTCGGTGCGGGACCCGAGGGCACGGCTCGGAGCGGCTCGTTGATGATCGGCGTCGCAAGGGGATCGAGGCCCTGAAGGCTGACGCCGAACTCGCTCGGTCGCTGCTCGCGCACGCCGCCCGATGAATCGATCGTCACCGGGCGCGTACCCACCTCGGTGAGCGTTTGCTCGTCGAGCGTTGCGGCGAGGAGCTCGCCGACGTCGCTACCCTCGGCGACCGCAGCCTGAACCGAGACGGGCAGCGGGGCGACGACGGACTCGATGCTGACGGTGGCGGGCGGCACGGCGAGGGTCACCTCTTTCGCTCCGGGGCCGGGGCTCTGCAGGATCGGTTGGCTCGGCGTGCGTGCGCGGGGTGGCAGCGATTCGCTGCTCGCCTGCGCGATGAGCGCGGCACACGCTTCCGTCCAGCGGGCGAGCGCCGGCTCGGGGCCCTCGAGCTTCACGCTGAAGCCGGGCGGCGCGCTCGCGATCGCGCCGGAGCCGAAGGCAAAGCGCCTGGCGACTTTGCCGAAGAGGCGCACCCGCTCGTCGCGGTTCGGTAGACGCAGCTCGAGCTCCACGTCTTCGGTGGCACAGGGCAAGAGGCTGCGCACGTAGAGTCCGCTCGGGCTCGCGTCGTAGCTGAAGCCGTACTCGTCGCTCTCGCCGCCCGCGGGGCGGAAGGCGACGGGCGTCGCGTAGAGCGCCCGCCATTCGCGCCGTCGCGCGCCTTTGGAGAACACGAGCTCGTTGGCGAGGAACAGCACGTCCTCGGGCGAGCCAGCCGTGCTCGTCACGGCAACGCGATCGAGCCCCGCGAGCGACGCCGCGAGGCGCTGGCTGCTACGCGACTCCACGGTCACGATCCACGTCGGCAGCGCGCCGGCCTTCGCCGCCGCTTCGATGATGCGGCGCGGGTCGCCGAGCGCCGCGCTGATCACGACCAGGCGCGTCTCGCTTTGCGAGGCGTAGAGCTCGACCGCGCCGCGATCGACGGCAAATTTCACGTCGTAGCCGGCTTGCGACAGAACGCGCCCGACGAGCGCGCGCCGCTGCGTCGTCGCCTCGGCCACGACCGCTTGCCCGAAGCCGGTCGCGTCCGCGGGCGGCGTGTCGCGCAGCACCTCCAGGCGTCGTTCGAGCGGGATGCGCGCGCCGAGCGGCACGAGGTCGTCGGCCCCCCACGCGAACACGCGGGCGAACCCGAGCTCGTTCGGGTGACGCGACATCCCGATGACGGGCACGCTGCGGAGCCGCTCGGTACCGCGGGCGCGCTTGCAGAATTGTTCCGCCCCGAGCGTCGCCATGTCGACCAGCACCGCGAGCGCCCCGTCGCGTTCGAGCTCGACGAAGGCGCGCGCCGGCTCACGCGTGAGGAGCAGCTCGACCCCGACGGCGCGCGAGGCAGCCTCGAGAGAGGTCTTGAGCTCGCCCGCCAAATTACCGAGGGCGATCACTCGCCGGTTCGAGCCCGACACGGTGAGCGGACTTTACGAGGTACGCGAAGGTGGGAGCAACCCGGTCGCCCAACCCGAGCGGCAAACTGCGCGAAACACGCAGGAAGCATGGGTTGGGGTCCTATTAACCTCATGCTGGACGCAGCACGAGTGACAGGGCAGCCGGCCCAGGTCGTTGAGCTATCGGCAGGGTTGGCCCGCGTGGAGCTTCACGGCGAGCTCCCGCTCGGGTGGTGCGGCAATCTCGCGGCGGCGCTCTCGCAGCGCGGCGTGTCGATCGTGCGCGGGAACGCCGAACGCCAAGGAACCGGGTGGAACGTCGTCCTCGAGGTGACGGCCGAGGAAGGCGTCGACCCGCGGGAGCTCGACTTCGCTACCTTGGCGGCCGAGAGCTCTCAGGAATCGAACGGCGCCCCGCGTTTGGAGAGCTTCGTGCTCACCTTGCCGCGGCGGAGCGCGGCCGTGGAGCTAACGGTCCGCGGGCCTGATCGGCGCGGCTTCCTCGCGGCATTGCTCGAGAAGCTCGCTGCGCTTGGCCTGTTCCCCGAGCGCATCAGCGTCGAGACCGTCCACACCATGGCGGCCGACACGCTGTGGCTGCAGGGGGTCGCAGGCCAGCCGCCCACGGAGCGCAGCATCGAATCGTTGCGCGAATTTCTCCGCGGTGTCACGAGCTCCGGCTGAGGCCGCGCTTCACGGCGCGAGCCGCCCGGGGCGCTCACAAGAGGTCGCGCACGACGCCGTCGGCGAACAGCCAGGCGGAGCGCGGAACCCGCAGCCGGTCGCCGTCGAGGACGAGTCGCTCGGCGCGCACGAGCCGCTCGGCGGTGCGCCGTCGCTCGGTTGTCCAGCCGGTCGCACCGGTCGCGCGCTCGAGCGCGCCGAAGTCGATGCCCTCGGCGAGGCGGAGGCCGAGCATCAGCCGTTCGCTGAGCGCCGTCTCGGGCGCGATCGTCTCTATGTCGCTCACGAGCTCCGAGGTGCTCCAGAGCGCGGCCGTGGAGCTCGCCTTCAGGTAGCGCTCCGGCGCGGGCGCGTTGCGGTAGCGCACGGTCGAGCCGTCACGCCGGACCGTGCCCCACGCTCCCGTTCCGAGCCCGAGGTACGC
>DATMCL010000078.1:0-49646 GCA_035558375.1 Polyangiaceae bacterium
ACTCAGCCGCCCGCGCGCTCCGTTCCGTCGGGCAGCGCCTTCTTCTCCGTCCAGGTGTCGGCGACGGGGTCGTAGACGAACGTGCGCCCCGTCGCCGGTCCCGTGAGGCTCGTCCCCGCGTAAAAGCCGGCCACGTAGATCTTGTCGTCGATGACGCCGGCCGCCGGATGATTGAACGGGCTCGGGAAATCCTTGACGCTACGCCAGCTATCCTTCGCCGGATCGTAGGCGATCACGCTCGGCGTCACGTCGGGCGAGTAGCCGCCGAGCACGTAGACCTCACCGTGCGCGGCAACGACGCCGTGCTCTTGGCGATCGGCGGGCAAGAGCGCGATGCCCTCTTCGACCGGCATTCCGCTCAGTGGGTCGCCGGAGTCGCCGCCATCGCCTCCCGTGCCCGCGAGCCCACCCGTGCCGGAGCCCGCGGTCCCGGCGCCGCCTACCGCGCTCGTGCCGGCTTTGCCGCCTGTCGTCGTGCCCGCTCCGCCGGTTCCGGACATGCCCCCCGTAGCGCCCGTCGACATGCCCGCCATGCCGCTCGCACTCGAGCCACCCGTGCCCGCACCGCCGAGCGCGGCGGAACCGGCGGTGGTCGAGCCACCGGCACCCGAAGCGCTGCCACCTGTCCCAGCGATGCCACCGGCGCTCGGTTGTGCGGCGCCGGCGCTACCCGCTGCTGCGTGGTGATCGGAGCCGCCGCTCGTCCCGCAACCGAGCACGAGCAGCACGACGGCGCGGGGCACGGCGTTGGTCAGGAGGGACGCCACCCACAACGTTTAGCGCAGGCGCCCCGGCGTCACGAGCCGATTGCGCGCTGCTCATGCGTGATTCCCGTCTGCGCGAGCACGGACGTTCGACGCCGTTGCGGTCACGCGGTGAAAATTGCAGCGCCATCAGCCGCACGAGCGGCTAGCGCGCGGGGCACGGCAGATACGCCGCGCTGCCGTCCGAGCAATGGGGCTCGCGCGGGAAGGGCTCCTTGAAGCAGCCGTTCGAGAAATACGGGAAGAGGATCTCTTCGCCGTCGTCGCAGATGAAATAGGTGTCCGACGGTGGGTGGGGGCAATTCGATTCGTCGCGGCCATCCCAGCAGTCCTCGATGCCATCGCACACCTGCGAGAAATCGATGCTGCTTCCGGTATCGCCGTAGCAAGCAAAACGGTCGACGCAGCCTTCGTCCTCGCCGCTCGGGCAATCGCTCGCGCCGTCGCAGATGTCGCGAACCGGAACGGTGCTGCCGTCCGCGCAGATGAAGTCGCATTCGCTGCGTGAACAGAGCCCGCCATCGGGCTGGCACTCCCACTCGGGACAGCGCGTGGGACAGCCGCTCTCGTCCTCCCCGTCCGGACAGTCTCGCTTCCCGTCGCACACGGAGCTCGGCGCAATCGCGCCCGCGCTCGTGCATCGGACCTGGTAGTGGATGTCGTCGATACCCGGCTTGGCGACGGACAGCACTTCGCACACGCTGTGGCCACCGAGCCAGGCTTCCACGACGGGCTCCTGTGCCGGACAGGTGGGCGGCGTCGTGAAGCAGGGCTCGTCGTCGCCCTCTGGGCAATCGGAGACTTGGTCGCACACCTTGCGCCGCGCGATGCGCAGGTCGGTGCCGTGGCAGTGGTAGCCGACCCCGTACTCGCAGGCTTCGTCCGCTTCATCGCGGCCGTCGGCGCACCGCGGGTAGCCGTCGCACAGCTCGAGACGCGTCAGCTCGTAGGAGTAGCCGCGAGCGTCGCGACAGCGGGTACCGGTGGGGTCGCCGCCCAACCACACGTCGGCATCGGGCGCGCCCGAGTCCGCGTCCGGTGTGCCTGTGCCGGCGTCCGTCACTTCTCCGCCCGCGTCACGTTGGTCGGGTGTCGGTCGCCTGCTCGCACCCGCGCATGCAACCACCGCGGCTAGGACGCCCAAGGCGACGAATGGAGTTCGGCGGTTTGCCCGCACGGCTCAGGTGCCACCCGTGTAGGTTGGCTCGCACTTCCCCCGAATGCAGGCGGCGCCGCTCGGCGCCTGAGCACAAGTGCCGCAAGCAACTCTCGGACAACTGCGCACGCACGCGGGGTCCGACTTCGGCGGGTCGCCGACAGCGTGCATGCAGCGATCGGCGGCGACGTGGTTCGCGCTGTAGGCTTGGGCACAATCGCAGCACACGAGGTCGGACGTCGCGAGCGTGCACTCCGCGCTGCTCTCGCATGCTTCGAGCTCTGGCGCGGGGCAGGTCGGACAGCAGTCATCGGCGCCGAGAATGGGCCGAACGCCGTCCGAGCAGTCCGGTGTCGAGCAGGTCACGTCCCCGCAGGAGCCCGTGCCGCCCGTGCCGCTCGTGCCGCTCGTGCCGCCCATGGCCGACGTTCCGCCCGAGACTGCGTCATCGTTGCCGGAGGCTCGCATCGACTCGCCGCCGCAACCGCCCATGGCTACCGCCACGGCGAGAACACCGAGAACACCGCGCGCCCACCCCGAGCCGCGCGCACGTCTGCCGTTCCAAGCCACCACACCACCAAGAATGCCAGCTTTCCCGGGTGCCGCCAAACGGGCCGCAGGAAGCCGGGGGCTCGGCTAACGCTCGCCTTCGAGCAGCGCGACCAGGCGCGTCACGAGCTCCCCCTGCGCTTGGTTGAGCTTCTCGTGGGCCGTCGGAACGTCGAAGTACGCCGCGCGATCGAGCTCCGGGAATTCCCCGAAGCGGCCCGAGCGCGGTGGCCACTCCATGCGGAAGCGGTTGCTCGCGAGCTGCGTGGGGTCGATCGACCCTTCGCAGGCGAACGCGTGCACGACCTTGCCGTTCTTCTGCTTCACGGTGCCGAGCGGCGCGTACGGCCCCTCGAAGGAGAACCCCGTCTCCTCGAGGAGCTCGCGCCGCGCGGCCGTGAGCGGCTCCTCTCCAGGCTCGATCTCGCCCTTCGGGATCGTCCACGCGCCGGCATCGCGACGACGAAAGATGGGCCCGCCGGGATGCGCGAGGAGCACCTCGAGCTGCCCGGCAAGGCGCCTGTAGACCAAAACCCCAGCGCTGACTTTGTGGGTCCGGTTCACCACGACCCGGCACACTTAGGACAAGCCGTGACGAGCGCCCACCCCCTCTCGCGTTGACTTTATGGCCGCGGGCCTGGATAAGCGGAAATGCGCTCGTGAAGTCCCCCGAAGACGCCCCCGGCCGGCTGATCGCCGGCCGCTATGACCTCGTCGAGGAGCTCGGGCGTGGGGGCATGGCCGTCGTGTGGAAGGCGATCCAGCGCGGCCCGGGCCGCTTCGCGCGACCGGTCGCCCTCAAACGCATCCTCCCGTCACTGCGCACGTCCGAGGACACGATCGCCATGTTCGCGGAAGAGGCGCGGGTCGGCGCCGAGCTTCACCACCCGAACGTGGTCGCCGTGCTCGACTACGGCCTCGACGAGTTCGGCCACCCGTACCTCGTGAGCGAGCTCGTGGAGGGGCTCGATCTTGGCGCGTGGATCCGCTCGCACACGAGCGCAGGGCTTGCCACGCCCTGGGAGCTCACGACCGCCATCGGCATCGAGATCCTGCGCGGACTCGGCTCGGCCCACGCGCGCGTCGATGCACGCGGGCACGCCGCGGAGGTGCTGCATCGCGACGTGACGCCGGGCAACATCCTGCTCGACGTCACGGGCGTCGTGAAGCTCGGAGACTTCGGGCTCGCCAAGGCACCGGACCGCGAGCGGCTGACGCGGCCGGACGTCGTGAAAGGGAAAGCCGCATACCTTGCGCCCGAGCTCGTGCGCGGGGAGCCGGCGAGCGCGAAGAGCGATCTCTTCGGGGTCGGCATCGTGCTCTGGGAAGCGCTCACGGGAGCGCGCCTGTTCTTGGGCGAGAACGAGATCGCGTCCGCGCTCCTCGTACGCGAGGCGCGCGTGCCGCTGCTTGCCGTGAGGCGCCCGGGCCTGCCGCTTCAGCTCAGCCAAGCGGTGCATCGAGCGCTCGAGCGCGAGCCCGGGCGCCGCTTCGCCTCGGCGCAGGAGATGCTCGAGACGCTGCGGCGTCTCCTGCACGTGCTGCCGAGCTCGACGGACGCGTTCGCCCTCGGCCAGAGCTTTCGGGCAGCGGTTTCGAGGCTCGCCGCGGCCCCCGGGCCGGTCGGCCGTAGCTGAATTTGATATTCGTTTTCAGTGCGGCTAAGCTTTTGGTGGTTGGCATGTCTCTACCCACGCGGAGCCTCGCCGAGCTCGCGCTCGCGGACGTTGCCTGTGTGGAGCACGTCGGCGGCGAGCGCTCGTTCCGGCGCCGGCTGATGGAGCTCGGCCTGGTTCCGGGTACGCGCGTCGAGCTCAAAGCGGTCGCGCCGCTCGGCGACCCGCTCGAGCTCCTGGTGCGGGGCTCGAGCCTGTCGATCCGCCGTGCCGAAGCCGCTCTCGTGCGCGTCACGCCGGGCACGAGGTCCGAGGCTCCGGCGGCGAAGGCCGTCGTGCCCCGAGCGTTGCCAGCGGCACCGGTTCGAGGCGCGCCGTGACCCCCGCCGAGGGCGCGTCACCCGTCGCGCCCGAGTCCGAAGCCACCGCGGCCCGAGCGCCCGTCGTCGTCTTGGTCGGCAATCCGAACGTCGGAAAGACCAGCGTCTACAACCAGCTCACGGGCGAACGAGCACGCATCGGCAACTACCCGGGCATCACGGTCGAGCAGCGCTCCGGTCGGCTCACGCTGGCCGAGGGCGGCGCCGTCACGGTGGTCGATCTCCCCGGCACCTACTCGCTCTCGGCGCGCTCCGCCGAGGAGCAGATCGCGCTCGAAGCGCTGCTCGGGCTCGATGGGCTGCCGCGCCCCGAGGTCGTCGTGGTGGTGATCGATGCGGGGCAGCTCAGCCGGAACCTCTACCTCACGCTCCAGCTCATCGAGCTCGGGCTGAACGTCGTCGTCGCGCTGAACATGCTCGACGAGGTGCGCGAGAATCCGCCGAGCCCGACGGCGCTCGCCAATTTCCTGGGCGTGCCCGTCGCGGTGACCGACGGGCGCCGCGGCGCGGGCATCGGAGAGCTCAAGCGCGCCATCGACCGAGCCCTCGCGGAGCCCCGTCGCGGCCACGTTGCGCCGAGCTATTCCCCCGAGCTCCTCCGCGACGCCGAAACGGTCGCCGAAGCGCTCCCTCCTGCTTGGCGCGACACGAAAGAGCGCGATCGGGCGCTCGGCTTCTGGGCGCTCTCGAGCGTCGATGCGGACGACGAGCTCCGCGACATCCCCCTCGCCCTGCGCGAGCGCTGCGCGGAGGTACGCGCGCACGCCGAGCCGCGCGACATCGACCGCGACCTCATCGCCGCACGCTACGCCGTGATCGACGGTGCCCTCGAGCGCCTCTACGCGCGCGTCGACCGACATCCCCCCAAGCGCGCCTCGTCCGAGCGCGTCGATCGGATCCTCTTGCACCCGGTGTGGGGCTTCGCGATTTTCCTCGGCCTGATGGTCGTGGTCTTCCAGGCGCTGTTCTCCTGGTCGGATCCCGCGATCAGCCTGATCGAGCGAGCGGCGGCCTTCCTCTCGGCAGAGCTCACGACCCTGCTTCCGCCCGGAATTTTTCGGGATTTGCTGGTGCAGGGCGTGATCGGCGGCGTCGGCAACGTCGTCGTGTTCCTGCCGCAAATCTTGCTCTTGTTCCTGATGATCGGCCTGCTCGAGGACTCGGGCTACATGGCGCGCGTCGCGTTCCTCATGGATCGCGTGCTCCGCACGCTCGGCCTGCACGGGCGGGCGTTCGTGCCGATGCTGTCGGGGTTTGCGTGCGCCGTGCCGGCCATTCTCGCGACGCGCACGATGGAGCGGCAGCGTGACCGGCTGCTCACGATGCTCGTGATCCCGCTCATGACGTGCTCGGCACGCCTGCCCGTGTACACGCTGATCATCGCCGCGCTGTTTCCGCCCTCGCACTGGTTCGGCTGGTTGCCCGTGCAGGGTCTCCTGATGGTCGCGATGTACCTGTTCGCGATCGTGACGACGCTCGTCGTGGCGCTCATCCTGGGACGCACCGCGGTGAAGGGGCGTCGCGTCCCGCTCGTGCTCGAGCTGCCGCCCTACCGGATGCCGAGCCTCAAGCTCACGCTGCGCAGCATGCTCGAGCGCGCCCAGGTGTTCCTCAAGGAAGCCGGGACCGTCATCCTCGCTTGCACGATCGCGCTCTGGGCGCTGCTCGCGTTCCCGCGCACGGCGGCGACGGACCCCGCTCCCGAGCGCGCCGTCGCGGCCCACGTGCCGTCCGGTGCGCGGAGCCCGCTCCCCACGGCGCCTCCTGCCGCCATCGAGGCCGAGGATCGCATTCGGAACAGCTACGGCGGTCGTCTCGGGCGGGCGATCGAGCCCATCTTCGCGCCGCTCGGCTTCGACTGGAAGATCGACGTGGGCATCATCGGTGCGTTTGCCGCGCGCGAGGTGTTCATCTCGACGCTCGGGCTCGTGTACGGCGTCGGCGACACCGACGACGAGGCGCTGCCGCTGCGCGAGAAGCTCAAGGCCGAGACGCTCGACGGAAAGCCCCGCTACACGCCGCTGGTCGGGCTGTCGCTGCTCGTGTTTTTCGCCCTCTCCTGCCAATGCATGAGCACGCTCGCGGTCGTGCGCCGCGAGACGCGGACCTGGCGTTGGCCCGCGTTTCTGTTCGGCTACATGACGACGCTCGCGTATGCGCTCTCGTTCCTCGTGTATCAGGGCGGTAAGCTGCTCGGGTTTTGAAGCCCCTGCCCCGAGCCTTCTACGCGCGCCCGGTGCTCACGGTCGCGCGTGAGGCGATCGGCAAGATCCTCGTGCACGACACGCCGGAAGGCCGCGTGGCAGGCCGGATCGTCGAAGCCGAAGCGTACCGCGGCCCGGAAGATCGCGCGGCGCACTCCTTCGGAGGCCGCCGCACGGCGCGCACCGAAGCGATGTTCGGACCACCCGGCTACGCCTACGTGTTCTTCGTCTACGGCATGCACTGGCACGTGAACCTCGTGACGACGGCGATCGACGAGCCGCACGCCGTGCTCATCCGCGCCGTCGAGCCACTCGAGGGACTTACGCTGATGGCCGAGCGGCGCGGGCTTTCGGAGGGCAGCCGGGACTTAACGAACGGCCCCGGTAAGCTCTGCGAGGCGTTCGCGATCGACAAGCGCTGCTACGGCGCCGATCTGTGCGCGGGACCGCTCTTTTTGAGCCGCGGAACGCAGCCGAAGGTTCTGCGCTCGCCGCGCATCGGAGTCGACTACGCGGGCGCTTGGGCCGCTCGACCCTGGCGCTTCTTCGAGCGCGGGAGCCCCTGGGTGTCGCGCGCTCCCGGCGCTCGCGGTAGAAGATAGGCTCGTTCGTGCAACCTCCCGATCCCTCCGCCCCCGAGACGTCCGTACCGGTCACGATCCCCGACGAGCGCAGCGGCGTCGACGGACGCCACGTGGTCGTGTGCGTCACGGGCAGCGTCGCCGCGTACAAGGCCGTGCTCGTCGTGCGCCGGCTGCTCGCCGAAGGCGCGAACGTGACGGTCGTCATGAGCCGCTCGGCCGAGCAGTTCGTGGGCGCCGCGACCTTCAGCGGCATCACCGGCCGCGCTCCCCTGACGGACATGTTCGCGCCAGGCACCGCGGGCGAGCCGCACGTCGAGCTCGGGCAAACCAGCGATTTGGTGCTCGTCGTGCCCGCGACGGCCGACGCGCTCGCCCGTTTCGCCGCGGGCCGCGCCGAGGATCTCACGAGCGCCCTCGTGCTCTGCGCGCGCTGCCCGGTGCTGGTCGCGCCCGCCATGCACCCGAGCATGTGGCACCACCCCGCAACGGCTCGCAACGTCGCGCAGCTCGCCGCCGACGGCCGCGTGGGCTTCATCGGTCCCGTCGAGGGCGAGGTCGCGAGCGGCGAAGTCGGGATGGGGCGCATGGCCGAGCCCGAAGACATCGTGGCAAGGGTGACGTCCGTGCTCGCGACCGCTTCGCTCCGCGGCGTGCGCCTGCTCGTGACGGCAGGCCCGACGGCGGAAGACATCGACCCCGTGCGCTACGTGGGCAACCGGTCGTCGGGCAAGATGGGGTTTTCGATCGCCGAGCGTGCCGCGCTACGCGGCGCAACGGTGACGCTCATCGCGGGCCCGGTCAGCCTGCCGACGCCGCTCGGGGTCACGCGCATCGACGTGCGCTCGGCCGAGGCCATGCGCGCCGCGCTCTGGAACGTGATGGGCAGCGAGCTTTCGGGCATCGACGCGCTCGTGATGGCCGCCGCCGTCGCCGATTTCCGCCCGAGCGCCCCGAGCGGCGAGAAAATCCGCCGCTCGCCGCAGGGCCTCTTGCTCGAGCTCGTCCCGAACCCCGATCTGCTCGCGGAGATCGGCAAGACCCGGCACGGGCGGCGGCCGATCCTCGTCGGCTTCGCCCTCGGCACCGAGAGCGACGAGCGCGCCGTGGCCACCGCGCGCAACAAGCTGATGGAAAAGCGCGTCGACTTCGTCGTCGCCAATCACGCCGACGAGTCGATCGGCAAGGACGACATGCGCGCCATGCTGGTCGGCGCCCGCACCTGCGAAATCCTCGAGCGCGCCCCCAAGCGCGTCATCGCCGATCGTATCCTCGATCGCCTCTCCGTCGAGCTCTCCCAGAGGCTCGGTTGACGCCGGTTCTCCTCGTCTTCGCCGCTGCATTGGCGACGTACACGGCCGCCTTTCGCCCGGCCCTCGCCGACAGCGCGATGTTCTACGTCGTGTTCGGCGTGCCGCACGTCGCGCTCGCGGCCTTCGCGGCGCAGAGGCTCGCGCAGCAGGGCAAGCTCCGTGCGCGCATCATGCCGAAGAGCGGCGATCTGTCGATCGGCGCGCTCACGGGCTTCGCGCTGCTCGTCGCGTCGTGGGGTGGTCGCGCCATCCTCGCCCCGAGCGGCTCGCCGCGCCGGAACTGGCTCCTCCACCTCTACCTCCAGCTCGGCGATCCGGAGCGGCTGCAGCACTCGGTGCTGCTCACGAGCGCCCTGGCCGTCATCGTCCTCGCCGAGGAGCTCATCTGGCGCGGCTTCGTGCTCGAGGAGCTCACCTTTCGACTCGGAACCCGCCGCGGCTGGGTCGGGGCGGCCTTGCTCTACGCGCTCGCGGCGCTTCCGACCGTCTACCTTCAGCGCGACTTCATGGCGGGTCCGAATCCGCTGCTCGTCGTCGCGGCGTTCGGCTGCGGGATGGTGTGGACGTTCATGGCGGGCCGCTTCGGCAGGCTCCTGCCGGGCGCGTTCTCGCACCTCGTGTTCACGTACTTCACGGCAGTGCAATTCATGCCGCCGTTCGTCGAACGCGGGCCGCTTTAGCCCTGACGCGCGCCGCGACCGCGCTCAGATCGCGGCGATGCGGGCGAGCTCTTCTTCCGAGAGGTCGAAGTCGCCGAACACGGTCTGCACGTCGTCGTGCTCGTCGAGCGCTTCGACCAGGTTCAGGCAGACCTCGGCGTCGCGGCCGCTGACGGATTTCTTGTTCTTCGGCACGTAGGCGAGCTTGCTCGACTGGATCACGAGCTTCTTGCCTTCGAGCGCCGTCGTGACGCGGTCGAGATCACCGGGCGGCGTGTACACGGCCCACACCTCGCCCTCGTCGCGGTAGTCGTCAGCGCCGGCATCGACGGCCGCTTCCATCAGCTGGTCTTCGGTGACCGTCGCCTTCTCGAGCGTGATGACGCCGAAGCGATCGAACGCCCACCCGGCGGCACCCGAGCTGCCGAGCTGCCCATTGTGCTTCTCGAAGATTTTGCGGAGCTCCGCGACCGTGCGGTTGCGGTTGTCGGTCATGCCCTCGACGAGATAGAGGGTGCCGGTCGGACCGGTGCCCTCGTAGAGCACCTCTTCGTACGCCGCGCCCTCGATTTCACCCGTGCCACGCTGGATGGCGCGCTTGATGTTGTCTTGGGGCATCTGTTGGCCGCGGGCGTCCGACACGGCCTTGCGCAGGCGCGGGTTGCCGTTGATGTCGCCGCCGCCGATGCGCGCCGAGGTCACGATCTCGCGAATGATCTTGGTCCAAGCACGGCCGCGGGCCGCGTCGGTGACGCCCTTCTTACGCTTGATCGTCGCCCATTTGGAATGGCCGCTCATGGTTCGGGGCTCTGCCTACCACCAACCCGGTGGGACGAAAAGGACGGCGCCGAATCCGCCGCGTCCGGGCGGTGGGCGCCGCGGCGCGTGGCGGCGCGCGTCAATCGCCGATCTGCTCGGCCAAATAGCGCTCGCGCCCGAGCTCCTCGATCAGGCCGAGGTGCGTCTCGAGCCAGTCGATCGACTCCTCTTCCGACTTCAGGATCGATTCGAGCAGCGCGCGCGTCCCGTTGTCGCCCTTGGCGACCGCGAGAGCGATGCCCTTGTTCAGCCGGGCGTGCGCCTCGCGCTCCACCTCGAGGTCGAGCTTGTGCATCTCGACGGCTTCCTCCCCGACCCGCACGGGAAACAGGCGCTGCATGTTCGGCACGCCCTCGAGGAAGAGGATGCGCTCGATCACCGCGTCGGCGTGGTGCATCTCTTCGATCGATTCCTCGCGCTTCTTCTTGGCGAGCGGACCATAGCCCTGGTTCTTCAGCATTTTCGCGTGCACGAAGTACTGGTTGATGGCCGTGAGCTCGGAGGTGAGCACCTCGTTCAGAAGCTCGATGATGTCGGCGTTGCCTTGCATGGGGGCGGATTCTACGCACGGGTGCCCAAGCACCCCAAGCGAGGAAACCGCTCGGCCGGGAGCGCCCACGGCCCCCGCGGCGCACGGCGGCGACCGGGCCGCGTCGGCCCACTGGCCTGGCAGTATTTCTGCCGAAAGCCGAGCTTGTTGCAAGTGATGTTGAAAGTCGTTTTCAAAGACGCTACGGTTGGAGGGTCGTGATCGTCTGCCACTGCCGAGCCGTGAGTGACCGCGCCATCAGGGCTTCCATCCGCGAGGGAGCGAGCACGGTCGACGTGGTCAGCGCCGAAACGGGCGCCAACACCTGCTGCGGCGGCTGCGAGCCGACCGTCGCCCGCATCCTCGCGGAGGAGCTCGGACCTCAGGTGACGACGACCACGGCGACAGCTCCCGATTCCTCGCTCCGCGCAACCCCGTTCCGCCCCCTGCGCGTCGTGCGAAATCCCGAAGCCGCCTGAACCGCCGCCTGCCCGCGCCGCGCCTCTTCGCGCTTCGCGCGCACACGCACAGTCGCGTTTCTCACGCACAGTCGCGTTTCGCACGCACGCGTCCGTTCCGCACGTTCAACAGCCAACCATCCGAGTGGCCTCCGGACGTTACGTCGTGTCGCCGCGCGGAGCGCGGCCCGGAACCACCTCGTGGTCTTGGCAAGGCCAGATCGATCATCCCGGCGCAGCGGAAACCCGTACGACAAACCGGCGAGGCCGGTGGGACAAGCTGTCGGCGCGAGCGCGTCGCCACGAGCTAGACGTCGCACCACCCACCCCCTTAAACACGAAGGCCCGAGCCATATGGCCCGGGCCTTCGTTTCTGACAGCCTCTACCTAAGTAACGTTGTAGCCCTTCTCGCCGTGATCGCTCACGTCGAGACCGCTCTCTTCCTTCTCTGCCGTCGGGCGCAGGCCGAGCGTCGCCTTGATGGCGTAGCCGAGGACCGCGGTGCCGATGATCGACATCGCGAGCGTGAGGCCCATCGCCTTGAGCTGCTCGAGCCAGAGGGTCTTGCCCACGATGTCCTTGAGGTTCAGGAGCAGGTTCGGGTTGGCGTCCGGCGTCGCGAGCACGCCGGTGAGGAAGGCGCCGAGCGTGCCGCCCACGGCGTGAACGCCGAAGGTGTCGAGCGCGTCGTCGTAGCCGAGGGCGTGCTTGAGCTTGGTGCAAGCGAAGAACGGAACCACGCCGGCGAGGATGCCGATGATGATCGCGCCGTTCGCCGTCACGAAGCCGGCCGCCGGCGTGATGACGACGAGGCCCGCCACGATGCCGGAACAGAAGCCGAGGACCGTCGGCTTGCCACGCGTGAGCCACTCGATGCCCGCCCACGAGCCGCCGGCAATTGCCGCCGCGAGCGTGGTGGTCATGAAGGCCTGCGCCGCAATGCCGTCGGCGGCAACCGCGCTGCCCGCATTGAAGCCGTACCAGCCGACCCACAGCATGCCCGTGCCGACCATCGTCAACACCAAGCTGTGCGGAGCGAACTCTTCCTTGCCGAAGCCGACGCGCTTGCCGACGATGAGTGCCAGCACGAGCGCCGACCAACCGGAGGACATGTGCACGACGGTGCCGCCGGCGAAGTCGATGGCCTTGATCGTCGCGTCCTTGTTCCAGACGCCGTTCATGAAGCCGTCGCCGCCCCACACCATGTGCGCGAGGGGGAAGTAGATGAGGACCATCCAGCCGGTGACGAACAGCATGAGCGCGCTGAATTTCACGCGCTCGGCGATGGCGCCGATGATCAGCGCGGGGGTGATGATCGCGAACATGAGCTGGTACATCGAGAAGGTGCTCTGCGACACCCAGCCTGCGTAAGCGGTGTTCGGCGCCGTTCCGACGTCTTTCAGCATCGCGAAGTCCATCTTGCCGATGAACGGTGAGCCAGCCGCGAACGTCATGCTGTAGCCGAACGCCCACCAGAGGAGTGTCACGAGCGCGGCGATGCCCATGCATTGCGCCATGATCGAGAGAACGTTCTTCTGACGGACGAGGCCGCCGTAGAAGAGCGCGAGGCCCGGAAGCGTCATGAAGAGCACGAGGGCCGCGCAGATCATCATGAAGCCGTTGTGACCAGGACCGGGGGAGGTGATCTTCGAGGTCTTGTCGTCAGCGCGAGCGCCGTTCGTGACGTAGGCCTCGAGATCGGCCAATCGTTTCTCCACCGCGGCTTGCTGCTCCGCGCTCGGGCCGGCAGGCGCCACCGCGGCCGGAGCCGGTGCGGGGGCAGCAGTCGGAGCGGGCGCCGGAGCCGGAGCTGCGGCAGCCGTTTCGGCGGGAGCCGCTGCGGCAGGGGCTGGGGCTGCCGTAGCTGGAGCTGCGGCGGTGGTGTCGGCAGCTGGCGAATCTGCCAGGGCCAACCGGCTCGGAAGGGCGAGCGCGAGGCTCGCGAGCATTGCGGTGACTACGTAAAAGATCAGCCTTTTCATGAGCTGAGACCTCCTTGGGGGACTGGCGTACGAAGCTCCCGTCCGGACTCCAGGCCGAGTGGGGCGCGGCCAAAGTTTCCGTTCGTTTGCGGTAGTAGGAGGTTATCTACGTGCTTTGTTTCCTGGATGATTCGGAGGGACTTCAGGAGGATCGCGACCTCGAACTAGCGACGAAAACCCAAGGATGGCCTATGCTTGCGCCTGTGGCGGCTTCTGCCGATTCTAATCAACCGGACACAAAAGAGTCGTCGGCCAATCGGCCGGAACGCCTCGAGCCGATGCGTGAAGCGGCCGCGGAGTCGAGCGCGACGTGGGACGAGCGCGAGGCCGTCCGAACGGCCGCTAGCTTCGAATTGCCCGCGGACATGCTCGCCACCGGGGTCGAGCGGCTGTCGCGGATCGCGGGCGTCGCGACCATCGTTCTCACTGCTTACTTTGCAGGTCTTGCGGCCTTCGTGCCGCGCGTCGCCGCCTGGGAGCGCATCCGGGCGACCTGCCTAAGACTGCTCATCGCCGCCGCTCTCTTGAGCGCCGCCACCTACGGCATCACGCGCATCAAGCGGCTCCGGCCGCAGCACGTCCACGACCTCGGCTACGTGTACCTGATCGTGCTCACGCTCCTGCTCGGGCTGCTTCGTCACGCCTCGCCCTGGCCGGCCACGGAGCTCGTGCGTCAGGTTTCGCCCGTGGCGTTACCGATCCTCGCGTTCGGCGCGCTCATCCCCGCGTCGCCACGCACCTCCGTCGCGACGCTGTTCGGCGCCGCCTGCATGGACCCGCTCGCGTTCGTGATGATGCGTTCCGCAAACGACACGCCGCGAGTCGAGGAGCTCGTGCTGCTGTTCGCCTCGCCGCTCGTGGCCGCCGTGGTCGCGTACCAGATTTCCCGCGTCGCTCACCGCTTGAGCGAAGGCATCGTGAAGGCGCGAGAGGTCGGCAGTTACCGCCTCGTCGAGCGGCTCGGCGTGGGCGGCATGGCCGAGGTGTGGCGCGCCGATCACCGCATGCTCGCGCGCCCGGCCGCGGTGAAGCTGATTCGCCCGAAGATCCTCATCGATCACGGCCCGCACGAGGCCGAACGGCTGCTCCGCCTCTTCCTGCGCGAGGCGCGCACGACCGCCGCGCTCGGCTCGCCGCACACGATCGAGCTCTACGATTTCGGCACCACGCGCGAGGGCGCCTTCTATTACGTGATGGAGCTCTTGAAGGGCGTCGACCTGAAGACGCTCATCGATCGCTTCGGCGCGCAGAGCCCGGAGCGCACGTCGTACCTCCTGCAGCAGGTGTGCCACTCGCTCGCCGAAGCGCACGATCGCGACTTCGTGCACCGCGACGTGAAGCCCGCGAACATCTTCACCTGCGAGCTCGGCGGCGACGTCGACTTCGTGAAGGTGCTCGACTTCGGCCTCGTGCTCGACCGTCACCCGACGGCGGAGGAGCTCGAGGACGAGCGGCGCTTCGTCGGCACGCCCGCGATCATGGCGCCTGAGATGGTGCGCTTTCAGGCCCCCGTCGATCGGCGCGCCGATCTCTACGCGGTCGGCTGCGTCGGCTACTGGCTCCTCACGGGCAAACGCGTGTTCGAGGCCGAGACGCGCCACGACATGCTCGTCATGCACGCCCACCAGCGGCCTCTTCTGCCTTCGGTCCGCGTGGGACAGAAGCTCCACGCCGGGCTCGAGGCGGTGATCATGGGCTGCCTCGAGAAGAACCCCGACAAGCGGCCGCAAACCGCGCGCGAGCTCAAGGACCAGCTCGACGCGCTCGTGTTCGAGCACCCGTGGACGGAAGAGCGCATGCGGCTCTGGTGGAAGCGAAACAAGCCGCGCGAGGCGAGGCCGAGCGAGGGCGAGCGGGGCGCCTCCCTGCCCGCGCCCGAGCCGGCACGCACCACCGAGTCGAGCGCGACGGCGTGAACGCGTCGCGACGGGGCTGAAACGGCCCGGCGGCTTGCCAGCCACGGTCGCGCTACGTTTCAATGGCAACGACATGACAGCTCGGGCGCCCGGTGCGGCGCGGCGCCTTGGGGCGCACGTTCTCGCCGCGTGGACGGAGAATCCCGACCTCCGGGTCGGGCTCGCCTACGTGCTCGTGCTCGGGCTGTTGCGCGCGGATTTCATCTGGCTCGGCGACAGCATCGACGCCTTGTGGCGTGCGGCGACGCTCGCGCTCGTCGCGGGCGCCGTCGAGGACGTAGCGGTCGTGGCGTTGCTCTTCGGCGCCGTGCCGCGCAGCGCTCGAGGCTCGCGCGTGCGGCTCGGGGTGCTCGCGTTCGGCGTGCTGCTCACCGTCGTGAACCTGTGCACGCTCGCGGCGCTCAACGTGCCGTTCGATCCGTTGATGCTCACGTACCTGTCGGACCCGCTGCAAACGAGCGAGCTGCAGTCGCCCGTCCCGCTCGGGCCGCTCTTTTTGCGCCTGTTTCTCGGGCTCGCCGCCCTCGCTGGCGCGTACGCGCTCCGGGCATGGCGGCCCGGTGTCCCGGCGGCTCCGTTCGACCTCCGGCGCGCGCTCCGAAAAGCGGGCGTGGGCGTGGCGCTCGTGCTCTTTTCGCGCGGTCTCGCCGGGTTCGACTATCGCGCCACGCAGGTTTCGCATGCCGACGGCTTCGCCTGGCTCTGGTTTCAGCTCGGGCGGCAGCCGTTCGGGCTCAAGCCGGGCACCGATCTCCGGAAGGCCCTCCTCACTCCGGCGGCACTCGGCGAGAGCCTCCTCGTGGATGCTCGCTACCCGCTCGTGCGCGGCAGTCGCTATGCGCTCTGCCACGCCGGCCTCCAGAAAGAAGGCTGCAGCGAGGACGCCGACCGCGACGGCGTTCCCCTCGAGCTCGACTGCAACGACCGCGACCCGAGCATTCACCCGGGCGCGCTCGACGTCCCGGACGACGGCATCGACCAGGACTGCAGCGGCCTCGACGCAATGACGCCCGACGTGCTCGTCCTCGAGCTCGAAGGCATGCCCGCGCGCGTGCTCGCCGAGACTGGGGCGCGCGGCGCGGACGCCGTCGCAACGGAGCTCGGCGCTCTCGCGCGGCGCCCGGACGCGCGGCTCTTCACGCATTACGAAACGGCCGCTGCGCAGACGGGGCCTGGCTTTGCTTCCGCGATGTGCTCGCTCCTCCCGCACTACGGCGCCGGCATGACGCGGGGCTACGCGGGACGCGGCGTGCGCTGCTTGCCCGGCATGCTCGGCGAGCTCGGCTACCAGACGCTGATGGTGCAGAACGGCGACCCGCGCTTCGACAACCAGCAGGCGTTCGCCCAGCGCGCCGGGTTCGCTCGCATCGAAGGCGCCGTCGACATCGAACGGGCGCTCGGCCACGCACCGCGCGTCACGAAATGGGGCGTCGCCGACGCCGCGCTTTTCGAGCACTTGGGCGCGCTGCTCCGCGCGCGCAAGCCGAGCGACCCGCCGCTCTTCTTGCTCTCGCAGTCGATCACCAATCACTACCCCTACGTCCTGCCGGATCCGAAATACGCGCGTCCGGGCCCCGGCACGCCGCTCTGGCAAAAGGTCCGCTCAACGAGCGCCTACGTGGACGCCGCGCTCGGCGACTTCATCCGCGCCCTCGATGCGCTCACGAAAGAGCCCGGGCGCCGGCCGTTGCTCGTCGCCATGAGCGGCGACCACGGGCACCCGAGCGAGCTTCACCGCGGCAACCGCGCGCCCGCGTCGGCGCTCTACGACGAGAACGTGCACACCCCGCTCGTCGTGTGGGCACCCGGCAGACCGGGCCGGCTCGCACGCCTCGACGCAGCGGAGCGGAACGCGCCATGCTCGAGCGTGGACCTGATGCCGACGCTGCTCGGCCTCGTCGGCGTAGACGGCGTGACGGCATCGATGGGGCGCGACCTCGCGCTACCGAGCAGCGACGCCGATCGCCGCGCGATCTCGCTCAATCCGCTCGGGGGCGGGCTCGTGCGCATTCGCCGCTCGGCGGGCAGCGTCGTGGTGCGCGCGCTGCCGCCGGCGCTCGAAGCGTTCGCGCCGAGCGACGCCGACGAGCTCGACGACCTCGGCGCGCGGGCACCGTTCGGACGCGCCCTCGCCGACGAAGCGCTGGCGGCCGTGTTCGCGGCCAAGGCGCTGATCGAAGAGGACCGGATCTGGTCCGATACGCTGCTCCCGAAGCGCCCGGGGAAGCTCGCGGCGTTGAGCGGCGAAAAAGCGCCGTAGCTCGGAATTCTTCGCCTAAACCTGCTTCGAGAGCCCGCGCGCGACTCGGTCACCGAGCCCGAGCGCGACGGAGACGAGCGCCGGAGTGTGACGCGCGAAGCCGACCGCGAGCTTGCCGTGCACGGTGATCACTTCCTCGGCGCGGCGCGCGAGCACGGCCGCGAGCATCTGCCGTGCCGCGCGCGGCGCGTCCATTCTGAGCCAACTCGGAACCGGGTCCTCTGCCGCGGCTTGGTGCTCGTTGTGGTTGTCGACGCGCCGGAACTCGCTCTCCACGAAGCCCGGCGCAAGGTGCGTGAGGGAGACGCCGCGCGGCCGGAGCTCGGGCCGCACCGCCGCACAGAACGAGCGCACCGCGTGCTTGCTCATGCAGTAGGCCGACCAGCCCGGAATCGAGACGTAGCCGTTGACGCTCCCGACGACGCCGATCGCGCCGCGGCTCCGTTCGAGCTCCGGCAAAGCCTCCTGCACGGAGCGCAAGACGCCGAAAACGTTCGTGTCGAACTGACGGCGATAATCGTCGAGCGAGAGCTCGAGGAGCTTGCCCGCGACACCGAACCCGGCGTTCGCGAACAAGAGGTCCACCGCGCCGAAGCGCTCGCGCGCAAGCTCGACGGCTCGCGCCACGTCGCCGTCGTGCGTCACGTCGCCCGCGAAGGCCTGCGCCGCCTCCCCGAGCTCCTGGGCGAGCGCGTCGACCCGCTCCTTACGCCGCGCGAACAGCACGACGCGTGCTCCGCCCTGGACCGCCTCCCGCGCGAGCGCTTCGCCGATGCCGGCCGAAGCGCCCGTGACGAGCACCACCTTGCCCCGTAGCTCGCTCGTGTTCATGGCACGGGGAGCGTGGCACGCGGCCGCACTTGCGTCACGCGGCGTCGCGCCTCATGAAATGGTCCGTGAGCGCATTCCTCCCCGCCGCCTGGCTTGGCTGGCTCCTGGTCGTCGTCTGCTCGTGGGCGCTGCGCAGCCGCAGCTACGCCATTTTCCGCGGCGTTACGATCGGACTTCAAATCCTGATCCTGGGCGGCCTCGTTCACTACTTCGCCTGGGCGTTTCCAGCGCTCGTGTACCTGCAGCTCACGGTCTTCGCGAGTGCGCTCCTCACGATTCGCCCGAAGCTCCGCTCGCTCCCCGTGCGCTTGCTCGTCAGCATTCCCGCGGCCTTCTTCGCCGGCGGCTCGATCCTCGCCTGGCCCTGGGCCATCGCGTCGGCGTTCGGCCTCGTGCCGCACGGCGCCTGGGTGCCGTTCGCGCTGGCCGCGGTCGGTATCTTCCAATCGCTCACCGCGCGGGAGGAGGCACGCGATCTCGTGGTCGGCGACGGCCAAAACGTGGAGGGTCTACGCCGCCACGCCCCGGGCTCGCTCCGCGTCGAGCGGCCGCTCCGGCTCATCCAGATCACCGATCCGCACCTCGGCCCGTTCATGTCCGTCGCGCGGCTCAAGCGCATCACGGAGCGCGCCGTGAAGCGCGCGCCCGATCTCATCGTGCTCACGGGCGATTTCTTGACGATGGAATCGCAGGGCAACCCCGAGCTTCTGACCGAGGCGCTCGCGCCGCTCCGCGAATACGCGGGGCGCACCTTCGCGTGCCTCGGCAACCACGATCACGAAGCGCTCGGGATCGTGCGGCACGCGCTCGCCGAAGCGGGCGTGAAGCTCCTCGTCGACGACTCCACCGTGGTGTCTACGCCGGCCGGCAAGGTGCAGCTCCTCGGCTTCGACTTCGTGTGGCGCGGCCGGCAGGAGCACCTCGCGCGCGTGACGGCCGAAAACCCGCGCCTGCCGGGCGTGATGCGACTCCTGTTGCTGCACGATCCGGGCGCCTTCCGTCACTTGCCGGAAGGTGAAGGGGATCTCGTGCTTTCGGGCCACACGCACGGCGGCCAGGTCGGGCTCTTGAGCCTGGGTCTCCCTTGGACGGCCATGCGCGCGTTCGTGAGCATGCCCGACCATGGGCTCTGGGCCCGCGGCGTCGACCGGCTCTACGTCCACCGCGGCACCGGCCACTACGGCTTCCCGCTTCGGCTCGGCGTCCCCGCGGAGGAGAGCCTGCTCAACGTCCACCACGTCGTCGCAGCCCCCGCGCCCGCCTAGTCTCCGGCTCCTCGTCTCGGTAGCGAAAACGCCCGCGCCCGGGTAGCGTGCCCTGCCATGAACGCCGATACGCGCGCGCTTTCGTTCCGTCGCTCGGGCCTTGTCGCCTTCGTTCTTTTCGCTTTCGCCTGCGCCGCGGAGCAGACGCCGCCGCCGGCGCCGCCCTGCCCTCCGCTACCGCCGCCGGTCGCCGTCGCGCCCGCGCCGCCTCCGCCCGCGCCCGCACCAGTCGCCGCGACGCCGAAGGCGCTGCCGCTCGACAAGAACCTCCCGCGCCCCGACGTGATTGCCAGCTCGGCGCCGCTCCCCGGCTTCATGAAGGGCATCAATCTCGGCAATTGCCTCGACGCTCCGGCCGAGGGCGCTTGGGGGACCGTCATCTCGGAGAAGCACTTCGAGATGGCCCAGGCCGCCGGCCTCGATCACGTGCGCTTGCCCGTGCGCTTCAGCGCACCCGATCGCACGGACGAGAAGCCGCCGTTCGCGGTCAAAGAGGAGTTCTGGAAGCGCGTCGACTGGGCGATCGATCAAGCCATCGCTCATCATTTGTCGATCATCATCGACGTGCACCACTTCGCGGAGATGAACAAGGAGCCGAACGCGAACAAGGCGCGTCTTTACGCGATTTGGAAGCAAATCAGCGAGCGCTACGCCAAGCGCCCGCCCGAGGTCGCCTTCGAGATCCTGAACGAGCCGACCGACAAGCTCGAGCCGAAGATCCTGAACGAGATCACGAAGGAAGCGATCCGCATCATTCGCGCGAAGAACCCGAAGCGCATCGTGTTCGCGGATTCTTACTTCTGGGCGAACGCGCGACGGCTGGCCGAGCTCGAGCTGCCGAAGGATCCGAACGTCATCGCGCAGTTTCACATGTACGAACCGATCCTTTTCACGCACCAGGGCGCGCCGTGGATGGACCCGCAGTTCCAGACGCAAGGCGTCGTTTTCCCGGGCCCGGGCTCCACGCCCGTGAAGCCGCTCCCCGCCGCGGAGAAGGAAGGCTGGGTCGCCGATTGGTTCAAGTCGTACAACACGACGCCCGCGGCGGAGAACCCCGGCGGGCCCAAGGCCGTCTTCGATTACTTCGACTTCGCGAGCAAGTACGTGAAGGCAACGGGCAAGCGCGTGTACCTCGGCGAGTTCGGCGCCATCGAATACGCCGACGCCCAGTCGCGCGAAAACTACGTGTGGCTCGTGCGCACGGAGGCCGAGCGACGCGGCATGGGCTGGGCCTACTGGGACGACGGCGGCGGCTTCAAGGCCATGAACCCGATCGCCGGCACCTGGAACGAAGGCCTCAAGAAGGCCCTCACCGACAAGTAGCTCAGTTCAAGGAGCTCACTTACAAACGAGCAGCTTGATGTCGTCGACCGAGAAGTCGAAGTCGATGCCCTGATCGACCGCCCACTCGAGGTGCTTCACCTTGGTGGTGTTGAGCTGAGGCGGGTGCGGGCTACCCCACCCCATCTGCTGCGTCAGCTCGGCGAACGGCAGCTCCAGCGTCTGCCAATCGCCCGTGAGCTCGATGGTCTTGCCGAAGGCGTTCCAGCATTCCTTGCAGACGCCACCGTCGGGATGGGTCGAGACGTCGTGGATCTTGAAGCGCACGAAGCCCTTGGCCGTGCCCTTGATCTTGAAGCTGATGCCGGCGTACTTCGACACGTCGTAGAAGCCGCCGCCGAGGAAGTTCGCGCCGAGCGACGCGCCCCACACGTCGGCCACGTCGGTCTTGCCCGCGACGTGCGCCGTCTTCTTCGAGCCGGTGGGGCCGCCGTCCGACACGCGGAACTCGGGACCGGGCGCGCTGAACGAAGCGTGCGGCGCGTGCGCCTCCCACCAGTAGCCGCTGCGTCCGTCGACCACTGCGACCTGGTTGTTGTTGTCCTCGAGATCATCGAAGAGCCCTTCGGGGCCCGGCTGCATGCCGTTCGCGCAGGCCTTGAGCACGGGACCTTCCGGAACGGGTACCGCGGCAGGAGCCGGCGCGACCGCGACGGGCGCGACGGCGGGGGCCACGGGCGGCGGCGGTGCCGGACAGGGCGCAACGGGCGCGGGCGTCGGCTCCCCGGCGCACCCGAGGAGCGCGGCTAGCGAGAAGGCGAACGAGAGCGAAGAGCCTGGAGTGAGGAGATGGCGCATCGAGATCGGGCGGACGATACGCGAGCCGTCCGCCCGAGCGCAAGCCGCGCGCCCGTTTCCGCGGGCGCGCTCGACCCGCTCACTTCTCAGGACATTGACCGTCGGACTTCACGCGCGTGCCGCTCTGCGTCGCGCAATCGAGGCTCGTGTACGAGACGCCGTCGCAGCCGCACACGGGAGCGAAGACGACCCCGCATTGGTCGCTCTGGCGCGGCTTGCAGCCGCCTGCCGTGCCGCAGCCCTCGCCCGCGCAGTACTCGTAGTCTTGGCATTGCGCGTTGCTCGTGCAGGGGAAGCGCGTGCCCTCCGGAGGCTCGGCGCATTGGCCCGCGTCGTCCTTCGGGTAGCAGCGGTTCGTGATCGGGCAGCAGAGCTCGCCCGTCTGCGTGCAGTCGTCGTTCGTGCCGCACGGCGTGATGATGCGCGGCGGCAAGTTGCTCGAACCGGAGGAGCCCGCCGAGCCCGCCGCACCGGCCGCACCGCCCGAGCCTTCCTGCACGGTCTCGCCGCAACCGGCACCCTGGTAGGCGATGGCGGTTCCCGCGAGACACGCCGTCTGCACGTTCGGGTACGTGTTGCCGTCGCACCCGCAGATGCGACAGAAGCTCGGGTTGTCGCCGCCGCCACACGAGCCGCAGTTGCTGATCGGCTGGCAATGCCCGACCGAGCCGCAGAGCTCACCGTAATCGAGGTCGCAGAAGAAGAGGGGGTCGCAGTGCGCGCTCGACGAGCACGTGCGCCTGCCTTGTTGATCGTGATCGGCCGGCGGACGCGGGCAGGCGGCGGCACTCGTTTCGGGGTCGAAGCACTCGCCGCTCGTCATGCAGCAGACCTCGCCCGCCGCGCACTCCTTCCCAGCGCAATGGATCGGACCGGAGGGCTCGATCGGTTTCACCGAAGGATCGAGCGCGAAGCAGCCGTCGTCGTTGCAGAACTCTTGGAAGCCCGAGCCGCCCGTCGCGCCGACGCCCGTCCCACCGGCGCCGGGCGAGGTGGTGCCGGCGTCGCCGCCCGAGCTCGGGAACCCCGCGATGTCGCCGCCCGCCCCCGGCGCTGCACCGGCGCCGCCGACCCCGCCGGACGCACCGATACTCGCGCCCGCCGTTCCACCCGTACTCGACGTCCCGCCCTTGTTCGATGCGCCCCCTTTCGCCCCGCCCGTCGAGCCGCCCGCTCCCGACGAACCGCTCGTGTCGTCGTCCCCGCTCGGGTTCCTTTCCGTCTTGGAAGAGCCACCACAGGCAACCGCCAGCGCCACCAACGCGAGCGAGTATCGAATCTTCATCACCAAGCCTCCCAAACCTGAAAATTAGCCCGAAACGTGCGAAACGGCCCGTACGCCCGAGGTTTGGGTGCTGCCGACCGAATCCGTCACGATCGACGGGCTCCAGCCACGAAACCGCGCAGGTGGGCGCTGTGGCCGCCGTATGGCTCGCGGTCGCACCCGCAGCGCGTTTTCCGGGCCCCCCACCGGCTCCTAGGGAGTGGTAGGATCAGTTCTTAGGGGAAACGCCTAGAGAGCGCGGATCCCGTGAGACAAACGTGCGGGCGGATTCGGCATTGCTGGCGGAGCTTTTGGATGCAGTGCCCTGCGGTCTGCTCGTATGGCAGCCGGACGACCTCGACGACCCGACGTCGCTCCGGCTCTTGTTCGTGAACCGGACGGCGCAGAGCTGGCTCCGGGAGGACCTGCGCCTGGGAAGCACCCTCTACGAGCTGTTCCCGGACGCGAAACCCGAAAACGCGGCGCTGATCACCGAGGTTGCTCGCACGCGCCGCGGCCACGATTTCGGCGTCGTGCCCTGGAGCGGGGTGGGCGCTGCGTCGGTGCTGATCCAGGCGGTGCCGGTCGGGAAGACGGCGGTCGCCGTGGTGCTCGAGGGGCAAGACGCTCGCCTCCGTGCGGAGGAGGAGACCCAGCGCGCCAACCGCTTCCTCGATTCGATCATCGAGAACATCCCCGCGATGGTGTTCATGAAGGACGCCGAGCACCTGCGCTTCGAGCGCTTCAACCGCGCGGGAGAGGAGCTCCTCGGACTTTCGCGCGACGCGCTGATAGGCAAGTCCGACTACGACTTCTTCCCCAAGGATCAAGCGGATTTCTTCGTGGAGAAGGACCGTGAGGTACTGCGTTCGGGCGCCCGCGACATCCCCGAAGAGCCGATCAAGACGAACACCGGCGAGCGCTGGCTCCACACGCGCAAGATCCCGCTCTTCGACGAGCACGGAACGCCCCAGCACCTGCTGGGCGTCTCCATCGACATCACCGACAAGAAGCACGCCCAGGACGTGCTGCGCGCCTCGCACGCCGCGCTCGAGCAGCGGATCGAGGAGCGGACCTCGGAGCTTCGCAATCAAATCGCCGGTCGCGAGCGCGCGGAAAGCGCCCTCGCACACACGGAAGAGCAGCTCCGGCACGCGCAGAAGATGGAAGCCATCGGCAGGTTGGCCGGCGGCGTCGCGCACGACTTCAACAACCTCTTGTCCGTGATCCAGAGCGCCTCCTCCCTGGCGCTGACGTCGCTCGGCGACGCGGAGGAAGTCCACGCCGATCTGCGCGAGATCCAGCTCGCCGCCGAGCGCGCCGGGCGGCTTACGGGGCAGCTCCTCGCCGTCGGGCGCCGCCAGCTGCTCGAGGCGCGCATCGTGGACCTGAACGATATCCTCGGCAGCATTCGGCAGATGCTCGTGCGCGTGATCGGGGAGGACATCGAGCTCCGTCACGTTGCGGCCGCGGGGCTCAACAAGGTGCGCGTCGACGTGGGGCAGTTCGAGCAAGTCGTGTTGAACCTGGTCGTCAACGCGCGCGACGCCATGCCGCGCGGCGGGCGCCTCACGATCGAGACAGCCAACGTGGACTTCGATCGCAGCTACGCCGAGCTGCACCCGGACGTGAACCCCGGCCCCCACGTGATGCTCGCCGTGAGCGACACGGGCATCGGCATGGACCGCGCGACCCAGGAGCGCATCTTCGAGCCGTTCTTCACGACCAAGGAGCAGGGCAAGGGCACGGGGCTCGGGCTTTCCACCGTGTTCGGCATCGTGAAGCAGAGCGGCGGCTCGATCTTCGTCTACAGCGAGCCGGGCCGGGGCGCGACGTTCAAGGTCTACTTCCCGCGCGCCGACGAGCGCCGCACGGTCTCCGACACGCGCCTCTCCGCCGTGCCCCCCGTCTCCAAGGGCGAGACCGTGCTCGTGGCCGAGGACGACGAGCAGGTCCGCGCCGTGGTGCGACGGGTGCTCACACGCGCGGGCTATCGCGTGATGGAGGCGCGCACGGGCGGCGAGGCGCTCGCGCTCGCCGAGCGGCACGGCACCTCCATCGATCTCCTGCTCACCGACGTCGTGATGCCCGAGATGGGCGGACCCGAGCTCGGCGCCGCCATGAAGATCAAGCAGCCGAAGCTTCGCATGCTGTACATGTCGGGCTATACGGACGATTCCGTGCTGCGCCACGGCATCCTCGAGGGCGAGGTGTCGTTCATGCAGAAGCCGCTCACGCCGGACCTCCTCTTGCGCAAGGTGCGTGAGGCGCTCGACGCGAGCTCACAGCCGGTCGAGTAGCGCGGCGAGCGCGCTCCGGTCGGACCCGTTGCCGGCGACGACATCCGGGGCGACAGGACGCTCGTAGGCCGCGCCGGCGCCGGGAACGTGCGTCGCTTCGCCGCTCTGGCTCCGCGCGTAGAGGCCCTTCGTGTCGCGCGCCGCGCACTCGGCGAGCGGCGTGTCCACGAGCACCTCGAGGTAACGCGGCGCGAGCTCGCGCGCTCGCTCGCGAAAAGCCCGCCGGTTCGCCGTCGCCGGGACGAGCACGACGAGCCCCTGCGACGCGAGCAGAGCCGCGAGCCGAGCCAGGCTTTCGTAGAAGCTCTGGCGCCCCGCCTCGTCGTAGCCCGGCGCGGGAACGAGACTCGCCCGCACGGCATCGCCGTCGAGCACGGCGGCCGCCACGCCGCGCTCGCGGAGCGTCTCGACCGCGAGCGCGGCAAAGGTCGATTTGCCCGCCGACGGCAAGCCCGTGATCCAGATGACCGTGCCGCTCGTCATGGGTCGAAGAACTCGTCGGCAAGGCTCGGCGAAAACCGCGCAGCGCGCAGAGCCGCCTCCACGAAGCCGAGGATGCGCTCGCGATCGGCCGGCACGAGATCGGGGTACCAAACCGGGCTCGCGAGCACGAGGCCGCGCCAGGCAAGAAACGGGGCGACGACCTCGCGCAGGGCTCCGTCGCCCGTGCGCCGCTCGTAGCCGTCCCAATGCTCGACCCACAGCGAGCGCAGCGCGGACCGCCAAGCCCCCGGGTGGCCGAGCGCAAAGAAGGGGAAATTCAAGGCCAGGCACGCGACGTCGTCCGCCGGATCGCCGAGCGAGCCGCGGCTCGTGTCGAGCAGGGCAAGCTCGGCTCGTCCGTCGAACAGCAGATTGAACGGGTGAAAGTCGCCGTGGATGCGCGCCAGACGCTCATGGCGGCCGCGGAGGCGCCCGCGCCAGCGCACGCACTCGAGCTCGATGCGCTCGAGGCGCTCGCGCGACGCGCCCGGCACCCCGTCCGGATACGCGTCCACGATGCCGAACAACCCTTCCCCGCTGCCCACGGTGTCGCGAATCGAGCGCACGTAGGCGACGGGGCTCGGCGCGACGGGCCGCCGGTGGAGCTCCGCGAGGTAGTCGAGGAGCGCGCCCTGGCGCTCGCGGTCGCTCGGCTCGACGCGAGCGTTGCGCGCGATGCGCCGCAGATCCTCGGCGTACAGCGTCCCCTCCGCGTGCGTCGTCAGCAGGTAAAATTCGCCGGTTCCGCCCAGCGAAACGAAGCCGTCCGCCCCGCGGAACGCCCCCACGTCGAGCGCGCGCACGTGCCGAGGCAGCTCACCGAACGTATCGGCGGCGAGCAGCACCTCCGCGGCGCGATCCGCCCGGCGATCGTGGCCGAACTGGTTCGCGGTCACCGTGTGGAGCACGAGCGCGAGCGGGCGGCCGTCGACCGTCACGTCGATGCGGAGCGGAGCGCCATAGCCACCGCCTTTGGTCGTCTCTTCGTGCGCCGCGTCGGCACCGAGCGCCGTGATCCGCACGAGCTGCGCGCCAGGCACGGCAGCTTCGACCAAACGGCTCAGGCGATCGGAACCCATGCTCTTCGACCTTTCACGAGCCGTGCCAGCCCCCGCCTGCTGCGCTGCGGCAAGAAGCAAGTGCGCATTACCGGTAAAGGGTGCCGCTCTCCCGGGCAACCGCGCAAGTGCTGCGCGCTGAGGACCATCAGCGCCTGCCACGGGGCGCTCGTGCGCGGCACACAAACTGCACCTTTTCGCCCCGGAGGACTGAATTCATGAAGTGCAACCTGTCACCGCTCGAAGCCGGCATTCGTTCTGGGGTAGGAATGTTCCTGCTCGCGAGCCCCCTTTTGGATCTCCACACCTACCCGCTGAGCCTCGTCGGAATCGTGCTCGTCGCGACCGGAATGGCCAGCGTCTGCCCGCTGTACTCACTGTTCGGATTCACGGCGCCGGGTACCCCCCGCGCGCACTCCCGTGCCTAGCCGCGCTGTCGCCACCGGTATCCTCGGCGCGCTCTTCGTAGCGCTCCTGGTCCCGGCGGCGTACACGCTCGCCGAGCGGCGGAGCTCGAGCCTCGGGTCACGCTTTCATCACGACGTTGCGCAGGCTCTCACGTCGGTCCGGCCGACGCCGCTCGTGACGGAGGCTGATTTGGTGAATCTGCCGGCACCCGTGGCCGGCTACCTTCGCTACGCGAACGTCGTGGGCAAGCCGCGCGTGACGAGCCTGCGTGCGCATTTCCACGGCCAGATCCGCGCGAAGCCCGAAGGGGACTGGCTCGACTTCCGCGCCGAGCAACACAACTTCTACGCGCCGCGCGCTCGCTATTTCTACATCGAGTCGTCGATGTTCGGCCTGCCGTTCAAGGCGTACCACCGCTACGCGAATGGTGCGGCAACGATGGAGGTGCGCGTGGCTTCTCTGCTCGACGTCGTCGATGCGCGGGGTCCCGAGATGAACGTGAGCGAAACGGTCACGATGTTGAACGACATGTGCGTCCTCGCCCCGGCGACGCTCATCGACCCGTCGATCGTCTGGCAGACGCTCGATTCGCGCTCGGTGCGCGCCACCTTCGAGAACGCGGGTAACACGGTGAGCGCCGTCCTGCTCTTCGACGAAGCGGGCGCACTCGCGAGCTTCTACTCCGACGACCGCTATCAAACGGCCGACGGCAAGGCCTATCACCGCTACCGCTGGTCGACGCCACTCGGCGACTACCGGGATTTCGGGGGCGTTCGGCTCGCCGCGCACGGCGTCGCCTCCTGGCGCATGCCCGACGGTGAGCTCGAGTACGGCCGCTTCGAGCTCGAGTCGATCGACTACAACCGACCGGAGCGTGCACCATGACCCCGCGGCTCGCCTCCGGTGAATAGGGCCGAGCTCAAGCGTTGCGCCGCGGCGTCGCGGGCGGACGACGCGCGCTTAGCTGCTGCGCGCGACGCTGCTCAAGAGGCTCTGGAGCGCCTCGAACTCTGCCGGTTTGACCAGGTGGTGGTCGACGCCAGCCTCGCGCGCTTTGCGGCGGTCTTCGGGCTGTCCGTGGCCCGTGAGCGCGATGATCGTGGGGCGATCCTCGGGGAAGCGGGCGCGCAGAGCCCGCGCCAGCTCGTAGCCGTCCATCTCTGGCATGCCGACATCGAGGAGGACGACGGCCGCCTTTCGCTCCGCGAAGACTTCGAGGGCGGCTTGGCCGCTGTGGACAACGTCGACCCTGGCGCCGAGCGCCTCGAGCAAGAGACCCATGCTTTCCGCCGCGTCCTCGTTGTCGTCGACCACGAGGATGCGCAGCGTGGAGAGGCTCACCTTCCGCTGGGAAACGTCGCCGCTCCGCGGCGCAGCTTCAGCCAACGGGAGGCGCACGGTGAATTCGCTGCCACGACCTACTCCCTCGCTCTTCGCCTCAATCGTTCCGCCATGCATTTCGGTGAGCCGACGGGAAAGAGTCAGGCCGATACCAAGGCCGCCCTCGCCGCGGCGTCCGGGGTGCACCTCGCGGCTGAACATCTCGAAGATGCGCTCGAGTCCGCCGGGGTCGATACCGCAGCCGTTGTCGCGCACCTGGATCACCGCGGTGTCACCGTCACGTCGCGCGGAAAGGCTAATGACTCCGCCCGCGTCGGTATATTTGGCGGCATTGTTCAGCAGGTTCGAGAGCACCTGCGTGAGTCGCACGGGATCGCCTTCGAGCCACAGTGCCTGCCCCGGCAGCGAGACGTCGAGGCGGTGGCCCCCGGCCTGGACGAGAGGCTCGCTGGTCTCGAGCGCGTTGCGCACAACCGTCGAAAGCTCGATCCGCTCGCGCCTGAGCTCGAGCAGGCCGCGGGTGATGCGCGACATTTCGAGGAGATCGTCCACGAGGCGCACCAGGTGATCGAGCTGGCGTTCCATGATGGCGTACGTTGCCGGGTTCAGGCGATCGCCTTGGAGGCGCATGAGCTGTAGACCGTTGCGCAGCGGCGCCAGCGGGTTACGTAGCTCGTGCGACAGCGTCGCGAGAAACTCGTCCTTGCGCTGGGCGGCCTCGCGTAGCGCACTTTCGGCTTCCTTGCGCGCGCTGATATCACTCGCGGCGCCGAGCCACTCGACGATCTCGCCATCCTCACCGAGGAATGGGACGGCGCGGGAGAACGTCCACCCCAGCGTGCCGTCGACACGAAGCACGCGGTGCTCGAGCTCGAACGGCTTCTTACCCCGGATCGCATCCTGAATGGCGGCGAGAAGCCGTGCCTGGTCTTCGGGGTGGATGTACTTGTCGAGCCAGGAACGGCTCGGCTCGGTCGTGTCGGCAATGAAATCGCGCCCCTGCAGCGAGCGCAGCTCACTCCAATCGGGGCTCATGCTGTAAACGGCGTCGGAGGTTGCCTGCACCAGCGCGCGGAATCGACGCTCCTGGTCGAGCACCCGTCGTCGCATCCCTTCGGACTTCAGCGCGGCGTTGATGCGACCCACCAAATCTCGCGCGCTGAAGGGCTTCACCACGTAGTCGTCGGCACCGCGACTCAGGCCCTCGAGCCGTGCTTCCTCCCCGGCTCGCGCCGATAGAATCATGACCGGAACCGTCGCGAGCGCTGGGTCGGCACGCAGCTCTTGGATGAGTGCAAAGCCGTCGAGGCGCGGCATCATGACGTCCGAGATGACGAGATCCGGGGGCCGAGCGCGCGCTGCCTCGAGCGCCGAAAGGCCGTCCTCCACGACCTCGAGGTCGTAGTTGGGTTCGAGCAGCCGGCGCACGTAGTCGCGCAGATCCGCGTTGTCGTCGGCCAGGAGAATGCGGCGGCGAGTCGTCGGCGTCGCCCGTTCGGAGGTCGCGCCGCCCGTCGACGCCGGTTTCACCGGCTCATTGGGTAGCCAGCGGAGCGCCTCTTGGACGAACGCATCGGCCCGCACGCCCGTCGAAGCAAGACGGCGCGCCGCTTCGATCCGTTCGGCGGGCAGATGCGCTTTTCCGAGCGGGAGCCGAACGGTAAAGGTGCTGCCGCGGCCGACCTCGCTCCTCACGGTCACGGTACCGCCGTGCAGCCGCACGAGCTCCTGGACCAGCGCGAGCCCGATACCGCTGCCTTCGTAGGAGCGCCCGCGCGCACCCTTCACACGATGGAATCGCTCGAACACCTTCGGCAGCTCTTCCCCCGAGATGCCGATGCCGCTGTCCTTCACCTCGAGCTCGGCTGTCGCAGCATCGGCGCGGAGCGTGACGCCGATGCCGCCCTCGAACGTGAACTTGAAGGCGTTCGACAGCAAGTTCAAGACTATCTTCTCCCACATCTCGCGGTCGACGTAGACCGCCTCGGAGAGGGGCTCGCACTGAACGGACAGTGTCATCCCGGCGCGCTCGATCGCGGACCGGAAGTTGCTCGCCAGCTCGGTCGTCAGCGCCGCAAGATCGGTCGCCGCGTACGACGCGTCGATGCGGCCCGCCTCGATGCGCGAGAAGTCGAGCAGCGTGTTCACGAGCTTCAAGAGCCGGAGCGAGTTCCGATGCGCGAGGGTGAGCCGCGGATCTCCCTCGGCCTGTTCGGCGAGCACGTCCTCGAGCGGACCCATCATCAGGGTCAACGGAGTTCGGAACTCGTGGCTGATGTTCGCGAAGAACTGCGTCTTCAGCTTGTCGAGCTCGGCGAGCTCTGCGCGCTGCCGCGCAATCTCGAGCTCGTAGGCCTTCTTCTGCGTGATGTCGCGGCCCTCACAGGCGAGAAACACCACGTTGCCCTGCTCGTCCTTCACCGGCATCACCGAAGCGTCGATGACGATGGTTACCGAGCCGTCGGGGCTCGCGTAGAGCGGCGTGTCCCACCGAACGAACTCGCCTTGCGCAGCGCGCGCCACGGCGTCGCGGATCCCCTGGTTTGCCTCCGCCGAGACTTGCCACCAAAACGTCGTCCAGAAAGGCCGGCCTTCCACGTCCGCCAGGGTTTGACCGACGGCGTCGAGAGCGACCTTGTTGATCTCGAGCACGGTGCCTTTTGCGTCGAGAAGACCGACGAACTGCACCATGGAGTCGAGAGTGATACGGGCGATCTTCTCTCGGTGGCGCTCTAACGATTCCCCCGGGGTGATGCGAGTGCCGTGGACGACGATCGTCGGTTTGGGCTGCGACAACTCCACCGCGACGAATATAGCTGCATCGACTGACCGCGGTCTCGGCGTGGTCGCCGCGCTTCGTCGCGCGACAATTTGCCCCGCAGCACGGGCCAGAGGCCGCTAGCTCGCGACTTCGACGCTCGAATCCGGCTCCGATGCCGGTGGTTCCGCGCCCTCCTCGCTCGACTCGACCGCCGTGAGGCTCGTCGAGCTCCGGCGTTGCGACGACGCGCTGTACTCCTGCAGCTTGTACTGGATCTTCCGCACGCTCACGCCAAGGATCTGCGCCGCGCGGCTGGTGGAGCCGCCGACCGATTCCATCGTCTTCAGGATGGCGAAGCGCTCGAGCTCGTCGAGAGTAGCGCCCGGAACGGTGGGGGCCGCAGAGCGACGGACCACGACGCCGAGCTCCGGCGGCAGGTGCGAGAGCTCGATCGAGTCGCCGTCGGTGAGGACCACGGCGCGTTCGATCACGTTTTCGAGCTCGCGGACGTTGCCCGGCCAGTCGTAGCTCGCAATGCGGTGCAGGGCTTCGTCGCTGAAGGTCTTCACCGCCTTGCCGTTTTCGGCGGCGTAGCGCTTGAGGAAGTGCATCGCGAGCGCGGGGACGTCCGAGGGGCGCTCGCGCAGCGAGGGCAGCGTGAGGTTGATGACGTTGAGGCGGTAGTAGAGGTCCTCGCGGAACTTGCCGGCCGCGACCATCTCCTTGAGGTCGCGATTGGTTGCGGCGATGAGCCGTACGTCCACGTGTAACGTCTGCCCGCCGCCGACACGCTCGAACTCGCGCTCCTGCAGCACGCGCAAGAGCTTCACCTGCGTTCCGAGCGAGATTTCGCCGACTTCGTCGAGGAAAAGTGTGCCGCCGTTGGCCTGCTCGAAGCGCCCTTCGCGCTTGCGATCGGCGCCCGTGTACGCGCCGCGCTCGTGGCCGAAAAGCTCGCTCTCGAGCAGGCTCTCGGCGAGCGCCGCGCAGTGGAGCTTCACGAAGGGGCCCTGCGCGCGAGGCGAGTGATGGTGGATCGCCGCGGCGACGAGCTCCTTGCCGGTCCCCGATTCGCCGCTCAAGAGCACGGTGGCACGGCTCGGCGCGACCTGCGCGACGGTCTTGAACACGCGCTGCATCTCGTTCGAGTTGCCGACGATGTTGTCGAACGAATACCGATCGCGGAGCTTGCTCCGGAGCTCGTTCGCCTCCTGCCGAAGCTTCGCGGCCTCGAGGGTGCGGCCGATCACGATCGAGAGCTCCTCGAAATTGAGGGGCTTGAGGAGGTAGTCGGCGGCTCCGTCGCGCATGGCCGTGACGGCCATCTCGACGCCGCCAAACGCCGTCATCAGCACGACTGGCAGCTCGGGGTTCGTCTCCTTCACCTTGCGCAGGAGCTCGACACCGTCGATGCCCGGCATGTGAAGGTCGGTGAGGACGAGATCGGGGCTGAACTCCGGGAGCCGAGCGAGAGCTTTGAAGCCGTCAGCGGCCGCCTCGACCGTGTAGCCTTCGGCGCGCAGCAGGTCGCCGAGCGTCGTGCGGGTTGCGGCCTCGTCATCGACGATGAGGAGTTTTCCTTGGGTCATGGCTTTGCTCTCCGGAGACGGTTCGGTCCCACTCCTAGCGAAAATCATGCCGGCAAACGGCCAGCCCGGCAATGTGTCTATTAATAATCAATAAAATCGCGCCGTTGAGTAGCAAGGGCGCCACTTGTCTAGGCGGCAAAATTTGCGCGCTTGACGTCACGTTTATTAGGCCTGCGCTTAAATTGCGCGTCGCGATGCTTACCCCGCGCAGCTTTCCGGGTCCCCGCGGGAGGTCCACTCCTTGCACACTGCCTTGCCATGACGTCTTCACCGAAGCTCGTGCGCGATCTCATGACCCTCGACGTGGTGACCATCGGTCGCAACGACAAGCTGCAGGTCGCCGACGACGTGATGCGGCTCGGGCGCATCCGCCACCTCCCCGTGGTGGACGACGACGGGACGCTCGCCGGTGTCGTGAGCCAGCGCGACCTCTTTCACAGCGGACTCATCAGGGCGCTCGGCTACGGCACGCACGCCCAGCGCAACGCCCTCGACATGGTCGTCGTGAAGGAAGCGATGCGGACCGAGGTGCAGACCATCGGACCGGACGCGCCGCTAGCCGAAGCCGCGCAGCGCATGCTCGAGGGAAAGATCGGCTGCCTCGTCGTCGTCGATGGCGGCAAGCTCGCCGGCATCATCACCGAAGCCGACTTCGTGAAGCTCTACGCTTCCACCTGAGCCCAGGCAAGGGGGGCGGCGCGTGCCGCCCCCGTCAACTACGGACGGCGTTACAGGAGCTCGGCCAGGCACTCGAGCGCGTCGACGGTCGTGAACACACCCACGACGGTGCTGCCTTGCACCACCACCGCGGAGCCGAGCTTGCGCTGGGCCATCTCGAGCACGACCTCTTTGAGCGCGGTTTTTGGCTCCACGGCGTAGACGTCCTGCGTCATTGCCTCCTCGACGCGCACGGCCTCGGGGTCGACGTCGCGCAAGGTCTCCACCAAGTGCAGATCGCGCTGAGAAACGAGGCCGATGAGCTTGCCGCCGTGCAGAACCGGCAGGTGCCGAATCTCGTACTTCTGCATCAGGTCGTGCGCGGTGCGCAGCGACTGCTCGGCACCGATCAAGTGGGGCGTCTTGGTCATGCGCTGGGAGATGGGTGTCTCTTTGGTGGTCATGGTTGACTCCGGGATGGTTTTTGGGAAGGCAGGCGCGGCCGCTCGCCGAGGTCGTCGCAGAGCAGCCGTACGGCGGGCGTGTCGAGGTCGTCGAACTGACCGCGGCGCGTCGCCCAGACGAATGCGAGCGCAGCCAAAAGCGAAAGCAAGACTGCCAACGGCAAGACGATGAACAAAACGGTCACTATGTCCTCCTTGGAGCGTCGAAGGTTCGTGCGCGCAAAGCCTGAGTAACCACCGTGAGCGAGGAGAGCGGCATCAAAAGCGCCGCGACGAGCGGCGAGATCCAGCCGCCCATGCAGAGCACCACCCCGGCCACGTTGTACGCGAGCGAGAACAGAATGCCGCGCCGAATGACCGCAAGCGTGCGCCGCGCGCCGAGGACCGCCTCGAGCACTTTGCCGACGCCGGGGGCCGTCGTGAACACGTCCGAGGCGCCAAGGCTCGCCTCCGCGCCGCCGTGCACGGCAATCGCAACGTCCGCCGCCGCCATCGCGGCCGCGTCGTTGACGCCGTCGCCGACCATGACGACGGGGCCGCGCACGCGCGCCCGCTCGATCCACGCCTGCTTCTGGTCCGGCAGCATGCCGCCGCGCGCTTCGAGCACCGGACCGAGCCGCTCTGCAATCGTCGCCACCACACGGGGGTGGTCGCCCGAGAGGACGGAGACCGCATAGCCCGCACGCCGGAGCGCATCGAGGCTCGCGCGCGTGTCGTCGCGCAGCGGGTCGCTGAATGCCGCGACGCCCCGCACCTCGCCGTCGATGGCGATAGCGACCGCGGGGCGACCGAGCTCGGCGGCGCGGGAGAGCGCTTCGCGCCACGGGAAGCTCGAGCGTGCTGCGGCGCCGCCGACGTGCTCGCTCGTTCCGACGCGGACAGCGCGTCCGTCCACGCGTGCCGCGAGCCCGAGCCCGGGCTCTTCGGTGACGGATTCCACGGCGAGCCCGGGCGGGGCGCCGAAGGCCGCGACGAGCGCGCGCCCGACGGGGTGGCCCGAGCGGCTCTCGGCGGCGCTCACCAGGGCCTTCACGCGCGGATCGCCCTCGAACGAGGCGAGCGCGAGGCGCCCCTCCGTGAGCGTGCCCGTCTTGTCGAAGGCGACCGTCCCCGGGCGCGCCAGGGCTTCGAGGAACTCGCCGCCCTTGAAGAAGATACCGGCGCGCGCAGCGCGCTTGAGGGCGGCGCTCACGGCGAGCGGCGTCGCCATGCCAAGCGCACAAGGACAGGTGACCACGAGCAGGGCAACGGCATGGTCGAGCGCGCGCGTGGCGTCGATGAACGACCACACGCCGAAGGTGACGGCCGCGAGCGCGAGCACCACGACGACGAACACGCCCGCGACGCGATCGGCCAAGCGCACGATGGGGGCGCGGCGCGCCTGCGCCTTTTCGACGCTTTCGAGCAGGCGGGCGAGGCGGCTTCCGCTCGCCGGGCTCTCGACCCGCACGACCAGCGTCTTCTCGCGGTTGATCGTGCCGGCGTAGACGCGGTCACCCGGCTTCACGTCCTCGGGTAGGGACTCTCCGGTGAGCCACGCGGCGTCGATGCTGGAGCGCCCGTCGACGACGATGCCGTCGATCGGGACCCGCTCGTCGAACCGAACCTCGACGAGCTCGCCCTCGCGGAGCGCCGAGGCCGGGACATCACGCCGCATTTCGCCCTCCACCAATCGCGCCGTCGCGGGGGACAGCGCGGCAATGAGATCGAGAGCTCCCTGGGCCCGCTGGTGGTGGCGCTGCTGCAGCCAGCGACCCACCAGCAGCAGGAAGATCAACACCGCAAGCGAGTCGAAGTACACGTCCCCGCGCCCGGAGAGCGTGTTGTAGGCGCTCTGCGCGAAGCCCGCGAGGATGCCGATGCTGATCGGCAGGTCCATGTGCGGCACACGCGTCCGGAGCGCCGCCCAGCCGCCGCGCAAGAAGACGCTGCCGCAGAAGAACACCGACGGCAGCGTGAGCAGCAGGCTGCCCCAGCGGAACAGCGCGGCGTAGGGCGCGTCCTCCGCCGCGCCACTGTAGAGCGCGAGCGCCATCAGCATCACGTTGCCTGCCAGCGCTCCCGCGACGCCGAGACGCACCCAGAGTGCCCGCTCCGCGCGACGTTCGCCCTCGCGCTGCTTCGCGGCACTCGGGTGTGGAGCGTAGCCGAGCGTGTCGAGAGCGCGTGCGATGGCGCTCGGCGCGACGCGGCTTTCGTCGAACACGACGTCGAGCGCACTCTGACCCAGATCGAGGCTCGACGAGCGCACGCCCGGCAAGAGGCGCGGCAGGCGCTCGACGAGCCAAACGCAAGCCGTGCAGTGGAGTCCTTCGAGAAAGAGCTGGATGCGCCGATCGGGCCCGTGCGCGGTCACGTAGCGCGAAAGGAACGCGGCATCGTCGTATTCGGCGTAGCTCTTGCCGGTGGCGCGCACGGCGCTCGAAGCGGCGCCGATGCGGTCGCGCCGCTCGTAGTACGCGCCGAGCCCGGCACCGTGGATGATGCCGTACGCGAGCTCACAGGCCGAGCAGCAGAAGCGCGGCTCGTCGCCTGCGCGGGCAGCAGCGGGAACCGGGAGGCCGCAATGCGTGCAAGCGACCTCGTCCGCGGCCACGGACGGGACGGCGAGCAGCGGGCGGGTAGAAGGCTCGGGGATCATCGGTGATGACAGGGGCAATCGGCAGGCGTGGGGGTGTGCGCCGCGGACGGCGTGGCGCTCGGACGTGACGCGGCGAAAGCCGGGAGCTGAAGGCGCGAGAGAAGAGTGACCGCGCCGACGCCGACCACGAGGGCGGGACGAAGGCGCGAGAAGAGCCGCGCGAAGCGACGGCCGAGCGTCTCGAGCGACAGGCCGAGCCCGAGCAGCATGGGTACGGTCCCGAGCCAGAAGGTCGCCATCAGAAGCGCTCCGGAGAGAGCGCTTCCCGTACCGGCGGCCAGCGCGGCGAAGGCGTAAAGCCACCCGCACGGCAGGAGCGCCGATGACAGCCCGAGCAGCGTGGCCCGCACGCCGGGCGGAGCCGCGCGAAAGCGCACGAGCACGCGCCCGAGCAGGCTCGACGCGCCGGTGCGCGGGCGGACGCGCAGCTTCATGAGCGATGACCGCGGCGCGAGCGCAACGAGCCCCGACGCGAGCAAGAGCGCTCCGGCCACGATTGCGGCCACGTCGGCAAGCCCCACGGCGTTGCCCGCGAGATCGAGCGCATGCCCGAGCGCGCCCGCGACCGCCCCGAGCGCGAGGTACGTCACCAAACGCGCGGCGTTGTACGCGACGTGAGCCCCGGCCCTGCCACCACGCTCGCCGCCCGCGCCGTCGGCATAGGCGGCCACGAAGCCACCGCACATCGCCGCGCAATGCACGCTGCCGAGCAGGCTCGCGACCAGCACCGAAGCGAGCGAGAGGCCGTTCATGAGCCCCCCTCGGCCGGCACGTCCTTGCGCAGGGTGCGGGTGAAATGCTCGCCGCCCGCCTGCACGTCGAAGCGAAATTCCCAGAGCCCCGCGCGCGCGTGCCCGAGCGAGGCGCGGTAGCGGCCGTCTGCCGTGGGAACCAGCGTGAGGAAGCGGCGCTCCCCGGCACGGGCGTTCGCAAACGCCTCCACCTTCACCTGCGCGCCCGAGAGCGGCACGCGAGCGCCGTCGGCGAGCGAAAGGTCGAGCTCCACGCCGTCACGCCCCTGCTCGAGCGCGAGGGTGAGCCCATAGCCGAGCCGGGCGTTCGTCTCTTCCTGCTCGCGCTGCCGATCCCAGTGCACGGCGCGCTCGTAGTAATTTCTCTCGAGAGCGAAGCTCGGGTCCCGCACCGCGATCGAAACCATCGTGCCGACGCCGAGCAGGCTCGCCCCGAGCAGGAGCGCAGGCAGCGCCGCCCAGAAAAGCCCGCGCGAGCGTGGCGCGCCGTCCGAAACCGCACCGGCTACCGCCGGCTCTCTCGTCACCGAGCTCATGGCACCTCCTCCGGTCCGACCAGCCGATACGGCGTGTCGGCCGTGAAACCGTGGTCGTCGGCGACGCGCACGACGATTTCGCGCCGGCCCGCGTGGAACGAATTCGTCGGCGCGACGACGAACAGCGCGGTCGTGCGGTGCGCGCCGCCCGCCACATCGAGCGGATTCTCCGGTGCGATCAACGTGACGGGCGGCGACGCGAGGATCTCGAGCCGGTAGCGGCGCCCCTCCGCGCCGCGATTCTGCACCTTCACACGCAGCGCGCCCGTAACCCGCCCCTGCTCAACCGTGAACGGCGCGCCGAGCCCGCGCAGCACCGTCACCTCGGCCGGCTGCCGCGTCCCCGCGAGCGTGCCGAGCGTGACGAGCAAGCCGGCCAGCAGAACACCGTAGACCACGACACGCGGGCGGAAGATGCGCGCGGGCGTCGAGGCCCGCGGCCGGGCTTCGAGCTCGACCTGCGAGCCGTAGCGGATGAGACCTAGTGGCCGCTTGATCTTCTGCATGATGCCGTCACACGCGTCGACGCATTGCGCGCAGGCGATGCACTCGAGCTGGAGCCCGTCGCGGATGTCGATGCCGGTGGGGCAGGCCGCGACGCACGCGTTGCAATCGATGCAGTCGCCGCGCCCAGGCTGGATCTTGCCCTTGCCCCGCGGCTCGCCGCGCGTCTTGTCGTAGCCCACGATCAGCGAGCGGGGGTCGAGCAGCACGGACTGCAGGCGCGCGTACGGGCACGCCACCGTGCACATTTGTTCGCGAAAAAAGGCGAAATCGAAGAACACGAGGCCGGTCGTGACCGCCACGACCAGAAACGGCTCCCAGTGCTCGAACGGCGAGAGCCGCGTCCACGCGAGCAGGGTCCGCACACCGACGAAGTACGAGAGGAACACGTTGGCGAGCACGAACGACACGATCAGGAACACGCCGTTCTTCGCGACGCGACGCAGGCTCGGTCCCGAGCGATCGAGCTTGCGCTGGTCCTCGGGGCGCCCCTCGAACAGACGTTCGATGGGTCGGAACAGGAACTCCATGTAAACGGTCTGCGGACACGCCCAGCCGCACCACGCGCGCCCCACGACCGCCGTCGTTGCGATGATCGCGATGAAGATCGCGAGCAGGAGCAGCATCAGGAGCACGCCGTCCGTCGGGAGAAAGGTCGTGCCGAACAGCGTGAACTCGCGCCGCGGCAGATCCAGAAGCACGAGCGGCTTCTTATTCCACTCGAGCCACGGGATAGCAGCAAAGAGCACCATCAGGAGCCAAGCGACGCGGCGCCGCCCCGTGAGGCGCGGACCTGCGTAGAGCTTCGGGCGGATCCGGCGTCGCGTGCCGTCGGCGTTCAACGTGGGGAGAACGCGCTCGGAGGCGATCGGTACCGACATGATGATCCTATTGCGCGGGCGGTTGAACCAGCTCGCCTTCGGAGGCTTTTCCGGCCACCGGATGCGCGCTCAGCGAGCCGACGTAGGCCGCGAGCTCGCGCGTCTGAATCGCGCTCAACTGCATCTTCCACGGCGGCATTCCCTTCGCGGGCACGCCCTCGCTCACGGTCTTGTAGATGTCCATCAGCCCGCCGCCGTGAAGCCAGTAAGCGTCCGTGAGATTCGGACCGATCACGCCTTGGCCGTGCTCGCCGTGGCAGGGAGTGCAGCGCTGCGCGAAGATCGCTTGCGCGTCCTTCATGAGCGCGGGGTCGAGCGAGAGCTTCTTGAGCCCGGCCTCGGTCACCGACTCACCGAGCGAGCGCTTGGCCTCCACGGCGCGCGCCTCGGCCATGTCCTTCTCGTACGCGTCGGCGACCGAAACGCCGTTCGGCGACACGTGATACTGAAAGACGTACCCGAGCGCGAAGAAGAACGAGGCCCAGAACGCGGCGACCCACCAGCCGGGCATCGGGTTGTCGTACTCTTTGATGCCGTCGTACTCGTGATCGAGGATCGGCGGTGATTTCGGGTCGACCGGGGCGGGAGCCGCGGGCGAGGCCGCATCGACGCGCCTGCCCTCGCCGGGGAACGTGCTGCTGCTCATTTTCGGCCTCCCCGTGCGCGAGCCGGCTCGGCTTCGCCTTCGAGCGGGAGCAGCCCGAGACCAGCGTGCTTGCGCTTGCCGGCGACGAGGTCGAGCACGACCCCGATGAACACGCCCACGAAGATCAGGAGCGCGAGCTCGGCGTAGGCGGAAAGACCCGTAGCGGCGGACATCACGTCACTGAGCTTCATGGCTGACTCCTGGGAGCGGCTGCGGCGAGCTTCGGTTCGCTCGCGGAACTGGGGGCGGCGGCGCGCAGCGGTCCACCCGCGTCGCTCGGCGGTGCCTTGTGAAGGTCCGTGCCGAGACGCTGCAGGTAGGCAACGAGCGCGACGATCTGCTTGTCATCGAGGTTCTTCGGCCCCCCTTGCTTGGCGATGCTCGCGGCCACGGCATGTGCCTGGTCCCGGGCCATCGCTTCGGCGTGGTTCACGGCGTCGCCGTACGGCACGCCGAGCATCGCCATCACGTCCACCTTGCGCTGGATCTCGTCGAATGCGACATCCTTCGTGAGGAGCCAGGGATACGCCGGCATGATCGATTGCGGCGTGATCGCCCGCGGATCCTCCATGTGGCGCACGTGCCAGAGATCGGGGTATTTCCCGCCGATCCGGTGCAAATCCGGCCCAATGCGCCGTGAGCCCCACTGGAACGGGTGGTCGTAGACGAACTCACCCGGCTTCGAGTACTCGCCGTAGCGCTCGGTCTCGGCGCGGATCGGGCGGACCATCTGCGAGTGGCAGTTGTAGCAACCTTCGCTCACGTAGATGTCGCGTCCCTCGAGCTCGAGCGGCGTGTACGGCTTGACGTTGGCTATCGTCGGCACGTTCGAGCGGATCATGAACGTCGGGATGATCTCGAGCAGCGAGGCCACGGCCACGGCGACCACCACCCAGATCGAGAACAGCAGCGGCCGGCGCTCCCAGAAGCGATGCCACGCGGCCTCCGCGAAGTAGCGCAGCTGGTAGCCCGCATCGGCCATGGTTCCATGGCGCGGAATCACGAGTTTCGGCTCGGGCAGCGGATCGGGGCCCAGGGCGGGCGCCTCCTGCACGGGCTCTTCGTACTTTGCAGGGCGTGTACGCCACGTCATCACGAGGTTCACGACCGCGAGCACGATGCCGGCGACGAACAGCGAGCCGCCGACGGCGCGCACCCAGTACATCGGGATGATGCGCACGACGGTCTCGACGAAGTCGGGGTACGCGAGCCGACCGGTATCGTCGAACGCACGCCACATGAGGCCCTGCGTGACGCCGGCCGTGTAGATCGCGACGATGTAGAGCAGGATCCCCAGCGTTCCGAGCCAGAAATGGGCGTCAGCGAGCTTCTTCGACCAGAGCTCGGTCTGGAAGATGCGGGGCGCAAGCCAGTACAGCATGCCGAACGTCATGAAGCCGTTCCAGCCGAGCGCGCCGCTGTGGACGTGCGCGATGGTCCAGTCCGTGTAGTGCGAGAGCGCGTTGACGCTTTTGATGGACAACATCGGCCCCTCGAAAGTGGCCATGCCGTAGAACGTCACGCCGACGACGAAGAACTTGAGCACGGGGTCCTCGGCGACGCGGTTCCAAGCGCCACGCAAGGTCAGTAGCCCGTTCAGCATCCCGCCCCACGACGGCATCCACAGCATCACGCTGAACACCATCCCGAGCGTGGACGCCCATTCCGGCAGCGCCGTGTAGTGCAAGTGGTGCGGCCCCGCCCAGATGTAGAGGAAGACCAGCGACCAGAAGTGCAGGATCGAGAGCCGGTACGAGAACACCGGCCGGTTCGCCGCCTTCGGCAGGAAGTAATACATGAGCCCCAAAAAGGGCGTGGTCAGGAAGAACGCGACCGCGTTGTGCCCGTACCACCACTGCATGAACGCGTCTTGAACGCCGGCGTAGATCCCGTAGCTCTTGTGCGCGCTCACGGGGATCACGAGGTTGTTGAAGATGTGCAGGATCGCCACCGTGACGATGGTGGCGATGTAGAACCAGATCGCGACGTAGAGATGCCGCTCGCGCCGCTTGGCGATCGTCGCGAAGAAGTTGACCGCGAACCCGACCCACACGACCGCGATCGCGAGATCGATCGGCCACTCGAGCTCCGCGTACTCCTTGCTTTGGGTGATCCCCATCGGCAAGGTCAGCGCGGCGGCGACGATGATGGCTTGCCAGCCCCAGAAGTGGAACTTGCCGAGCCCGTCGCTCCACATGCGCGCCTTGAGCAGGCGCTGGCTCGAGTAGTAAATGGCAGCGAACATCGCGTTCCCGGCGAACGCGAAGATCGCGGCGTTGGTGTGAAGCGGGCGGAGGCGCCCAAAGGAGAGCTGGGGCAGACCAAAGCCGAGGCCCGGCTTCACGAGCAGCAGCGCGAGGTACAGCCCGACCAGCGTCGCGACGAGACCCCAGAGAATCGTCGCGAACGCGAACTTTCGGACGATGGAGTCGTCGTACTTGAATGTTTCGATGCGTGCAGACATCGAGCGCACGCCTTCGCAAGAGGCGTGCCGCCTTGCCCCACGCAATAAAAGCCGGTGTGGCGCCGTGCCGCGACCATTCAGCCCACCCAGCACGCGCAGGAGTTGCGCGCCACGCACCGCGCAACGCAGTTTTCGCACGATTCGAGTGCGAGAACCCCCCGAAAACCCCCACACGAATAGAAAGCGCCCCGCAAGTGTTGATTGGCATGGGGGATGCAGTTTCTGCCATTCGAGGAGGCACCCATGCCCACCACCCAGAAGCCCTACGTCATCGTCGTCGCCGTCGACTACTCCGGAGCCGGCCACCTGGCTTTCGATCGTGCGCTCGAGCTCGCAGCCGACCGGCGCACAGCCGAGGTGCACGTCATCAACGTGCTGCCCGTTTATCAGTCGGGGTTCGCCGAGTCGACTTCCGGCACCTGGATTGGCGCGTTGCCCTCGGTGAAGGAAGCCGGCGAGCAGCTACGCACGTACGTGGAGGCTCGCCTGGCGGCGTTCCGCGCCGCGCATCCGGAGGCCAAGCTCGGCCCGGAGAACATCCGCGCCCACCAGCGTCTGGAGGTCCCCTCGGAGGAGATCGCGCAGCTCGCAGCGGACGTGGAGGCCGACCTCGTGGTCGTCGGAACGCACGGGCGCCGCGGCCTCACCCGCATGATGCTCGGCTCCGTTGCCGAAGCGACCGTTCGACTGGCTCCGTGCCCCGTGCTCGTCGTGCGACCGAAGGCGCTGCCCGCGTCGGTCCCTGCGATTCAACCCCCCTGTCCGCTCTGCATCGAGGCGCGCCGGGCGAGCGGCGGCAAGGAGTACTGGTGCGAGCAGCACAGCCAGCACCACGGGCAGCGCCACACCTACCATCAGAGTGACCGCGTCGGAGCGGACACCAACATGCCGCTCGTCATGCGGTAGGCGGCGCGCGAAACGGCAGGGGGCCGCAGGATAGGCCCGGCGTACGAAATCTCGCGCGCCGGGCGCCTCGGTTTGAACTAGCTTTCCGTTTCCCGTGAAGGCTTGCCCGCGCATCCTCATCGTCGACGACAACGAGGCCAATCGAGCGCTCGCGGCTGCAACGCTGGAGGGCGAGGACTACGAGCTCGAGCTCTGCTCGAGTGGCCCCGAGGCCATCGCCGCGTTCACGGCGCGAGCTCCCGATTGCATCCTGCTAGACATCCGCATGCCGGGCATGACGGGCATCGAGGTGTGCGAGAAGATCCGCGCCTTGCCGGGCGGGGCCGAGACGCCGATCGTCTTTCTGACGGCCCAGCGCGACGTCGACACGTTCGACGCCGCTTCCAAGGTGGGCGGCGACGACTTTCTGACCAAGCCGTTTCGTCCGACCGAGCTCGTGCTGCGCGTGCAGGCGGCGCTGCGCCTTCGCCGGCTGAACGCCGAGAACCGCGAGTACTACGAGCTCGCGCGCCGCCAGCGCGACGACCTCATGCGCCTGACGCTTCAGAAGGAGCGCCTGACCGCGTTCGTGGTGCACGATCTGAAGAACCCGGTCGCCAACGTCGACCTCTCGGCCCAGCTGCTCCAGCGCGACAAGGAGCTGCCCCCGCGCCTGCGCGGAACCGTCGACACCATCCGGCAGGAAGTGCACTCGCTGATGCGGCTCATCACGAACCTGCTCGACATCAGCAAGAGCGAAGAGGGCAAGCTCGCGCCCCTACGCAGCACCGTGAACCTCCGCGCGCTCGTGGCGGAGGTGATGGAGACCCAGGCGCCCTCGGCGCACGATCGCGGCGTCACCCTGGAGCAGAGCATCGCGGTGAAGGACCTGTCTGCCGATCCCGATCTCTTGCGCCGAATCCTCGAGAACCTGGTGGACAACGCGCTCCGCCATGCGCCGGAGGGCTCGGTCGTGACGCTGAGCGCAACTCGGGAGGACGGTGTGACGGAGCTCCGCGTCGCCGACGCCGGCGCGGGGATCGCGGAGGAGATGCGCGAGCGCATCTTCGACCCCTTCGTTCAGCTCGACGGTCAGACGCACACGCGCTCCGGACGCGGGCTTGGCCTCACGTTCTGCCGGCTCGCCGTCGAGGCCCACGGCGGCACCATTGCCGTGGAGAGCGCCAATCCCGGCGCCGTGTTCTGCATGAGGTTTCCCGATGTCCGGTGAGCCACCGCCCGGCCCCGCGGCCCCGGACGACCAGCTCTTTCGAGCGCTGCTCGAATCGGCGCCAGATGCAATGGTCATCGTCGACCTTGCTGGCACGATTCGCTTGGTCAACGCGCAGACCGAGCGCATGTTCGGCTACGATCGCAGCGAGCTCCTGGGACAGCCGGTCGAGAAGCTCGTCCCTCACCGCTACCGCGGCGCGCATGGTCTCCATCGCCAGGGCTACGCGCACGACCCCAAGATCCGTAGGATGGGCTCGGGCCTCGCGCTCTACGGCCTGCGCAAGGACCAGACGGAGTTTCCAGTCGAGATCAGCCTGAGCCCGCTCCAATCGCCGCGAGGTGACCTCGTCTCGAGCTCGATCCGTGACATCACCGATCGCAAGCAAGCCGAGGCCGCCGCCCGCCTCGCGAGCGACCGCTTGCTTTCCGCGATCGAAAGCATCCAGGACGGCGTCGCGCTCTACGACGCGAAGGACGAGCTCGTGCTCTGCAACAGCACGTTGCGGCAGCTTTTCGCGGGCGCCGTCAGCGGCCCGATCGTCGGGCGCAAGCATGCCGAGCTGTTCGACGCCGCGATCGCTCTACCCCTGCTCGATCTCGGCGCGGAGACCCTCGACGACTTTCGGAAACGGCTAGCCGCGTACCACGCCGATCCGCTCGGAACCGTCGACCTCAAGACCCGCTCGGGCCGTACGCTGCGCATGACCGATCGCCGTACCCTGGAAGGCGGTGTCGTCAGTACGATCTGGGACGTCACCGACGACGTCGCTCTCGTCGCCGAGCGAAGGCGCGCCCAAGAGCTCGCCGAGGCGGCCAGCGCCGCGAAGAGCGAGTTCTTGTCTTCGATGAGCCACGAGCTGCGCACGCCGCTCAACTCGATCCTCGGATTTGCGCAGCTCCTGCAGATCGACAAGAAGAACCCGCTCACGGGCGGCCAGCACGCGAAGCTCGAGCACGTCGTGAAGGGCGGCGAGCACCTGCTCCACCTGATCGACGACATCCTCGACCTGTCTCACATCGAGGCCGGGCGCGTGATGGTCTCCGCCGAGCCCGTCGACGTCGAAGGCGTTCTCGGGGAGGTGAAAATCGCTCTCGACCCCATGGCGGCGCGCGCCGGCATCAGCGTCCGGATCGAGCCCGGAGCGAGTGGTCAGGTCGTCGCCGATCGCACGCGCTTCTCCCAAATCCTCATTAATTTCGGCTCGAACGCAATCAAGTACGGAAAGCCCGGCGGACGCGCGACGCTCGCGGTCTCGAGCCCGGCGCCGCGGATCATCCGCGTCAGTATGAAGGACGACGGCATCGGCATCCCGCTCGACAAGCACGACCGCATCTTCCAGCCCTTTCAAAGAGCCGGACAGGAAACGGGGCCCATTCAAGGCACGGGCATCGGGCTCTCGATCACGAAGCGCTTGGCGGAGCTCATGGGCGGCACGGTCGGCTTCGAGAGCACGCAGGATCAAGGCTCGACGTTCTGGGTCGACCTCCCGGAGCATCGGGTCGACACTGGCGCGCCGGCCCCTTCGCCCGCCGAGCACACCGCGACGTCGAGCCTCCGGCACGCCGAGGGGCGTCGCTACACGATCGTCTACATCGAGGACAATCCGTCCAACATCGCGTTCATGCAGAGCTTGATCGACGAGCTCGAGCGCGTCGACCTCGTCACCGCGCCCACGGCCGAGGTCGGGATCGAGATCGTGCGCGCCCGCGTCCCCGACGTCGTCATCATGGACATCAACCTGCCTGGGATGAGCGGCTACGAGGCCACGGCAAAGCTGCGCTCTTGGCCGGAAACCAAGCACCTCCCCGTGATCGCGCTGACGGCCGCGGCGATGCTCGATGACCGCAAACGCGCCGCCGACGTAGGGTTTTACCGCTACCTCACGAAGCCCGTCCGCGTGCCCGATCTGCTCCGCACGCTCGAAGAGCTCTTCGACCGACCCGCTACGACAGCCTGAGCCCCACCTGCTCGAGCACCTTCTTGAGGTCGGGACCGGAGGCAGGCATGACGGGCGCGACCCGGCGCGCGTACGCGGGGAGCCAAGTCGGCGCATTGGTGAGCAAGTCGAAGCGCACGTTGTAGCCGAGCAGCTTGTGCCATTCCCGGAGCCGTTCGGCGCTGTGCTCGTGCACGGTTTCGATCGGGGCACCGTGTTTCACGCACTGCACGATGTCGCCCACGAACTGCTCGGCTTCGAGCAGGCCGAGGTTCATGCTTTGCGCCCCGAAGGGGCTCGTCACGTGAGCCGCATCGCCCGCGAGCCAGACGCGCTCCACCCCGAAGCGCCGCACCAAGCGCCGCTCGAAGTGAATGACCGTGCCCCAGTCCACCTGCTGCTGCCCGTTCTGAAACCACGGGGCACGCGTGCGGACGAGCTCGTGGAGGCGGGCGACATCGGGCTCGAGGTCGAGGCCCGAATTCAGCTGAAACCCGATGCGCGCGCGCCCGCTCGGCAGCGGAATCACCGCGCTCACGAGTCCGCCCGTGAACCCGAGCTCGATGTCCGAGCTCGCTGCTTCGTGCGCAGCCACCTCGAACATGGCGAAGCTCTCGGTTTCGCCGAGCGTGGCGCAATCGATGCCGAGCGCCGTCCGCACGCGCGAGTCGTAACCGTCGGCCCCGATCACGAAGTCGGCCCGGACGAGCGACGACTCGACCGCCGCCCAGTCGGAGTATTCGGCAGGCGAGCCGTACGTGACGAGCTCGCGCCGGACGACCCTCACCGCCACCTTCGAAGAATCCTGAAGAATGGTGCTCGCCTCGCACGGAGCAGAGAGCGGCACGTCGAGCTCACGCAGCGCCGTCAGCAGCGTCTGCTCGAGCACGCCTTGCGCCACGGCGAGCGCGGGCGACGGAAGCTCGAGCCGCATCCGCTCGGACCCGTCCGCGTTCACGCCGATGCCGGTGATCTCGCGCCCGGCCCGGCGGAGCTTGTCGCCCACGCCGAGCCGCTCGAACGTCTGGACGACGGCAGGGTGGAGGAGCGTCGCGTAGCCACGCCCGAAACCACGGAAGCTCTGGTCGATCAGCTCCACGTCGAGCCCAGCCCGTGCCGCACACAGCGCGGCGCACAGACCGACCGGGCCCGCGCCGACTACGAGGAGCTGTCTCTGCCGATCACCCTGCGTCGTCATGGCTATTGAGGTCTGCCGAAGCAAGGATCGATCCGCGGCGAGTTTTGGCTGATTCGTGGCCTAGACCGCGCGAGCAGGTCGGCTTTTGCGCAACCTTTGCGCACCCAAAACGGTGACTGCAGAAAGTGCGCAGGCAACGACAGCCACTAGAGCGCCGCCTCGAGTCGTTCGCAGACGGTCTCGAGCACCTTGAGCCGCGCGAGTCGCTTGTCGTTCGCCGGAACGAGCGTGAACGGCGCGTACTCCGTGCTGTTCTGCTCGATCATCTCGCTCGCTGCGAGCTCGTAGGGGTTCTCGCGCGTACGGTTCCTGTAGTCCTCGGCCGTGAGCTTGTGCTGCTTCCACGGCTCACGCGCGCGGTCTTCGAAGCGACGAAGCTGCTCCTCCGAGGTGACGTGCAGCCAGAACTTCACGAGCACGACCCCGTCGTCCGTGAGCTCCCGCTCGAACGCGTTGATCTCCTGATAGGCGCGCGTCCATTCCGCCCGCGTCGCAAAGCCCTCGACGCGCTCCACGAGCACGCGCCCATACCAGCTGCGGTCGTAGATGGTGATGCGGCCGCGCCCCGGTAGATGTCGCCAGAAGCGCCAGAGGTAGTGATGCGCCCGCTCCTCGTCGGTGGGCGCGCCCACCGGGATCACCCGGTACTGGACGGCGTCGAGCGCCGCCGTGATGCGCCGGATCGCGCCACCTTTTCCGGCGGCGTCGGGCCCTTCGAACAGGAAGATGGCGCTCTTCTTGCGTCGGGCGAGCTTTCCGGCGAGCTCGTGCAGCCGCGCCTGGAGCGCCGGAACCCGCTCGTCGTAATCCTGCTTGTCCGCGTGCGCCCTGAAGTCGAGCCGGTCGAGGATGGTATCGGGGTTCGACACGGTGGGCTCGGGAGCGGGCTTCGGCTCTTCCCGGCGCTCGGCGAGGCGCCGCTCGAGCGCGTCACAGATGACGCGCGCCACCTCGATGTCGCGGTAGCGCTGGTCGGTGGCCTCCACGATGTTCCAGGGGCACTGCCCGGTGCTCGTCTCGCGCAGCGCCTGCTCGGAGGCGCGCCGGAATTTCCCGTAGTGCTCGAGACGCTGCCACTCGTTGTGACCAATCCGAAAGCGCGTCGTGCGCTTGGCATCGAGCGCTTCGAGCCTTCGCCGCTGGTCGCGCTTCGAGAGATGCAGCCACAGCTTGACGAGCACCATGCCGTCGTCCGCGAGCATTCGCTCGAACGTGGCGATGCGGTGCAGCTCGTGCTCGAAGGCGTTGGCTTTGATGCGCCCTTCGCCGCGAAGGACGATCGGGCGCGTGTACCAATTCCCGAGGAAAAGCCCGACGCGCCCCTTGGCCGGCAGCCAGCGCCAGAAGCGCCAGTACTCCGGGTGCGCCGCCTCCTCCTCGCTCGGTGGAGACCACGCCTCCGTCACGAGGTAGCGCGCGTCCATCCACTCGCACAGACGGTTCATGGTCTCGGCCATGCCGCCGACGCCGTTGAGGAGCACGACGACCGGAATGCCCGCGGCCTCGAGCGCCGCCTGCGCCTTCAGGAGCCGCGTGCGGAGGTCGGGCAACGCCGCCTCGTAGTCGGCTTTGGTCATCTTCCTGCCGAGCTCTGCCGTCTCGAACATGTTGGGGGCTCCTCAAGCTCAATGCATCTTGGTCAGGGCGAGAACGATCTCCGAAAGAATCAAGAGCACGACGATCGTCTCGAGCAGCACGAGCCGCCGGTCGCGCGCCACGTCGAGCACGAGCTCGAGGGAATCCTGCACGCTGCGGAGCTTCAGCTCGAGCGAGCGGTACCGATCGCCGAGGTCGAACTCCGCGCGGAGCTCGCCGTAAATGCGGTCCATGCCAGGGTCTTCCCAGGCCTCGTCGGGCTTGTCGAGCAGGTGCAGGATCGACACCACCTCGTTCCGAGTGCCGATCGCCGTGCCGATGAAGCGATGCAGGGGGCGCGTGCGATAGGGCACCGTCCCGCGCGTTTCGAGCTGATTCACGATGCGCTCCGTGCGCGCGAACATGTCGTCGACGATGCGCTCGTAGTATTCCATGGCCGCGCTCTGCGCGACGGTGAGCGCCACGACCTTGGCGCGATCGGGCGTCAGCTCGTCGAGCGTGAGCACGCCGCCTGCGATGCGCGGCGCGCAGTTCTGATCCGCGAGCACGCGCAGCCCTTCGACCGCCGCCGTCTCGGTGAGGCCCCTCCGCGCTGCCCGAAGCCGCGCGGTTTCGACGTCGCGGCG
>DATMCL010000079.1:0-30001 GCA_035558375.1 Polyangiaceae bacterium
TGCGTCGACGTGCCCGATGTGTTGAGCATCGCACTCCGCCATCTCGACGATTTCGGGAGCGACTTCGACGAGGTCGCCCCGCCCCTGCTGCGTGGCCCGGCGACAGCGCTCGCAAACCGCGAGCGCGATTTGGTAGCTCGAGCGCCCCGGGTCCCTATTCCCCGCGAGGGTCTGACGGCAGAGCAGCAGGAAAGCTGCGTCTTCGTCGAGAGGCTCCCCCGCGTCGCGCCGGATTTTCGCCATCGCTTCGCGGAAGGCAGCGAAAACCTCGCCCGAGAGCTCGAGGCGAAGCAGGTGGCGCTCGAGCCGCGAGTTCGGAAAGTCATCGGGAAGGCTCCCCGGACGGTGACCGTTCACGAGCTGCTCGACTTCGCGCACGGTCCGGCCTCGGGCAGCTTCCAGCCACTCCTTTTCGGTAGCCGGAATCGCCACGCGCGTGAGCTCGCGCGCGACCGAGAAGTTGATGGCGCCCGTTCGGAGCTCCCCTGCGGTTTCAGGAAGCTCCTCGAGCGCCTGGGCGACGCGGAGCTTCTCCTGCGTGAGCTTGGGTCCGTAGCCGAAAAGACGCTCCGTGTATTCCAGGAACGACGCGAACCCGAGCCGAACATGCGCCCCCGAACGACGCGCCCGGAGAAGCGCGCGTCCTTCGTCGAAATCGAGCCCCGCGCGCTCCGTGGCGAGACGGACGAGCGCTTCATGTGCCTGACGCCATGAAGCGTCGTCACCCTCCAAGACTACAGCTGCTGACATGTTCGAACCTCCCGACCACGCGCCGTCGAGCCGCCGTGGTCTCACTGAGCTTCCTCTCTAACACGCAGATTTTCGTCCTCGCCTGCGCGCGCAGGACGTCGTTCCACGCGTCGAAACGACAGCGAAGTCGTCCAAGCGCCGAAAGCCAGCCACCGCCCGACCTGACGCAGCAGAGCGGCATTTACAGAGCAAGCAGCCCCGCTCAACACTCGAACCCTCCGAACTCCGTCAAGCACATTCCGAATAAAATGCTTACGGAGCGCACGGCCTCCCCAGCAACAGGAAGCCCCAACGGCTCCAGGCGTCGGGGCGGTCATTAACCGCGCGCCGCGTTTCCGTCTGCCACGAGCCCCTAGCCCCGAGGCCGAGCACCACGCCGCCCCACCGGCTCAGCAGTCGTCGCGGCGTTTCCGCGGCGTTGCTCGCCACGACCTCGCTCCCATGCCGTTCAAACGGCTCCGCTACGTCGCGCCATTCTCACGGCGTTTCCGCGGCGTGGCGCCCCACGACTTCGTTCCCACACCGTTCAAACGGCTCCGCTACGTCGCGCCATTCTCACGGCATTTCGCGGCGTAGCTCGCCACGACTTCGTTCCCACGCCGTTCAACGGCTCCGCTAGGTCACGGCACTCCCGCAGCGCTGCGCGGTGTGACACGTCCGAGCTCGCCCCACGCCGTTGAACGGCTTCGCGAGTGAAGGCGCGCATGACGGTCTACGCCTTGCGTCTCTGTGCACGCCGCGTGGACCCGGCCGCTTACCGGCTCAGCACCAAACCGCTTAGCGCGACACCACCGAGCACGTCGCCCGCTGATGGCGCACGCCCACCGCCCAACTCCGTCGTGCCCCCACGCTGGCAACGCCAGCGTAAGGGGGCAGCCGCGCGCGCAGGCCGAAGGCCGAGCACGCGGGCCGTACGGCGCCGCACCCACCTTGGGGGCATCAACTCATCATCTCTGACGTGTCGACGCGCGCGTGGACGGACTTCCCCGCTCCAGCGACGGGCCCCGACGCTACTTGCGCTCGCCCCGACGCTACTTGCGCTCGCCCCGACGCTACTTGATGAGCTTCTCGAGCTCTTTGGTCACGTCGTTGCCGGTCTCGAGGACTTTGATGTTCGCGATCGCGAGGTATTTGGAGACGCGGAGGTCGACCATCGCGCCTTCGATGCCGGAGGTCTGCGACGTGCCCGTCGCGGCCGCTTGCTTGGCGTCTTCCGAGATGCTGACGCGGTCGGGGGTGCTCGGCTGGGTCGATTCGACGAGGACCTGGTTCGCCGCGGCGTTCATGCCGGAGATCTGACGGCGCAGGCCGGCGACGCCTGCTTGAAAAAGCTCGAGGACGCGCATACGGACCAGAGAACGGCCCGCGCGGCCGGACCTTGAGCGGCGTCTCGATCCGAGACGCCGGGGGCCCGCCTACCCCTCTTCGTCGGCCTCGTTATCCCACTTCACGAGGGCGCCGACGCTGATCTCTCGCGCGCACTCCTCGCAGAGCGGCGGCTCTTCGTAGCGAACCTCTTCGCCGCGCGTCCAGAGGAAGAGGCCGGCGCCCGCAGGCTCGCCGTCGAACCAGTGGCCGCAGGAGTCGCACTCGTAGCGGCGGCCGTGGCGCGTGCCCGCGCCGAGCGACGCCGAGGCGTCCTCGGTTTCGGCAACGGCAGAAGAGGCGCGAAGCGGCATCCGGCCAGCAGTATAGCCCAGGCCGGGGGCTTCGTCTCACCCCTCATGCTTGCAGGCGAGAGAGCACCAGCGACGCGTTCGTTCCACCGAAACCGAAGGAGTTTTTGACCGCGGCGTTGACGCGGCCCTCGCGGGCGCCCCCCGTGACGATTGGGAGGTCGCACGCCGGATCGCGCTCGTCGAGGTTGATCGTGGGAGGGATGAGCGAGCGCGCCAGCGTGAGCGCGAGCGCGGCCGTCTCGATGCCGCCGGCCGCGCCGAGGGTATGGCCGAGCATGGACTTCGGCGCCGTGACGAGGAGCTTGTCGGTGTGCGCGCCGAAGACGCGCCGGATCGCTCGCGCCTCGCCCTCGTCGCCCATCGGGGTCGAGGTGGCGTGCGCGTTCACGTGGTCGATGTCACTTGGAGTGAGGCCCGCCGACGCCAGGGCGCGCTCGATCGCGACGACGACGCCCTCGCCCTCCGGATGCGGCGCCGTGATGTGGTGGGCGTCCGCGCTCGAGCCGTAGCCCGCGACCTCGGCGTAGATGCGCGCTCCGCGGGCTCGCGCGTGGTCGAGCTCCTCGAGGATGACGATGCCCGCCCCTTCGCTGATGACGAAGCCGTCGCGTCCCGTGGCGAAGGGGCGGCTCGCGCGCTCCGGCTCCTCGTTGCGGGTCGAGAGCGCGCGCATCGCGCAGAAGCCCGAGACGCAGAGCTCGGTGAGGACCGCTTCCACGCCGCCCGTGATCGCCACGTCGATGACGCCGCGCCGGATGAGCTCGAGGCTCTCGCCGATGGCGTGCGCGCCGGAAGCGCAGGCCGAGGTGAGCGTGAAGTTCGGGCCGCGGGCGCCGTAGCGGATCGCGAGCATGCCGGGCGCCGTGTTGGCGAGCATCATCGGCACCATGAACGGGTTCATCTTGTCCGGGCCCTTGTCGAGCAAGAGCCGATGGTGATGCTCGAGGCTCGCGAGGCCGCCGAGCGCGACGCCGAGCAGCACGCCGGCACGCGCGGCCTTCGCCGGGTCGATCGTGAGGCCCGCGTCGGCCACCGCCTCGTCAGCGGCGGCGAGCGCGAATTGTGTGTAGCGATCGGTACGGCGGGCGCTCGGCTTGTCGAGCGTGAGGAGCGGGTCGAAGCCGGGCACTTCGCCTCCGAATCGGCTCTTCAGGCGGCTCGCGTCGAACTGCGTGAAGGGGCGAATTCCACTTCTGCCCTGAACCAGGCCGGACCAGCTCGCCTCGCGGCCCACGCCGAGCGGCGTGAGCAGGCCGATGCCCGTGATGACTGCGCGTTTGCTCATCGTTTTGCTTTCTTCCTTCGAGGCCGCTCCGAACGCTCGGGCTCGAGCAGCCGCTCTGCGCTCGCGCGACAGGCGCGGAGCATCTCGTTCGACAATTCCTGGTCGACCACGACGCGGGAGAGCAAGAGGCCCCCGACACACAGCGCCACGGCTCCGAGCACCTGCTCGCGCGGGGGCGCCGACTCCGAACGGCAGCGCTCCGCGATCAGCTCGAACAACCCGGCGAGGTGCGCCTGCACGTGCCGCCGCGCCACGACGCCCGAGCGCGCGACATCGCCCGACAACGTGGGGAGCGTGCAGCCGGACTCACGATCGTCGCGGTGCTCCTCGCTCAGGTAGCGCCGCACGAACGCGCGTGACCACGCTCGGCCACGGAGCGCGTCGAACGGCACGATCCAGCGGTGACGCGCCTTCTCCCCTGCCTTGGCGACGGCGGCCGCGACGAGCGCGTCCTTCGAGCGAAAATGGGCGTAGAACCCGCCCGCCGTGAGGCCCGCGGCCGCCATCACCGCGTCCACGCCGGTCGCATCCAGGCCGTGCCGCCGGAACAGGTCGGCAGCGGCGCTCAGGATGCGCTCGCGGCTCTGCTGCTTGCGGGATGCGGGGTAGCGCACGCGGGCTTAGTATGACGATCGTCATTCAATGTAAAGCTCGAGAGTCCGCCGTGCGAACGCCGTTTCGCTGCGAACGCGGCCTCGCGCCGCGATGACCGCGCTATTCCGCCGCGACGGCCGGCGCCGACCCGATGCCGCACGCCTCGGCGAGCAGCTCCGCGATGTCGAGCGTCTTGATCTCTTCTTCTTTCGACTGCGCCTTCACGCCGTCGGTCAGCATCGTCATGCAGAAGGGGCAGGCGCTCGCGAGCGTCTTCGCGCCCGTGTCGATGAGCTGCAGCGTGCGCTTCACGTTCACGCGGTCCTTGTTCTGCTCTTCCATCCACATCTGCGCGCCACCGGCGCCGCAGCAGAGCCCGCGCTTCTTGTTGAAATGCTCGACCTCGACGAGCTCGACGCCGGGGATCGCCGAGAGGACGGCGCGCGGTGACTCGTAGCCGTCGTTGTAACGGCCGAGATAGCAGGAGTCGTGGTACGCGATCTTGCCGCGCGCGCTCTGCGTCGGCACGAGCTTCTTCTCGGCCACGAGCCCGAGCAAGAAGTCCGTGTGGTGAATCACCTCGAGATTCGCGCCGAAATCCGGGTACTCGTTCTTGAGCGTGTTGAAGCAGTGCGGGCAGGTCGTGATCACGCGTCGCGCGCCGCCTTTATCCTTGTAGCCGTTCAGCGTTGCGGCGTTCGTCTCGGCCAGCATGCTGAAGAGGTACTCGTTGCCCGCCCGGCGCGCCGGGTCGCCCGTGCACGTCTCCTCGTCGGCGAGGATCGCGAAGTCCACGCCCGCTTTGGTCAGAAGCTGCGCCGTCGCGCGCGCGATCTTCTTGGCGCGGTCGTCGTAGCTCGCGGCGCAGCCAACCCAGAACAGCACCTCCGCATCGGGCTTCTGGGCCATCACCTTCACGTCGAGGCCCTCCGTCCAGGCCGCGCGATCGACGCGCGCGAGGTTCCACGGATTGCCGTTCGTCTCCATGCCCTCGAACGGCTTGCCGAGCTCGGCCGGGAATTCGCCGCGGATCGTCACCAAATTGCGGCGCATCTGCACGATCTTGTCGACGTAGGTGATGTTCACGGGGCACTGCTCTTCGCAGGCGCGACAGGTGGTGCAGGCCCACAGCACCTCCGGCTTGATGAGCTCGGGGACGAGGTCCTTCGGCCCCTCTTTCTTGCCGTAGAGGCGGTCGCGCAGATCGAGCGTGAGTTGCTTCGGTGAGAGCAGCTTGCCCGTGATGAACGCCGGGCAGTTGTCCGAGCAGCGCCCGCACTCGGTGCAGGTGTAGAAATCGAGGTAGTCCTTCCAGGGGAAGTGCTCGAGCCGCGCGTAGCCGATGCGCGCAGCGCCGTGATCCTCGCCCTCGGTCGCCTTCTCGACGAGGCTCATCAAGCCTTCGGTGCTCTGCGCGAGCGGACGCAAGCGGCCGCGCGGCGTGAGGTCGCCAAAGAACACGTTCGGCACCGCCGTGATGATGTGGAAGTGCTTCGTGTACGGCAGGATGTTGAGGAACACGAGCACGAGCGTCGAGTGCGTCCAGAAGCCCGCCTTCGCGAGCGGGACGAGCGTCTCGCTGCCGAGGCCGCCGAGCAGCGTCGCGAACAGCATGCCGCCCGGCTCCGGAAACAGCTCGAGCGCGAACTCGCTGCGCGGCGGTCCGAGCGGAGCCGTGAGCTCGCGCACGGCATCGCAGTACGACGCCGTTCCGCACTCCGCCGCGGCACGCGCGTGGAGGAGCAGCGTCGCGCCGTCGTAGGTCAGATCGGCGAGCATCATCGTCGCGATGATGCCGAGGATCACGAGCCCTTCGCCGCTCAGCGTCATGCGCTTCTCGCGGCGCACGACGCGCAGGTAGACGAACACGAGCGCGCCCGCGATCACGAGCAGGCCGAAAATGTCCTTCAACCAGCCGTAAAGCTCGCCGAGCGGCAGCCCGAGCACCGGCTCCGGACCGAGCACGAAGAGGTTCCACGTCGGGTCGAAGCCGCGCCCCCAAAGCACGAGCGTGCGCAGGAGCAGCACGACGAAGCCCGTGAAAATCAGGTAATGCGCGACACCCGCGAGCGGGTAGTTCGGCATCTTCGATTGCACGAGCGCGTAGCGCACGACGACGCGCAGCCGTTCACCGAGGCGATCGAAGCGTGGCTCCCACGTCGTGTTGCCGGTGCGGAGCAACGCCAGGCGTCGCGACGCGCTCACGGCGAAGGCTCCCCACAACCCGAGGAGGAGCACGGCCATCAAGAACGGGCTCATCGCCCGAACAGTAGCCAGATCACGAGCAGAATGACACTCGCGCCGAGCACGAGCGCGAGAACCAGCGAGCGAGACGGCACCCAAGCGGGCGGCACGCTCGGAATGCGCCGCGCGGGCGCTTGTGCCCCACGCAGCGCGAGCGACACGCTGGCGTCGGCTTCCGCGCTCGGCTCCACCCGCAAGAGCAGGTGCCCGCGCGGCAGCCCCGAACCTTCGGGCGCGAGCCCGCCGCGCTCGGGCAGGCGGATCACGAAGGTCTCGTCGGCCTTCGCCCGCGGTAGGGCGACCTCGAGCACGTCGGCGGGGGCGCCTCGCTCGCGCAGCGTGACGCCCCCCGAACGCTCGCAAGTGTCGCAGCCCCCTCCCTCACAGGCCGCACACACGAGGTGCCGCGGCAGGTCGAGCTCGACGAGCGCGCCCTGCTTCAGCCAGGCTCGGGGCACCCGGATGCGATGGGTGGCATCCGGTCCACGCGGACCGCCGAGGTCGCTGGCTACGACGCGACCGAGGACTTCGGCCATACTTTCATGCTAGACGGAACGCCCCCGGGGAGCCAGCGCTTGAATCCTATCGAACTCATCACCCACCTCGACAAGCACATCCAGACCTGGGCGCACGACCTCGGTGTGTGGGTGTACGTCATCCTTTTCGGCATCGTTTTCGCGGAAACGGGCCTCGTCATCGCGCCCATCCTGCCCGGTGATTCGCTGCTCTTCACGGTCGGTGTCGTCGCGGCGCTCGAAGGGACGATCGACGTCTACGCGATTATTCCACTATTGATTATCGCCGCCGTGCTCGGCGACGCCGTGAACTACTCGATCGGCAAGAAGCTCGGGGCCGCCGTGTTCACGAGCGAGCGCTCGATCTTCTTCAACAAGAAGCACCTCTATCGCACGCAGGATTTCTACGAGCGCTACGGCGGCAAGACGATCATCATCGCGCGCTTCATTCCGATCATTCGCACGTTCGCGCCGTTCGTCGCCGGCGTCGGCAACATGCGCTACTCGCGCTTCTTCGCGTTCAACCTGATCGGCGCGGTCGCGTGGGTCCCGACGCTCGTCTTCGTGGGCTACAAGTTCGCGCACCAGGAGTGGGTGCAGAAGCGCTTCCACGTCGTGATCTTCGCGATCATCTTCATCAGTATCCTGCCCGCGATCATCGAGATCACGCGCGAATACCTGAAATCGAAGAAGAAGACGCCGGCGACGTGAGCCTCGGAGCGCTCGCTCATGGCGAGCGAGCGCTTCTCACGACGACCGAGCTCTGCGAGCGACTGCGTCCGAGCGACGAGCCGCGGCTCAGGCCGGCTTCTCGTCGGCGGGCTTGGCGGGAGGCTTCTCTTCGGACGGCTTCTCGGCCGCGAGCTGCTTGGCCTCTTCGGCCTTCTTCGCGTCCTCGATCTCGTCCTCGCTCAGGCCCTTCTTGAAGGCACGAATGCCTTCGCCGAGGCCCTTACCGGCACCGGCCAAACGCGTGGGGCCGAAAACCAGAAGCAGAACGACGATGACGAGTAACCAGTGTATCGGGCTGAGCGATCCCATGAGCGGCCTCCTGGCCGAGACCCTCATAGCATAGCACCGAACCCGTGCGCATCCCGTCAGCGCCCGCAGCTACAGCGGCATCTCGTTGGTCAGGCTCTACAGCCCGAGTGTCGTCTGCCAATCCGACTCGACGCGCGGCAGCTGGAAGGTGCGTGAATACGCCCGGGAGCCCACGCGCGCCCAGAGCCTAACGTCGATGGGAGGCTCCGAATTCCCGAGCGAAACGAGCACCACGCGCACGGCGTACTTGCCCGCCGCGGGCTCGCCCTCCTCCTGATAAACCGTCTCGAGATTCTTGCCGCGACACTCGCCGTCTCGACCCGGGCAGTCGCGCTCCTTCACGAGACCGCTCTCCGTCGGTCGCCCCACTTCCACGAGCTCGTCGTTCGGATCGATGACGCGGAGATCGACGTCTGCGCTCGGCTCGTCCCACGCGATGAGAAACTGGACCGCGCCCGACGTGAGACCGCAGCCTTCTTCGGCGAGTCCGTTCCCGTTGTCGTCGAGCGCGTTGCCGCAGACCTCGGGGCCCGTCGGAACGCTGGCCCGCTCGGTCGTGCTCGCGTCGGTGGGCGCTTGCGGAGACGGGCCCGCCGCCGTGCAGCCTATCGCCAGAAGCGACAGCCACGCGGCGCGGGCGCCGGCCCCGGCGCGCGTCACTTCTTGTCCGGAACCGCGATGCCCGTGACGAGCTTCGGATTCATGAGCTCGAAGTAGGCCTGCCGCGCCGCTTCGCCCGCCGCGCCCGGCTCGTTGCGGAGCGCGAGCAGCACGCCCTGCTCCTTCATGAACTTGAGCGTGCGGAGCGCGCCCGCGCGCTTGGCTTCGTCCGCGCCCTTGGCCATCTGGTAGAGGCGGCTGCGCAGCACGACGCGCGTGAACGAGTGCGGGCCGTTGTCGTAGAGGAGGTTGTCGAACTGGCTCGTCAGGAGCACCCGCGCCCACTCCTGGGGCGTCTGGTTGATCGTGACGTGGCTCATCGCCTCCGCGTTCTCGACGTACTTGAAGAGCAAGCCGGCTTCGAGATCGTCCGTCGACCAGTAGCCGAAGCTCTTGTACCAAAGGTCACTGAGCTCATCGAGCGCGGGCTTGGCGACGTTCGCGGGCTTCCGACCGAAGAGCGCGACGGCGCGTGCCGCCGTGTCGGGCGAGCCGCCGAGGATCAGCGCGAGTGCCGCGTCGTTCATCAGCACCTCGTTGTCCATCATCTCGAAGAGCTTCGCCTCGATCGCCTGATCGAAGCCGCTCTTGGCCATGGCGCGCGCGACCTGGTGCCGCGTCTCCGTCGCCGCCTCGGGCGTGAAGAGCGAGATGAGCGCGCCCGCGGTACCCGGGATCGGGCGCTGAATCAGCGTCTCGAGGAAGCAAGCGCGGCGGACCTCGTCCGGCTTCTCGTTGCCCGAGTACTGCTGGATCTTCTTCGCGACCTCGAGGAAGTCGTCCTTCTCGGCGACCCAAGCGAGCGCGGCACAGGCTTGCGCGCGGCTCTGCTCGTTCTCCTTCGGGTTCTCGATGTATTTCAACATCGGCTTGAAGGCCTTGTTGTCGCGCCACTCCGAGAAGCCGTCGGCGGCGCCGACACCGAGCGCGCGGAACGTCATGCCGAGGATGGCGAGACCACCGGCGTAGAGGCCGTCCATGGTCACGTCGTATTCCTTGGAGTTCGCCTTGATCGCCTTCTCCAGGGACTTCCAGGAGCGCTCGTCCTTGAGCCAGCCGACGTAGCGGAGCGCGCTCTGCGCGATGACCCACTCCTCCGGCATCGGCGGCTGCTGCCCTTCCTTCGGCATCGGAACGTTCGGCTCCGCCCACTTGCGGAAGGCCTCGATGTCCTTGGTCGAGCCCATCGCGGCCAGGGCGCGCAGGCCGTTCGCGTGCGGCGACGGCATCTCGTGGATCCAGAAGATCACGGCGTCTTCGGCCTGCTCCTGGATCAGCGGCAGCTTGTCGGGATGCAGGATCGAGAGATCCGCGATCATGCGGGCCGCCTGCACGCGCTCGTCGTCGCTGCGCTTGAGCCCCATTTCCCAGTCGTTCTGGTCGGAATAGATCTTCAGCGGATCCATGCGCAGGCGCTTGGCGAGCGTCGGCACCGCGCGAATGTCACCGATGGCCGCGAGCGCGAGCGCCGCGTGCGTCTGCAGGTGAATGTGGGGATTGGTCTGGATGTACTTGTAAAGCGAGTCGGCGCCGCTCGGATCGTTCAGGCCCTGGCCGGCCTTCATCGCGTCCGTGGCGTCGAACACGTAGATCATGTTGAGGAGCTGCTTCCTAAAGTACCAAGCAGCCTTGCCGGGCTGACGGTTGTCGTCCGGGGGGTCCTCGGTCGGGGCCGCGTCGAGCGCGACCACGAGACCCTCGGTACCGATGCCGTCGCGAAGCGCCTCGAAGTACTTGGTGCGGCTCTCCTTATCGACGCCGCGCAGTGCGGAGACGAGCGGCTCGCGCGCGCGAGCGTCGCCGATCTTGCCGAGACCGGGCGCGGCCTGGCGCTGCACCTCGGGATCCGGATCCTTGACGAGCTTGATCAGCGTGTCGGTGTACTTGGCCTCGGCGTGGTTCGAGAGCACCGTCGCGACGAGCTGGCGCACGGCCGGGCTCTTGTCGTCGGCCATCGTCGCCATCTTGTCGACGCCGATCAGGTTCACGATCTTGTCGGGATTGAACGCCATGCCGCCACCGAGGCGCTGCACCTTCGCGAGGTGACCGAGCCGATACAGGTTCAGGACCTCGTCGAGCGCGCGCGTGTCGCCGAGCACCACGGAAGCCCACGCGATCTGCGGCTTGGCGCCGGCGCCCGCCGTCTTCAGCGCCGCGAGCAGGCTGTCCTTCGCGCCCTCGCCCATCGGACGCCCGTACTCGGCAAGCGCGAGCGCGGCCATGCCCTGCACGCCGTCCGACGGATAGCTGAGCGCCGCCGCGGCGAGCGGCACGCCTTGCGGATCCTTCGCCCACGCGAGCTGCTTGAGCGCTTCGGCGCGCACCTCGTCGCTGCTCTCCTTCGCGGCCCATTCACGCCAGAGCGGGATCTGCTCGGCCTTCGGCTTCACGAAGATGTCGCGCTTGACGGCTTCGCCCTGCTCGACCGTGAGTCGCTCGGCATCCTTCTTCATGCCGAAGACGAGGAAGCCCGCGGCGCCGAGCACCATGACGATGCCGACGACGATGACCGCAGGATTGAAACGACCCTTCTTGAAGTCGTCGCCACCACCGCCGTAGCCGCCACCGCCGTAGCCACCACCCGCCGGGATACCCGGGCTCGGTGCTCCGGGAACGTCGCCATCGGGCGGCCATTTGGCCAGGTCGACCTGCGGGATCACCGCAGAGGGAGGAGGAGTAGGAGCCGGCGTTTGGGGCAGGTTGGTTTCGAGCATGGCGGCGCTTGCGGGCGACAGTAACCCAGCCTCAGAGTCGATGGGAGACATGGAATGCTCCCACTGGAACGAGCGCCACTCGGACGCTCGGCTCCGTCAGAGGCGGAAGTTTCCGCGAAATCCGGCGAAATCGACTAGCGGCGTCGGCCAGACAGCCGAGCGCCCCGCGCTCGTGACTCGTAGTAACTCCCCTCTCGTGCCGCGCGCGCTGAGTCCGCTCGCCGTAGCCGTCGGCGTCACGGCAGTCGTCACGGCCCTCTCGTATGGCCTGCCCGACGCGTACCAGGCGACGGGCGTCGGTCTCGCCTTCCTGCTCGCGACGTACTTCCTCGTGCTCCGGCACGACAGCGCGACCGTCCACCGCCATGGCCTCGCGCTCGGCGGCCTCTTCGATTCGGAGCCGCTCGCCCCGGCGCGGCTCGCGAGCGAAGGAGCACGGGCGCTTGCTTGGGCGCTCGGTGTAGCGCTCGTCGTGCTGCCGCCGTTTTGGATCGGCTGGGTCCATTTCTGGAAGCCGGCGTCGAGCTTCAGACCGGCGGGCCTCGCGACGCTCGCGGACGACGCGCTCGGGCAGTGGCTCGTGATCGCGCTGCCGGAGGAAGCGTTCTATCGCGGCTACCTGCAGTCGGCGCTCGACGAGGTATGGCGCCCGCGGCTCCGCGTGCTCGGCGCCGAGCTCGGTCCGTCGCTGCTCGTCACGAGCGCGCTTTTCGCGCTCGGCCACCTCGCGACGGAGCTCGATGCGAACCGGCTCGCCGTGTTCTTCCCCGCGCTGCTCTTCGGTTGGTTGCGCGCACGCACGGGCGGGGTCGGCGCGAGCATCGCGCTGCACGCACTCTGTAACCTCTTTGCTTCGTACTTGGCGCGGAGCTACGGTCTCGGATGATGCTGTCGCCGCTGCTCGACGCGATCATCGATCGCGCGCTCGCCGAGGATCTGGGCTCGGGTGACGTGACGAGTGAAGCGCTGGTCCCCGAAGACAAGCGAGCCGTGGCGCGGGCCGTCGCGAAGCAGCCCCTCGTCGCGGCCGGCGCCGACGCGTTCGCGCGCGTGTTCTACCGGGTGGATCCAGGCGTGCGCGTCGAAAGCCTGGTGGCCGAGGGAACGAGCGTCGCCGCGGGCACGGCGCTCTGGGTCGTCGAGGGGCGCGCCCGAGCCCTCCTCGCCGCCGAGCGCACGGCGCTGAACTTCGCCCAGCGCTTGTGCGGCATCGCGACGCTCACCGCGCGCTTCGTCGCGGCGGTGCCGAACGGCAGCAAGCTCCGCATCATCGACACCCGCAAGACGACGCCGGGCCTCCGCGCCCTCGAGCGCGCGGCCGTGCGCGCGGGCGGCGGCCACAACCACCGCGACAACCTCGGCACCGCCGTCCTCATCAAGGACAACCACGTCGCGCTCGCGGGCGGCGTCGCGGCCGCCATCGCGAAGGCGCGCGCGCGGGCCACGCACGTGACGCGCGTCGAGGTCGAGGTCGACACACTCGAGCAGCTCGACGAAGCGCTCGCCGCGGGGGCCGAGGTGGTGCTGCTCGACAACTTCACGAACGCCGCCATCGAAGAGGCGCTGCGCCGCACGAAAGGCCGCGCGCTCGTCGAGGTTTCGGGCGGCATCACCGTGGAGCGCATCGCCGAGCTCGCGCGCCTCGGCGTCGACGTAGTCTCCGTGGGCGCGCTCACGCATAGCCCCGGAGCCTCGGATATTTCGCTCGAGATCGAGCCGCTCGCATGACGGCGCCGTTCGACGGCGAGCGCTTTCGCGCGCTCGCGGCGAGCCTTCCGCTCGGAGCGCCGTGCGTCGTGAGCGCGCTCACCGACTCGACCAACGACGACGCGCTCGCGGCGGCACGTGACGGCGCGCCGCACGGCGCGTTGTTCGTCACCGACGAGCAGCGCAAAGGCCGCGGTCGGCGCGGCAACACGTGGCATGCTCCGCCCGGCGAAGCGCTACTGTTCTCCGTCGTGCTGCGGCCGGAGATTCTGGCGGAGCGCGCGGCGTGTCTGTCGCTCGTTGCCGGGCTCGCCGTGCGCGCGGCGGTGGCAGCGGCGCTCGCGGCGGCGAGTGTTGCAAAAACCGCCCGGGTGAAATGGCCCAACGACGTCGTCGTCGCTAGGAAGAAAGTCGCGGGCATCCTGGTGGAGAGTCAGATGCGCGGCGAGCGACTCGGCGCCGCCGTGGTCGGCGTGGGTCTCAACGTGGGACGCTTGGAGCTGCCGGACGACGTGGCCGCACGCGCCACGTCGCTCGCGACACTCGGCGCGAGCGTCGTGCGAGAGGAGTTACTCACCTTGGTACTGGCCGAGCTAGCGGGGCGCCTCGCCGCGCTCGAACGCACCGAAACGCCACTCGGAGCCCTGGTTACCGAGCTCTCCACGCACGACGCACTGGCGGGGGAGCGCGTGACGGTCGGCGGGGTGACCGGAACGGCGACCGGCATCGATGCGCTCGGAAACTTGAAGGTTTTGGACGCGCTAGGCGTCGTCCACAGGGTGACGAGCGGTCATGTGACCTGGGACGAGTAAAGTTCTGCGTCGCTCGAGCCGTTGCATGCGTTGCAAGCAGGGAAAGAACGCGAGGGCCGCGGCCGAAACTTTCAAGTCTGAAACAACGTAGTTCCAGACGTGAAAGGGGAAGGCCGAACGCGGTCCGAAGGTTAGTGGGTAGAAGATGGGCTGGAGCGCTCGGCGCTTGCAGCCGGGGACGACTCGAGGCATAAAGAAGAAACTGTACCCACGTCTTGGGGGCGTGGTTGGAGGCGACAACTACATGGCGACCGAAGAGACGGTAAGCACCATCGCCAAGGCTCTAGGCGAGTCCGACGAAATCCCCCTGGGACAGATCGCGGGCGTCGTACGAGTCCTCGGCGAGGAGCTATCACTGAAGCTGCTCGAAGAGACGCGTGAGATCGAAACCAAGGGCGGCATGATGCTGCCGGACAACAGCCGCAAGCGGAGCATCGGCGGCGTGTTCTTCTTCCTCGCTCGACAGAAGCTGTCGCACGAGGACAAGCTCGCGATCTTTCGCCCGACCAAGCCGGCCAAGCCGGCGAGCGCTTCGGGAGAGGACTCGACCCGCTTCCCCCGGCGCCGCGTGATCGACGTGGTCCCCGCCCGACCCGCGGCCGCACGCCCTCCGCGCGCCGGCTTCATCCCCCCGGAGCTCCCCGTTGCCGTGCGGCGGGTGAAGGTGCGGGAGGCCGTGCAGACCTCGCTCTCCTCGCTGCCGAGCGAGGATCAGTACGGGGTTCTCCTGGATTTGATCGCCGAGCTGCACGACCGTCTCGGCTACCGCGTGCCGGAATCTCAGCGCTCCGGCGCCTTCGACCCGCCGACCCGTCCGGGCGCCATGATCGCCGGACCGCCGTCGTCGCAGCGTCCGATCCCGATTCCGGACTCGACGCGCGTCGCGCCGGAGTCCGCGCGTCTCCCGACGGGCGCGCCGCCTGCCCTCGACGCGGCACCCGAGAAGCCGAAGCGCGCCGCGACGCGCGCCAAGCGGAGTTAGGCAAGAGTCGTCTCGGCTGGCCTGCGGCCAGCCGTTACGCTGCTCGACGCGTGCCGTGGTTCTGCTCGCGGTCGGCGAGCCGCTCCGCGAGAATGCGCCGCCCGCGATACAGGCGGCTCATGACCGTTCCCACGGGCACGTCGAGCTCGCTCGCAGCGTCCAGGTACTCGCGACCGCCAAGATCGACGAGCTCGACCACGCTACGAAACGGCGGCGGAAGCTCGGCGAGCGCCTCGCTCACGCGCGCGCCAAGGCGCGGAACCTCGGGAAGCGGGTCGCGATGCGGCCACGAGAACGGATCCGAGCCGAGCCGCTCGAGCGCGCGCTGCTCGCGCTTCGTGCGCCGGTAGCGCGACACGAAGACGCTGCGCAGGATCTGCGAAAGCCAAGCGCGAAGGTTCGAGCCCGGCTCGAAGTGATGCTCGTACGAGAGCGCTCGCAGCGCCGTCTCCTGCACCAGATCCGCGGCGTCGCTCTCGCGAAAGCACAGTCGCTTGGCTTGCGCGCGCAGGCGCGGCAACTCAGCCGAAAGCCCACTCTGAACCGCTCCGATGTCGTTCATGAAGTGTGGACATCGCAAGGGACGTGCCAGCGCCCGTTCGAGCGCAATTCCCCGCAAGTTCGCGGTTTCCGCAAGCCGTCGCCGACCCGTCGCGTGTCAACTTGGCAAGAAGCCCGTGTGTGATTTGCCAACCGGGCGTGCGCGAGGGCGCTGCCCCGATGTTCGGACCCTACGCCTTGATATCAGTGAACTCTTTGCCACCGCTGGCGCCGAAGCTCGTGGTCGGTGTGCCGGTGGCGGCGCTGATGAGCACGTTGAGCAGGGTGGCGTTGTTGGCACTCTTGCCGTCGACGTATTGCCCCGTCTTGAGGTTGCCGCCGGCGTTTCCCCAGATGATGTGCGGCACGTTCTTCATCGTGTGGTTGCCTTCGGCAACGTGGTTGTTCCACATGACGAAGCAGTTGTTGGCGAGGCCGCGATCGCGGAAGTGGTTGAGGCCCGCGGCGAACGTCTTCATGCGCACCACGTCGATCTCGGCGTGCGCCGCCTCGGCCGTCGAGTTCGAGCCGAGGGCCGCGTTCGACGCGGTGCGGTGGCTGATGTAGTGGAGACCCCAGCCGAGCGACCCGTTGGACGGGACGTCGTAGACGGTCGCGTCGGTGCCGTCGCCCCACTGCAGCGACGCGGCGCGGTTGTAGTTGCAGGCGAATGCGAGCGCCACGAGCTGCATGTGGAGCAAGGTGATCTGCTCCGCACCGCCGGGGCTCATCGCCTTCGGCACGTATTTGTACTTGGAGAGGCCGTCGAGCGTCGTCTTGTCGATGCCGTCCATCGTGCAGCCGGCCGTCGTCACGGGGTTCGACGGGTTCATCATGCCCATGCCGCCCATCGCGTTCTCGACGTCGCGGATCGCGTCGAAATGCTGCTGGAGCCGCTGCCGGTCGTCCGAGCTCGCCTTCGCGCTCTGCATGAGCGAGCTCAGCTCCGCCCGCACGAGATCGTTCACGCTCCTGCGCCGCTGCACGAGCTCGCTCGCCATGGGCGTGCCGCCCGTACCGCCCGCCGCCATGCCGGCGCCACCTCCCATGCCCGTCATCCCGGCGGAGCCACCGGCGCCGCCCGTCCCGGTGCCGGGAGAAGCGAGCCCCGTGAGCGCTTGGTAGAGCTTGTACGGGCTGTCCGTTGCAGCACGCACCTTGCCGCTCGCATCGAAGGAGAGGCGCTCCTCGATGAACCCGTTGTTCAGGTTGCCGGCGTAGAGCGTGATGGGGGTCGTGCCCATCGGGTTCACGGCCTCCGAAATGACGAAATCCGCCGAGGGGCCCCCGCCGCTCGCGCCCGAGCCGCTGCCCTTCGGCTTCTGCCCCGTGAGTGCCTGCGACAAGCCCTCCGCATGCCCGCAGCCCGCTGGACCGTTCTGCGGGTAGTCGATGCCGTGCGTGAGGATGAGGTTCGCGGCGTGATCCTTGAGCTCGTTGACGGCCTTGTCGCCGGTCGCGAGGAGCGTCGCGAGATCGCCCGGCGGCTTCGCGTCCGGGAAGAAGCGCTTCGGCTCGACGCCGCAGGCCGCGGTCAAGAAGAACGCGAACACGGGCTGCGCGTCCTGAGCCCACGCCGACCGCTCGGGCAGCCCTTCGAGGTACGGGAGCCCGATGGCAACGCCGCCCGCGCCGTAGAGGAACGCGCGGCGATTGATGACGTGGCGCTTCGCGATGACCTTGTCGCTGCTCATGGCGCGCCTCCGACGTGCGTGCGGAATCCGTTTTCTTTGACGAGCGCGACCATCACGTCCTTCAGGGACCCGCCGGCCTGGCTCACGGCGCCGAGCGATTCGATCATGGGGCGTTCGCTCTCGACGAGATCGCGCTCGAGCGCGTAGCTCGCCATCTTCTTCGCCCAGCACTGGTGGGCTTGCGAGCCGGTAGCGATGAGCTGCATCAGCTCCGTGGAGTCCTTGAAGCTCAGGGTGCCTTCCGCGAAGGGGTACGAGCCCGCCGTGTCGACCGGGCTGCCGTTGTCCATCGTGCGCTTGCGACCCATGCCGTCGAAGTCCTCGAACGCGAAACCGATCGGGTTGATGACCTGGCCGTGGCACTCGGCGCCGCAGGTCTTCGTCAGGGCCGTGATGATCTGGCGGTTGGTCTGGTTCGCCATGGCCGGCGGAATGTCGGGCAAGTCCGGGCTCGGCACGCCGGGATCGGCGCACAGCGAGTCCGTGTTGATGCGCACGCCGCGATGGATCGAATCCGGGTCGTTGTTGCGCGCCTGCCGCGTCAGGAACGGCACCTGGGCGTAGTAGCCGGGCCTGCCCGTCTCGACCTGCTTGATCTGCGTGCCCTGCGCCTTGAGCGAGTAGAGCGACGCCGTCTGCGGACCGACGAAGCCCGCCGTCGAGGTGAAGATGTCGGAGACGCCGAGGTTCTGCGAGAAGATCCGATCGAAGAACAGGTACGACGCTTCCTTCATCTCGGGGTTCATCGCGTCCGTCCACTCCGGAACGCCGACCTTCGTGATGCTGTCGTAGAGGGCGAACTTGTAGAGCTCGCCGTTGAAGCGGCGCATCACGGTGCCGATGGCGGTGTCCGCGAGCATCGCGTTCGCCTGCTCTGCCGCACCCTGCGCCGTGTCGAACGTGCCGGCGGCTGCAGCGTCGAGCATCACGTCCGTCGGCGTGGTGTCGCGCAGCCAGAGCGACACCTTCGACGCCATCTCGTAGCCCGTGAGCGGCGAGCCGGTGTCGCCCATCTCGATGCGGTAGAGGAAGTGCGGCGACTGGAGCATCGCGCCGATGACGTAGCGGACACCCTTGGTGAAGGCGCTCACGCTGCCGGTCGCGATCATCGTGCCCTGGTCGTAGACGGCGCCGTAGCTCGTGACTTCCGCGGCCGTCAGATCGCGACGGAACGCGCGGCGACCGAAGGCGCTGATGAACCCGGCCTTGTCCATGCCGGCGCCGATCGCTTTGGCTGCGGCGTCGGTCGCCGTCACCTGGTTGGCGACGGCTTCGGCCGCGCTTTGGAAATCCTGCCACGCGGTGTCGTCCACGTAGACGACGCGCTCGTTGTTCTCGAAGTCGGTGGTGCCGCCGACGGCATGCTGGAAGTTGTCGGACAGCCCCGTCGCGGCCGTGAGCTTCAAGATGTCGTGAACGCTGTTCTCCCACTGCGAGTTCGTGAGACGCAGGAAACGGCTGTAAAGGGGTTCTCCCTTCATGCTCACGACTTGGGGCGCAGCCGGTACCACGGTGGCCCCGCTGGTGCCGCCGTTCGACACGCCGCTCGTGCCGCCATTCGACGTGCCGCCCTGACCCGGCGTGCTGCCACCGCTGCCCGATTTGCCCGACGTCCCGCCGCTACCCGACGTCCCGCCCGACGCGCCGCTCGCACCGGGACCCTGCCCTTCGATGCTTGCGGAACAGCCGAGCGTCGCGACGAGCAGCGGTGCGACGGCGCATAGGAAGCGCCCGGTCGAACCGATGCGTGTACGGAGCTGTCTCACGAAGACTCCCATGACGAGGTCGGGACGGAGTGACCGAACCGCAACTCCCGTAGTGATTGTGGAACCGACCGTTCCGCACCGGTAGTGGGCGGGTCGACCGATGGGTGACGCACCGACAAGGTGTGCGGAGGTGCGACACGCGAGACCTCGGTCACGTCGTCGAACAGCTCAGTCATGGGCGCGCCGACGAGCTCGTCGTGCGCCGTAGAACCGCTAGGCGCGTCGGCATGACCGTTCGGCGCGTCGGCCGCATCCGAATCCACAATAGGCGTGTACATTTTGAGCCAGAGAAGACGCATCGGACGCACAAAAAGCCGAAGCAAAGCGGCTACTTCTCAATGCCCTGACGACACGTCGTGGATCACCCCGAAGGGTGTTCTCAACGCACGACGGATCAGGAATTCAGAGGACCTGCATCTTTCCGCTCAGAATCAAGAAAGCGAAAAGTTGCAGGATGCCGGAGTAGTAGCGGTTCGTGCCGGTCACGAGCGGCTGATCCCAGACGTCTTGGATGTAGTCCTTACGATCCGCGTTCTTCGAGATGGAGGCCGTGATGCCGTTCACGACGACGAGCGAGCTCTCGCGACCCGTCGAAAGAGCCTTACCGTCGAGGTCGTAGGTGCCGACGTACTTGTCGATGCCGACGTCACTGAAGAAGCTCAGCACCTTGTTGCACGCGGACACTCCGGACGGATTGTTGCCCGACCAGATCTCGTCGAGCACGATGTTGATGAACACCCGATCCGCCTCGGTGTTGGCCGTATCCGAGCCGGGCACGGGGATGCCGTCGAAATACGCGCGCAAGGGCATGAGACCGGTCTTGGTGCTGGCGACGGTCGGGAAGAAATCGCGCGCGGCCTGCGCTGCATCGAGCCAGAACTTGTCGCCCGTCGCCTCGGCCCAGAGCGTGTAGTACGCGGGCATCAGGACGGACGGCCGCGTCTGGGCCGCCGGAAGCTCCGGAATGTCGAGGGCGAGGCGCGTCTCGGCGTCGAAGACGTTGGTGACGCCGTCGATGATCCCACCGTTCTGCTCTTCCTTGTTCTTCATCACGTCGAGCAGAGCGAGCGCATCGGCTTCGTAGTCGTGGCGACCGGAGTCCGCCCAGAGATCGTGCGCGAAGATCAGAGCCATCGCGAAGTGTTCCATCCCGTAGGGATCCACGCAGGTGAGCGTCGTGCCCGTCGACGTGTCGCAGTGCGAGTTGAAGTAGCCCGCGCTCGCGCCCGACACGGAGAGTAGACCCGTGCCCGCTTGGAAATTCTTGAACTCGCGCTTGGCGAACGCCCAGAGCTTGTCGAACTCGTCCTGCTTGCCGAGCTCGACGGCGATCATCATGCCGAGCCCCATGCCCTCGGAGCGCACTTCCTTGCTGTGCAGGATGTCGCGAATCGACGCGGCGTCGTCCCCTTCCGCGAAGTAGATCACCTCGTCGTCTTCACCGTGAAAGAGCTGCGCGAAGGCGTCCTTGACGAGCTTGTTGATCTGGTCGTCGGTCTTACCGAGCACGTCGTGGAACGGATTCGGGATGTCCTGCCGGGGCGTGAGCGCCGTGAGCGTGGGCTTCGGCGGAGGCATGTCGGGCGGCATGTCCGTCGGCATCGCGCTCGGCATGTCCGTCGGCATGGTTGTCGGCATGGTGGTCGGCATCGACGAGGGCATCACGCTCGCCACCGCAGCGGCGTTGTTGCTGCCGATCGTGTCCGTCGTCGCGTCGCAGCCGACGACCTGCGACACGAACAGCAGCCGCGCCCAGAGGCCGAAACGGGGGGCGCGAACCGCGTGCATGGCCTTGAGTGTAGCGGGTCCTTTCAACCGGACGAGGGATGCCGGGCTGATTCGGCCCCGGCCCCGAAAACGGCGTCCGCAGACCTGAGGCATGGGCCCATTAGCCCGCGCCCGGGTCAGTCGACGTAGCCGCGAACGCGCGTCGCAAGCACGCTGTTCGGATGCCGGCGTAGGAAAGCCTCGGCGCGTCGCTTGGCTTGCGTCTTCTGCCCGGCCTTCGACAGGGCGTCGATGCGCAGCACCTCCGCCTCGAGCACGAGGCGACCGCGGGGGTAGGCCCGCGCGTAATCGTCGAGCTTGGCGAGCGCGCCGTTCGCGTCGCCGCTCGACAAGCGGGTGCGCGCGGCGTCGAGCGCGCCGAGCTCGGCAGCGAGCGCGCTTGCCGAAGTCGTGCGCGCTTCCGCCTTGGGCGCGGGAGCTGCCGGCACGGCTGCGCTGTTTTCCGCGTTTTGAACCGGTTCCAGCGCCGCCACAACCGGGCGCACGGGGGGACGCGGCGCCACGGCAGGAGCGGTGACGGTGATCGCGTGGGGGTGCGTCTGTCGCCACGCGACATACCCGACGGGTGCTGCGACCGTCGCGCCCAAGCCGGAGAACAAGAGCAGCTTCGTCCAGCCTGCCTTCGAGAGCAGTGACGACGTGGCCACGCTGACTGCTCCGGCAGACACGGCCGCCGAGCCGGCGAGGCCGAGGGCCGCGAGTGTCTTCGCGCGCGCGTTGTCGGAGCTCCGGTAGCTCACACCCGCTTCGAGCAGGAGCAGCTCCACCGTGCTGTCGGCTTCGTCACGCAGGCGACGCGGGTCGTTCATGGCGAGAGGTCGCCCTTCTTCGTTGGACCGAGCGCACGAACCCGGTCGCGAAAATCGCTACGAGCGCGCCGCAAACGAGAAGCCACCGTGCCCCGCGGGATGGCGAGGGCGTCCGCAATCTCCGCCATGCTCAACTCTTCGAACTCATAAAGGACGAAAACCGTGCGCAAATCGCCATCCATCTCGGCTAGTACCCGGTCGAGCAGATGTCGGGCACGCTTTTGGTCGGTAAGCTGTTCCGGCGTGAGGGCCGGATCGATTTGCTCGGGTGCTTCTTCCGCCGCGACCTCCCGCCGGCGAGCCACGGTGCGCCGTGCATGCGCGGCGACATAGAGGGCGGTTTGGAGTAGGAAGCTGCGCTCTGCGCCGGGGCGCACGTCGTCGAGACGACGGGCCGCTGCGATGAACGTGCGTTGCACGTCGTCGTCGATCTCAGCGGCAGGGGTTCCAGCATTTCTAAGCACGCGCGCAACGAAGTCGATGTACTCGTCGACCATCCAGCGAAGCCGGGCCTCGCGATCGGTCGCTCTCACGGTGGATTTAATCTCCGACTCGAGAGGTGAACGCCCTTCGGAAGGCAACACCTGCGCGACCGCAACGCCGCTCATGACAAGTTCAGACATGGGGGCGCCGGAATCGGACGTTTCAGTCCCATTCGCACTATTCCCACCGGGCTGGGTCTTGATCATGGGAGCGTTGGAACCCAAGGGATCTCGCGGGGAAGCGACCCCTTCATTCTGCCATGACTAGAAGGAGTAGGTCAGGGCGAGGGTCCCGATCGCCGAGATGCTCGGGGTTTCCGCCACCTGCCGGCGGGGCTCGAGCACGACGAAGCGCCGCCGCACCATCGGGACCGCGAATCCGACCGAGAGCTCGGCCCCAAAGCCTTTGCCGAACGCCGCACCACCGACGAGCGAGCCGCCGAGTGAAAAATAGGAGCGCGTGACCGACTCGGAGTGCGCGACGTCGCGTCCCTCGACGCTGAGCCAGCCGCCGAGCCCCTGCAGGCACGGCTCGAGCGTGAGCGCAGTCGCGTCACCGAATCGCGCGGGACATGCCTCGAGCTGAAACATCGTCGAGCGCACCGAAGCGTTGTCGGCGGGCGAGAAGAGATCGTTTTGGATGTGAATGAGGGCCATCCCGAAAGACGAAGCCGATTCCCAGGGCATGACGAAACGGAGAGAAAGCTCTCCACCGAAGCTGACGTACGGAGTGACCTGACCCATGGCGACGACTGCGGCGCCGATGTGTGTCTCGAGGTTTCGTTCGGGTGGCGGCGGAGGCGGTGGCGGCTCTTCGGGTGGCGGCAGCGGCGGAGGCGCGGACTCGACGACCGGCGGTGGCGGCGCGACCGGCTCGGGCGGAGCAATGTGCACGTTGGGATCGACCGCGAGAGCAACGGTGAGCGACAGCGCGTCGACCACCTCCGTACACGTGTTGCCGTCGACGCGACGCGTGTCGCTCTCGCCGTGCTCGCCGATCACGCGCAGCTCGCCATGCGCGCGTGCGCCGACGCGCGTGAGCCTCACGACGACGCGCACGCCGGCTTCGCCTTCGATGACGGGCCTCACGCGCTCGGTACGACGGCGCACGCTTTCGTAGAAGGCTTCGGCGGTCGCGCAGTCCGGCGGCGCGTCGAGCTCGATGCGAATGCCCGTGGCGTCGCTTGGTGCGACGGTCGACGCGAGCACGGCGACGACACCCAGCGCGAATCCGCCACCGAACATACGGGCTCGCGAGCTTGTCAGAACGGGCGCCCGAACGCCAGGGCAGGCACTCCCGCTGCGCTAGCGTCCGGCGGCGGCCGCTTCAGCGAGTGTCCGGGCGAGGGCAGCAGGGATCGCCGCCGCGATCTCGTGTGCCAAGAGTCCGCGGTCGACGCCACGCTCGCCGGCGAGGTCGGCGGCCGCGCGCCCGTGAAGGAATGCACCCGCGCACGCCGCCTGGAACGGCGGCGCGAACACGAGAAGCGCGGCGATCACTCCCGAAAGGACGTCCCCCGTCCCACCCGTCGCGAGCACGGCGTGACCCGTCGGATTGACTGCAACGCGCGTGTCGGGAGCGGCGACGAGCGTCCGCGCGCCTTTGAGGAGCACGGTCTGGCGTGTGAGCGCGACCGCACGGTTGACGGCGGCGAAGCGATCGGCCTCGACCGACGCGGCCGTGCCGCCGACGAGCCGCGCCATCTCACCGGCGTGCGGCGTGAGCACGCGTTTGCCTTGGGCCAGGGCGAGCGCTTCGGCGCGTCCCTCGAAGCAGGTGAGTGCGTCCGCGTCCACCACGACGGGGCCGCGCCAGCCGAGTGCCACGTGATCGACGATGCGCCGCGCGAACGCGTCGAGCCCGAAGCCTGGACCGAGCGCGACCGCGTCCGCCCGCTCGAGGTAGGGCGCGAGCGAGCCTTCGGGATCGGCGGGGTCGATGCGCGCGGTCATGGCTTCGAGCACGCGCGCCTCGTAGAGGGCGGCCGTCGTCGGCTCGGCAGCGAGCGTGACGAGCCCGGCGCCCGTCCGCAGGGCTCCCTCGGCGACGAGCAGGCCCGCGCCGATTTTCCCATGTGACCCCGCGAGGACGAGAATGCGCCCCGAGTCGCCCTTGTGGGACGTCGGGCCGCGCGGCGCGACCGCTCCGGCGATGTCCAGCGCCTGTAGCTCGGTCACGCCATAGCCGACGCGCTCGACGAGGTCTTCCGGGATGCCGAGCGACACGACGTCGACGGCGCCCGCGTGAGCAGCGCCGAGCGGCGTGAGCAAGCCGCGCTTCTTCGCGGCAAACGTTGCGGTGCGCTCGGCTCGCACCGCGACGCCGTGGGGCGCGCCGGTGTCGGCGTCGATCCCCGACGGGAGATCGAGCGCGACCTTGGGCGCGGCGGCGCGGTTCATGCGGTCGATGGCGGCGCGGGGAAGGCCCGCGAGGTCGCGATCGAGGCCCGTGCCGAAAAGCGCGTCGACGACGAGCTCCGCGTCGCCGAGTGCGCGCTCGAGCTCGGAGAGCGAGGTTTCGTCGACTTGCGTGGTGGAGGCACCTGCCTCCGCCCAGAGGCGGCTGTTGTGCAGCGCGTCGCCACGGAGCTTTGCCGGCTCACCCACCAAGAAGACGCTCGGGGACCACCCATGCTCGCAGAGCAGCCGCGCGACGACGAACCCATCGCCTCCGTTGTTGCCCGCGCCGCACACGATGACCGCGCGCCGGAGCGTCGGGAAATACTCGAGGATGAGCGCCGTCGCGCCGCGCCCCGCGCGCTCCATCAGCGCGAGCGTCGGGATCCCTGCCTCGCTCTCGGCGCGGCGGTCGAGCTCCCGCACCTCGGCGCGCGACAGGACTGGTTTCACCGGGGAGCCCCCGTCCGAGCGGACACGCCGCGCTCGATGGCGGCGCGCATGTCGCGCACGGCCCGATCCAGCCCGACGAGCACGGCGTCGGCGATGATGGCGTGGCCGATGTTCAGCTCCTCGATCTCCGGGATCGCGGTGACCGCGGCAACGTTCTCGCGCGTGAGGCCGTGACCCGCGGCCACCTCGAGCCCTAGCTTCTGGGCGTGACGGGCGCCGCGCGCGAGGCGCGACAGGGCTTCGGCGCGGGCGGCGCCGCGTGCGTGAGCGTACTCGCCGGTGTGGAGCTCGATCTGATGCGCGCCGAGATCGCGGCTCGCTTCGAGCTGAGCCGCGTCCGCCGCGACGAACAAGCTGAGCTTGATGCCGAGGGCGCTCGCGCTCTTCGCCGTCTTCTCGACCTGCTCGCGCGTCGCGAGCACGTCGAGGCCGCCTTCGGTCGTGAGCTCTGCGCGGCGCTCGGGCACGAGCGTGATCACGTCGGGGCGAATTCGCTCGGCGATCGCGATCATCTCGTCGGTCGCGGCCATCTCGAGGTTCAGCGTCGTCACGAGCGCGGCGCGGAGCCGCTCGATGTCCGAGTCTCGCATGTGGCGGCGGTCCTCACGCAGGTGCGCCGTGATCCCGTCGGCACCGGCGAGCTCGCAGATGCCCGCGGCGAGCGCCGGATCCGGATACAGGGTCCCGCGTGCGTTGCGCACGGTCGCGACGTGATCGATGTTGATGTGGAGGCGGACCATGGTTCGTGCGCGGAGCCTACGACCTCGGGCGCCGGCGTTCCAAGGGACAGGGCCGACTTTCGGCGAGGGTCAGAGACGGGTACGATGCGAGCGGTGTCGGAGCCCGGCGCAGCTGGACCGTACCTCAAGCGCGGACGCGGCGTGGCGGTCGTGCTCGTGATCGCGGGAGTGGTCGGCGGCGCCGTCGCCGTCGCCCCACGCTCGCACCGTGCGCCGGGCGCCGCGGTTAGTGCTGCTGCGCCCGTCGCGGACGCCGGCCACCACGACGCCGGAACCCTCGCCCTCGAAGACGCAGGCGCGCTCACACCGGAGAGCGCGGATGCCGGACCACCTCCGGCGCCCTACCTCGAGCTCGACGGCGGCACGCTCGCCGAGCGCAACGAGGCGCTGCTCACCAACATGCAGAACGCGCTCGGCCTCGGCCCAGCGGCGATGGACGCCGTACGAGCGGTCTTCAAAGGCTCCGACTGGATTGGCCAGGGCAATCCGAAGCCGACGACGCATCCGCTCACGCGCGCCGAGTGCCTGGAGCGCCGCGCGCATGCCTCGCGCGTTGCTCCTGCGGATTTGCGGTGCGGAGCGCCCAACATGGTTCCGCTCTACGATCCGTCGGCGGGCGAGAGCGCGGCGACGGCCAAGCAGTGCATCGACCAGTTCGAGTTTCCGAACATCGAGTGCGAGTACCCGGTCGTCTGGGTGCGCGCGAACGAAGCGCAGGAACTGTGTCACGCGCTCGGAAAGCGGCTGTGCGATGCGCACGAGTGGGAAGGAGCCTGCGCCGGCGCGATCAAGAGCCCCGACAGCGAGTACGCGTGGGGCGAGCGGCGGATCATGATGCAGTACCTCCACAACCTGCACCGCGAGATCGTGTGGTCGTACGGCAAGGAGAAGAACCACGCTCTCTGCGCCACGGGCTCGAAAAAAGGGCCAAAATGCCTGGTCCCGACCTGGGGCGGCTGCGGCTCGAACGATTACCCCGCGGGCTCCTTTCCCGACTGCGTGAGCCCGCTCGGCGTCTACGACCTCAACGGCAACGCGGCCGAGCACATGAACTTCCCGCGCAAGCCCGAAGAGCTCGGCAGCCGCGGAGGCTCCGGCGAGACGGAGATGAAAGGCAGCTGGTTCATCTTCCTGCAAGGCGAAGCCCACGAAGACGACTGCCGCTGGCGCGCTCCGGATTGGCACGTCACGCGCATCGACGACACGAACAGCCACCGGAACTACCATCTCGGCTTTCGGTGCTGCAAAGATCTCGAAGGTGCGGATGCGGGAGCGAGTCTGTCGGTTCCTCGCGTTGAAGACGGCGGCACGGCGCGTTAATACGCGGCGGCGGCTAGGGTGGGTTGAAGACGCCGAGGCGCCGCGTTAAAATCGCACGATGCGGTGGAGGACCCGATTCGGTGCTGCTCTTTGTGCTGCGACTGCGCTCGGAGCGTGCGGTAAGTCACACGAGTCCGTGAACGGCGGTGGCAGCCACACCGCCGGCAAAGGCTCCGGCAGCGGCGGCAACTCGAGCGGCAACGACGGCGGCGCGCAGGACGGCGGCGCGACGGGCGGCTCCAGCGTCGGCGGGAGCGCAAGCAGCGGGAAGAGCGGAAGCGGAGCGGGCGGTGACGCGCGGGGCGGAGGAGCTGGAAGCTCGGCGAACGGTGGCACGACGAGTGGCTCCGGAACCGGCGCCGCGGCGGGCGAGACCGGGGATCCTGAGGGCCCTGACCGTGACGACCACACGCCGCTCGCGACGGTGCCGGAGTGCCTGCAGCCGACGCACGACCGCGACATGGCGCCGCCTACGGAGGTGCACCTTGGGGGCACGTGGCTACGAGAGAGCGAGCGTGACTGTATCTGGACGGTGGGCGAGCCGGTGTACCTGCCGCTCGAGGCGGACGATCCGGGCGAGCTCTTGTTTCAGCTCGACGTGAACGGCGACCACGTCGACGACCTGATCTTCGGATCGCACGCGATAGGAACGTCCACGGCAAGCGGGCGATCCCTCGTGCTGGTGGAGTCCAAGCTCGAAGACGGCGAGCTGTCCTACGAGCGCTCGTCGTGCGGAACGCCCTGGGATATCTCGTACCGAAGCTTCTACGCGCGCGATCTCGATCGCGACGGCACCTCCGACTTCGTCATCGGCCGCGTCAACGGCATCTCGGCGCAGCTGAACAAGGGCGGCGAGCGACCCGAGGTGCTGCATTTCGATTGGCCCCCGGGGAGCACGGTCGACGCGTGGGCGTCGATCCTCGACGTCGCGGTCGGAGACTTCGACGCCGACGGCCGCGACGACATCGCCGTCGGTTACGACCGCGCGACTGGCGAAAACGACTCGACGATCGAGACGGGCGTGCTCCTCTTCCGGGACCGCTCGGCTCAGGGGACGTACGGCGCGCCCGAAACGCTCGCGAAGGTTCCGCTCAACCTCCTGACGTCGTTTCGACCGAACAACTTCAGCATGCCGGCCGGGCTCTTGGCGTCCGTTCCACGCCCGGACGGTACGAGCGCTCTCTTCAGCCTGTTCATGCTGCAGCAGCCGGACGGCCCGACCGGCTTCCAGTACGAAGGCGGCCAGGCGCTCAGCTTTCTCGCGCCGAGCGCGACCTTCGGGCAGCCCATCGTCGCGCGCGGTGTCCGCTTTGCGGGCGAGTCCACGCTCGCGATCGGTGGCCCAAGCTCCCTCGCGCTGGTTCGGCCGAGCGCGCCGTACGATTCGGTCGAGACGTTATCGCTGTCGTTCGCCCACCCGAGCGATCATGAGCTCGGCGGCGGCAACCGGATTCGCAGTGTGTTTCTGCTCGATATCGACGGCGACGGCGACGAGGACGTCGTCGAACGAGGTTCGGTCAACGGCTACGACCCGTGGCCGTTCTGGATCCAAAACCGGATCTCGGAAGGGGTCTTCGGCGAGGCCGCCATGGTTCAAGGCATGCACGAATCGAGCAAGTTACTCGAGTCGCCGTTCGTACGGGCGGGCGTCTTCCCCGGGCGCCTCTTCGTGCGCGACGGCATCCCCCCCACGCCGCCGCAGCTCTTTGCCATCGCGTGCAGCGGCAGTTAGCTCACGCTGACGCGCGGGGAGTCGCCCTCGCGCCGCGGCTCAGTCGCCGCCGGCGCCGAGATCCCAGTCTTCGCCGAGCGTTTCGGCCTTGGGCGTCGGCATGGCCTCGCCCTTCGGGCCGTCGCGCCGCACGATCATGGTGCGTCGCTCGACCGTATCCTCGTTCTCGCGCGCGACGACGGTGATCACGTTCACGCCCGGCTGCAGATCCGCATCGAACGCGAAATCGATGCGCTTCGGGTCCGCGGCCTTGCCGTTCGATTGGTAAAACACCTTGCGCGGTCCGACGAAGACGAAGACGTCTTTCACCCGGTCGCTGTCCGTCGCGTGACCGGCCACGTGGATCCGCGGCTCGCGCGTGGAGAGGCTCGCGGGGGCGACCTCGAGCAGGGGCGGCGAGTGGCTCAGCACGGGCTCGAGCTGCGGCTTGGCGGGCCCGGTCACGCCGTCCTTCAGCGCGCGCGTTTCGACGAACCCAAAGCGCGAATCGCCGAGCTGCACCTTCGTGAAATCGGCGAACGTCCCGCTGCGCTCGAGCGTCGCGCCCTTCGGCAGCTGGCCGACGACGGCGGCCGGGAACAGCGGTTGTCCGCGCACGCCGGTCACCGCGGGCACGCTCACGAAGCCGGTCGCGGGCTTGATGGCGAGCGGCGTCTTCACGACGGGGAGCTTCGGCTTCTCGCTCGCGCCGACGCGCAGATCGCGGTCGGTGACGCTGAGCTCGATGTTCGCGCTCGGCTCCACGAGGGAGTCGAGCACGTCGAACGTGAAGGCGACGCTGCGCGACTCGCCCGGCTTGATGTTCGAGACATCGAAGCGACCCGCGTGGAGCAGGAGGCCGTCGCCCGTGACGTTGCGCAGGTTCGCCTGCGTCTCGTACGAGGTGCCCTTGCCGACGTTCTTCAGGTTCAGGTAGATGGTGACGCCCTCGCCCAGCGCGATCTGGCCGTCGCCGTCGCCGGGGCGATTGTCGACGACCTGGTAGTTGTAGGCGAAGATCGGGCGTGGCAGCTCGTTGATGGTGGGGCGGAACTCGGCGTCGCGCGGCGGCTCGGCGCCCTCGGCCGAGAACTGGATGCGCACGATGTCCTGGCGCGTGGTGGCGTCCTTCGGGATCTTGCAGACGCGCTTGGCGTCTTCCGGCACGGGCTTGGTCGAGCCCGGCTTCTTGCCGTCGAGCTCGCAGAAGCCGAGCGGCACGGTCGCCGTACGAGTCTCGCCGGGGCCGATGCGGCCGAACGCGAGCTCCTTCTCGTCCCAGTACGGCCCGTCGCTCTTCGTGACGGCGCGGAGCTGG
>DATMCL010000080.1:0-12344 GCA_035558375.1 Polyangiaceae bacterium
CTGCTCACCGTCGGTCACTCGTACGTCATCGGGGTCAATCGCCGGCTCGCTCACGAGTTCGCGCGCGTGGGCGGGGAGCAGTGGGACGTGCACTGCATCGCGCCGAAGCGGTACCGCGCCGATCTCGGCTGGGCCGAGTTCGAGCGGACAGCGGAGGACGGGGAGCTCGCCCGCGCGGTGCGCGCTTACGGCACGCGCTCGCCGCACTTGTTCGCCTACGGCGCCGAGCTCAGGACGCACCTGCGAAGCGGCTGGGACGTCGTGTACGCGTGGGAGGAGCCGTACATCGTGTCGGGCTGGCAGATCGCGCGCTGGACCCCGCTTCCCACGGCGTTCACGTTCCTCACGCTCCAGAACATTCGCAAGCGTTACCCGCCGCCGTTCTCTTGGCTCGAAAAGCAGTCGCTCGAGCGCTCGAGCGGCTGGCTCTACTGCGGCTATTCGATCCACGCCGCGCAGAAGGACAAGCCGGGCTACGCCGAGCGACCGAGCGCGTATGGGCCGCTTGGCGTCGACGTGGAGCTCTTTCGCCCCGATCCGGCGCGGGGCCGCGCGGCGCTCGCCGAGCTCGGTTGGGCGGAGCCCGGGCCGCCCGTGGTCGGCTTCGTTGGTCGCTTCGTGCCCGAGAAGGGGCTCGCCGTGCTCATGGGCGCGCTCGACGACCAGCGCGCGCCGTGGCGAGCGCTCTTCCTCGGCGGCGGGCCCCTCGAGCCGACGATCCGCGAGTGGGCGCGGCGCTACCCCGACCGGGTGCGCATCGCCTCGGCTTCGCACGATCGCGTGCCGGGCTACGTGAACGCCATGGACTTTCTCTGCGCGCCGAGCGAATCGGCCCGCAACTGGAAAGAGCAGTTCGGTCGCATGATCGTCGAGGCCGGTGCGAGTGGAGTGCCAGTCATCGGTAGCGACAGCGGCGAGATCCCGTTCGTCGTGGGCGAAGGCGGCATGATCGCCCCGGAGAAGGAGCGCTCGGCGTGGGCGCGCGCCATCGAGTCGTTGCTCGAGGATCGCGACCGTCGCGTCGAGCTCGGCGCCCGCGCGCTCAGCCGGGCGCGCGACACGTTTTCGTGGCCGGTCGTGGCTCGCCGCTACCTCGATTTCTTCGAGACGATGCTCTGAACGCGGGGCCGGGCGCGCGCATCGAACGGTCGGACGCGTGCAGAGCGTGAGAAGAGAGACGGCCCTAAACGGCCGCGCGTCGGAAATCGGTCATTTCGACGCCGGCGCTCGCGAGCTCGCCTTTCACGAGCTCGAGCCGGCGCGTCGCGAACACCGTGGTGCTCGGCCGGTGGGTGATGAGCAAGGTCGTGCGGCCCGCGCTCGCCGCGTGCATCGCCTCGACGACTTCCTGCTCCGTGACGGGGTCGAGGGCGGAGGTCGGCTCGTCGAGCACGAGGACCTGAGGATTGACGACGATCGCGCGCGCGATCGCCAGCCGTTGCCGCTGCCCGCCCGAGAGGCTCGCGCCGCGCTCGGCGACGATGGTGTCCAGGCCCGACGGCAGGCTCTCGACGAACGTGCGGAGCTTCACGACTTCGAGCGCTTTCAGCATGGCTTCCCGGTCGACGCCCGGCCGGCCACAGCGGATGTTGTCGGCGATGCTGATGTTGAACAGGAAGGAGTCCTGATCGACGAAGCCGATGGCGCGGTGGAGCGCCGCGGAGGAGAACGACCAATGGTCGATGCCGTCGAGCAGCACGCGGCCGGTCGTCGGCTCCCGCAGCCTGAGCAAGATGTTGGCGAGCGACGACTTGCCCGAGCCGGATGCCCCCAGAATCGCGAGCGTCTCGCCCGCGGGCAGCTCGAAGGAGAGGCCACGGATGCCCTCTTGCCCGCCGGGGTAGGTGAGCCCGACGTTCTCGAAGACGATGCCTTGGCGGAGCGTCGGAACCTCGGCCTGCCCGAACGGCCGCGTCGGGTAGCGCGGCAGCTCGAGCCAGTCGAGCACGCGCTCGACGCTCGCGAGCGTGGCCGTCAGGAGCCCGCGTGTGGCATGCACGACATTGAGGGCAGGAAGCAGCCGCACGAGACCGAAGCCGAACGCGAGAAAGCGCGGGACGTCGAGCGCGCCCTCCGTGCGCCACACCGTGTGCGCGAGGCCCAAAAGCACCAGCGCGCCGATCACGCCGAGCGTCTCGATCACCCCTTGGTACAACGTGAGCGCGACGCCGGCGCCCGTGTCCGCGCGGGCGTGCTGCTCGCTGTGTGGGGCAAATTGCGCCTCGACCCACTCTTCGCTCGAGGTCGTGCGGATCACGCGCAGGCCACCGATCGCCTCCGTCACCTGGCGTCCGATTTGTGCGCTCGCGGCCGACAGCTGCCGACCGTGGTCGAGAATCGTCCGGCTCAGGCGGCGCGAGACGACCGCGACGATCACGCCGATGGCGATCGTCACGAGCGTCAACCGCCACGAGAGGATGAGCATCGCGACGACGTAGCTCGCCGCGATCGTCGAACGCTGGACGAGCACGACGGCCGCCTCGAGCACGCGGTTGACCCGGTACGCCTCGAAGACGACCATGTCGGTGATGTCGCCGCTCGTGTGACGCTCCATCGTCGCCGGATCGGCGCGCAGGATGCGGTCGACCAGCTGGCGCCGGAGCTCGACGAGCGCGGTGGCGCGCTGCCGGCCGGAGGACGCGGTGCCCCAGACCCCGAACAGGTTTTTCAGCCCGACGAGGCCCACGATCGCCAGGCAGAGCAAGAGCGTGCGCTGGCCTTCGCTCACGTGCTCGAGCAACCCGCCGAACAGCTGCTGGAACTTGCCCGGGCCGCCGGCGCTGCCCGTGATGATAGCGAGCAACGGCACGAGCAGGCCGACGGTTGCTCCCTCGAGCGCACCCGATGCCAAGAGCAAGGTGACGGTGAGGACCGTCCGCGCGGGCGCAAGCCCCAGCTTGCGCAGGAGCCGGATCAAAGGGTGAGACACTCTGGCGCAGAAATCCTAGTGCGCCCGCACGATCGCCGCAACCGTTTCGGGCCGATCGATCGTGAAGTATGGTCTTGCCTTCGCGGGCTCCATGCCCGCATCTTCGAGGTCAGTCGAGCATGAAGATCATCGTTACGGGTGGTGCGGGATTCATCGGCTGCAACGCCGTTTCCCAATGGATGCAGCGCGGGCACGAGCTCGTGATCATCGACGACCTGTCGCGCCGCGGGACCGATTCGAACCTCGAGTGGCTGCGCACGCAGGGCAAGTTCACTTTCGCTCGCCAGGACATCCGCGACGCGAAGGCGGTCGACGCGATCTTCAAGGAGCACGCCGGCGCCAAGGCCGTCGTGCACCTCGCGGCACAGGTGGCCGTGACCACGTCCGTCGTCGATCCGCGCAGCGATTTCGAGATCAACGCGCTCGGCACGTTCAACGTGCTCGAGGCGGCGCGGCATCACTGCGGCGGCGCCGCGTTCCTCTACGCCTCGACGAACAAGGTTTACGGCTCGTTGCCGCACGCCCGCGTCGCCGAAGTCGGCGGGCGCTGGCAGCTCGTCGATCGGCCCCACGGCATCGGGGAGGAGGAGCCGCTCGACTTCCACTCGCCCTACGGGTGCTCCAAGGGTGCCGCCGACCAGTACGTGGTCGACTACGCGCGCCTCTACGGCATGAAGAGCGTGTCGCTCCGGCAGTCGTGCATCTACGGACGCCGGCAGTTCGGGGTGGAGGACCAGGGTTGGGTGGCGTGGTTCGCGATCGCCGCGGTCACGGGCCGGCCCATCACCATCTACGGCGACGGCAAGCAGGTGCGCGACGTGCTGTTCGTCGACGACCTGTGGGAGCTCTACGACGCCTGCATCAGCAAGATCGATGTCGTCGCCGGCAAGGCGTACAACGTCGGCGGCGGGCCGGAGAATCAGCTCAGTTTGATCGAGTTTTTGCGCGATATCGAGCAGCGGCTCGGCCGCTCGATCGAGCGCACCAGTGCCGCCACGCGACCGGGTGATCAGCCGGTGTTCGTAGCCGACGTCCGGCGCTTGGAGCGCGAGCTCGGCTGGAAGCCGAAGACCGGCGTCGCGACGGGCGTCAGCGCGCTCCTCGAGTGGATCCAGGCGAATCGTACGCTCTTCGCGCGTTGAAGCGGCCCGCTTCGCGCCCGCTCCCGCGCCGACACCCATGGATGTCGTTCAAGTAGGCAAGTTCTTCTACCCGTACATGGGTGGAATCGAAAATCACCTCTACGTGCTCGCGCGCGAGCTCGGACCGAGCGTCGCGCTCGACGTCGTCGTGTCGAATACGACGCCGCGCACCGTGCGCGAGGTGGTCGACGGCGTCTCCGTCACGCGCTGCGGCTCGCTCGGCAAGTTCGCATCGACGCCCATTTCACCTGGCATGGTGCTCGAGCTCTCGAAGCGTGCGTACGACGTCGTGCACGTGCACCTGCCGAATCCGATGGGCGCGGCGAGCTACCTCGCGAGTCACAAGCGGCGCCGCCACCGGCTGATCGTGACGTACCACAGCGACATCGTGCGCCAGCGTCGCCTGAACGCGCTCTACGGCCCGCTCGTCGAGCGGCTGTTGTCGCGCGCCGACACGGTGCTTTCGACGTCGCAAGGCCTCTTGGACGCGTCGCCCATGCTCGCGAAGTTCCGCGAGAAGTGCCGGGTCGTCCCCTATGGGATCGACCTCGCGCAGTTCGAGCGAACGCCCGAGCGTCTGGCCGCCGCGCGCGAGCTCCGCGCGCGCTACGGCGAGCGACCGCTCCTGCTCGCCGTGGGGCGGCTCATCTACTACAAGGGCTTCGCGCACGCGGTGCGCGCCCTCGCGCAGCTGCCGGACGCAGAGCTCGTGATCATCGGCGACGGGCCGCTCAAGGGCGAGCTCGAAACGCTAGCGCGCTCGCTCGGCGTCGCGGAGCGCGTGCACCTGCTCGGCGACGTGCACAATCAGCTGATCGCGCCGTATTTCTTGGCTGCGGACCTGTACCTCTTGCCGTCGATCGCCGTGAGCGAGGCCTTCGGCATCGTGCAGATCGAGGCAATGGCCTCCGGGCTCCCAGTCATCAATACGCGTCTCGCGTCCGGCGTTCCGTTCGTGAGCCGGGACGGCGAGAGCGGCTTCACGGTGGAGCCGGCCGATGCGGGCGCCCTGGCATCGGCCGTGCGGCGTCTGCTCGACGACACGGAGCTTCGGAAACGCTTCGGCGCGGCGGGCCGGCTACGCGCGGAACGCGAGTTCTCGAAAGAGGTGCTCGCGCGCCGGCTGCTCGCGATCTACCGCGGCGACTCCACGGCCTGAAGCGGTCGATCCTCCGGGCTCGCCGCGAGGAGCACGGCGTTCAGGAGCCAAAACTCGATACCCGACGTTCCCATGAACATGGGGTACGAGAAGCAGAGGGCCACGGCAGACACGTCGTACGCGACCACGATGGTCGCCCAGGCGCGGAACTGCGGATCCGCGCTGCGCGAGCCGAGCCTCCAGGCGGCGCCGATGGTGGCGAACACCGCTGCGGAATACGCGATCACGAGCGGCAGGCCGCCGTCGATGATCCAGCCGACGATCTGGATTTCGGCGCCGATGTTGTCCTCCGGTCTGCCGAAGTAGGCGAGGATCATGCCCCAGTGGCCGAGCCCCGCACCGAGGGGGTACTGCGGCAAGAGCGTCTTCAGGCCGTGCTCGAGCATCATGCCGCGGTTGGCCTGGTAGACGGTTGCGGAGTCCGCTTGCAGCAACGTGCGCAGGCGGTCGCTCACGGTATCGCCTGCGAGCGCGTAGGAGATCTCGAAGGCCCCGAGAGCAATGAGGACGGTGAGGGCGCTGGCGCCCAGAAGCTGAGGGATGCGGCTCGAGGGGATCAGCTGCACGACGAGGGTCGTGAACGCGATGACGAGCAGCACCACGCCCGAGCGGATCTGCGAGAGGAAGACGCCGGCGCCGCCGATCAGCATGCTGAGCGGCCCCACGACGCGGGCGTACGGAAACGGACGGCTCATGACCACGCCGATCCCGAGGAGCGCGGCGTAGACGCCGCTGTTGGCGACGCCGCCCGGCGTGTCGCTGAGCCCCATGGGCCTCGGCACCCACTCCCCGGACGAGAGGCGGATCATCAGCGCCTGCTTCTCGCGGATGAACACCGTCAAAGCAGGCTGAAATTGACCGGGAAAATAGACCTGGAGCAGCCCGGTGATGGCGCTCGCCGTGTGGAACACCCACAAAATGAGCAGCAGCCGCTGGAGCGCGCTCGGAGTCAGATCGAGGCGCGCGACCCAGAACAGCGGCCCCAGGATCGCGATGTGAAACGCGAGCTGCGCAATCACGGCGAGCGGCGCGCCGCCGCCCGGATTGAAGGCCGAGAGCGTGAGCAGCGCCATCACGACGAGCCCCATGGTGCGCGGCAGGCTGCTCCGCGAGGTGCCGGGGATCAGCGCGAGGAAGAGCAGGCTCGCGCCGAACGCGGCAGAGCGAAAGACGACACGGCTCGGTGCCAGGGTCGTCGACAAGAGCGCGAGCTGGCACGCGATCTGGACGACCACGTACGCGTACACCCAACCCGGTCCAGGCGGAGCCTTCTGCCTGCCGGCCGCCGGCGCCAGGGTTCCAAGGTTCGGTGTTGCCGCCATCTCAGACCGTCATGCCGAAAGCGCGTGCCGTCGCAGGTACGACTCGAGCACGACCATGCCGAGGATCTCGAGCGCGTTCACGCGCCCGTCGCCCGCCGAGAACGCGTTCCAGATCCCTTGCGCCGCGCGCGCGTCGATGCCGGCGTCGGCCCAGCGCGCTTCGAAAATCGCCGTGCGCGCACGCTCGCGCAGCGGCCCGAGCAGCCAGCTCTGCCACGGCAGCGTGAACCCTCGCTTTTTCGCGCGCCAAGCGCGGGCAGGGAAGCGCGGTCCGACCGCGTCGAGCAAGAGCGGCTTCGGGCGCGGATCGCGCCGTCGCCACGCGCCGGGCGCGCGCGCTGCGAGCTCGACGACCGTGTGCTCGAGCAGGGGCACGCGCAGCTCGAGGCGATTCGCCATCGAAAACACGTCCGCATCGCGGAGCAGCATGTGACGCAGGTACATCGAAAACTCCATGCTCGCGATGCGATCGAGCGGGTCCTCGCTGCCCGGCGCTGCCCGTAGGGTCGCGAGGCAGTCGAGGTCGAGGCCCGTCTGCGGATCGCAGTGCGGCGGCACCGCCTGGAGGGCCCGCCGCTCTCGAAGGGCGAAGAGCTCGCGCCGCAGGAGGTACGACGCGGCGAGGTCGGGCGGTTGCTCGAGCAGGCGCGAGAGCTTGCGGAGGCCGCGCGCGCGCAGGCCGAGCGAATGACAGCCGGCGAGCCGATCGACCGACGCCGAGAGGCGCGCGAGCCGCTCCGGGCCGAGCCGGTCGACGGCCTTACGGAGCCGAAGGGCGCGCGGAACGTCGGAGAAGGTGCGGTAGCCGCCGAAGAGCTCGTCGCCGCCCACGCCGCTCAGCGCGACGGTGAGCCCGGACTCGTGCGCCGCGCGTGAGATGCAGAAGGTGTTGAAGCCGTCGACCGTCGGCTGATCCGTGGCGCCGAGGACTTGGTCGAACGAGGCGAGGATGTCCCTGCCCGAGATCTCGATGCGCCGGTGCTGGCTGCCGATCTGCTGCGCCGTGAGCTCGGCTTCGGCGGTCTCGTCGTAGCCCGGCACGTCGAAACCGACGGCCAGGGTCCTGAGCGGCTCGGCGCTCACCTCATGGGCGAGCACCGCGACGGAGGTCGAGTCGACGCCCGCCGAGAGAAAGAGCCCGACCGGGACATCGGCGAGGAGCTGGCCGCGCACCGTGCGCCGGAGGGCGCTGCCGAGCTCGCCGACGAGCTCCGAGCGAGCGCGCGGCGCCGGCGACGCGCCGAACGCCGCGCTCCAGTAGCGCTCGCGCTTCAGGATGCGTCCCGCGAAATCCACGAGCAGCGACGCTCCGGGGCCGAGCAAGCTGACGCCCGCGACGATCGAATCGTCGCCGATGACGGCGCCTTGCGCGAAGAAACCTTCGAGCGCCGCGTGGCTCAGGCGCGGCGTCACGAGCTCCCTGCCTGCGGCGAGCACGGCGCGCACTTCGCTCGCGAACACGAGCGGGCCGTTGTCGCCGAGGTGCACGTAGAGCGGCTTGATCCCGACACGATCGCGGCAGAGCCACGCGACTCCGGCGGCGGCGTCGACCAGGCAAAACGCGAACATCCCCTCGAAGCGCTCGACCGCGCGCACGCCCCACGCGCGGTACGCCTGCAGCAGCACCTCGGTGTCCGTGCCGGTATGGGCGCGAAAGCCGAGGCTCGCGAGCTCGGCGCGGAGCTCGCGAAAATTGTAGATTTCACCGTTGTACGTGACGGTGTTGGCGAGGGCGCCCGGCGCGGGCACCTCCGCCATGGGCTGGTGACCGAGTGGGCTCGTGTCGACGATGGAGAGGCGCGTGTGAACGAGCACGGCGGGCGGCGTCCCGCTCGGACCCTCGATGAGCGCGAGTCCTTCGTCGTCAGGACCACGATGGCGCAGCGCTGCCTGCATCCGCTCCGCAGCGGCACGCGCGCGGAGTGGATCGACGCCGAGCAGTCCGCCGATGCCACACACGCGGCTAGCCTAGCAGCTCTCGGTACACGTCGAGCAGCTCCGGTCCGAGACGCTCGCGGCTGAAGCGCGCCTCCGCCTCGGCGCGAGCCGCGCTGCCGAAGCGCCGGCGGAGCCCTCCGTCCTCCAAAAGCGAGCGCACGGCAGCGGCGCACGCCTCGGCGTCACCCGGCGCGAAGCCGAGGCCGCTCACCCCCTCGCTGAACACCTCCACGGCGCCGCCGGCCCGAGCCACGACGACCGGGCGGCCCGAGGCCATTCCCTCGACGATCACGCGGCCAAATGGCTCGGGACGCTCGCTCGCATGGACGACGACATCGAGCCCGCGATAGGCGCGCTCGACCTCGCGCTGGAAGGGAACGAGGCCGACCATGCCCTCGAGGTTCGAGCTCCGGATCAGCCGCTCGAGCTCCGCGCGACTGATCTCGGAGCCGAGCGAGCCGTAGATGGGGCCGCCGACGATGTAGAAGCGCAGCGGGAGCGGGCACGTCGCGCGCAGGCGCGCTGCCGCGGCGAGGAACGTGCGGTGCCCTTTCCACCACGCGTAGGTAGAAACCATGCCGACCACGAGCGTGCCCGGCGCGGGTGGAGGTAGCCCCGCGAGCTCGGCTAGATGAATGAAATCGGTCGGTCCCGCAACGAACCGCGAGACGTCGATGGCGTTGTGTACGACGCGTGCGCGCACGGACGGCGCGATGCCGAGCAGATCCGCCTTCACGGCATGCGAGTTGGTGACGAACAGCGCTCGCTTGCCCTGCGTCGCCACGACACGCTTGGCGAGCGGGCGCTGGCTCGCGAAATCGCGGAGATGAACCACGCGCGGCAGCTCGGGCACCGCCAGGCGCGCGGCGACGTGCGCCTTCATTCCGTTCGTGTGCACGACGTCCGGACGAGCCCGGCGCACGGCGCTGCGAAACGCCACGAGGTAGCTTGGCGTCACGAGCGCCGCCCGCGCGAGCTCCGTGGCGCGCGTCAGGCGCGAGGAGCGCTCCGCCTTCGATTCGCCGAGCGTCGAGAGGGCGTGCGGCATCGGGAGCACCGTCACCTCCACGCCGAGCGCGCGGGCTGCCGCGGGGAGCTCGCCGTCGGCCATCGACAAGAGCCGTCGCTCGAGGCTCGGCTCGGCACGTCCGAGCGAGACCATGACGTCGAGCAGGCTCTGCTCCGAGCCACCGAGAGCCCCGAGCGGGTTCACGAAGAGAACGCGCAAGCGCTAGCCCCCCGGTCCCCGAGCGCACGGCCGGTCGGTTGGGGCGATTCGAGCCCTGGCGCCAGGGGCACGGCTTGGGTAATAAAGGGGGAATTCAGGCGCTCCAGAATGGTTCCGCAACAAATCAAAGACTTGCTTTTTGCCGTCAACAACGTGGCGGTGCAACCGAATCTGTGGCTGTGGCGGGCGCGCTTGAAGGCGCGTGGCGCCGACCGCCTGCACGTTCATCTCGGCTGCGGCACGAACTACATCCCCGGGATGTTGAACTGCGACGGCAACCTGATGCGCAAGGTCGACCTGTGGCTCGACCTCCGGCGCCCGCTGCCGTTCCCCGACGCTTCCGTGCTGGTGCTCTACACGTCGCACACGCTCGAGCACCTGTTCCCGGAGGACGCGCTCAAGCTGTTCCGTGAGATTCATCGCGTCGTCCGCCGCGACGGCGTCGCGCGGATCGCGGTGCCCGATCTCGACTACGCGTTCCGCATCGCGCGTGGCGAGGCAGAGAGCCTCTGGCCTCGGAAGTTCGACGATCATGCGGCGCAAGCCGTGAACTATCTCTTTTGCGACGGACAGCACAAGTACGCTTACAACTATCCGCTCCTCGCGAGCTTCGCGCGACAGGTCGGCTTCACCGATATCCGTCAGGTCCCGGAGGAGCAGGGGTTTCTGCCGCGGCCGTATGGCGACGTGATGCTCGGGGGCGAGCCCGAAGGCTCGCTCGTGATCGAAGTGCGGCATTGACGGAAATCTTGGACGATCTGGGCTTGAAATGAGCGGAGAAAAAGCACTCGTCACCGGCGCGGCCGGGTTCATCGGCTCGCACGTCGTCGATCATTGCTTGTCCCTCGGCATGCAGGTGACGGCGACGGACGACCTCTCGGGCGGCTTTCGCGAGAACGTGCCGAGCGGCGCCGAATGGGTCGAGGGGGATCTGCGTGATCCCGAGTTCGTCGCCGGCCTCTGGCGCGGGCGGCGCTTCGACACCGTCTATCACCTCGCGGCGTACGCCGCGGAGGGGCTCTCGCACTTCATCCGCCGCTACAACTACCAGACGAACCTGGTCGCCAGCGTCAACCTCCTGAACGAGGCGGTCAAGCACGAGGCTCGGAGCTTCGTGTTCACTTCCTCCATCGCCGTGTACGGCCCCGGTCAGACACCGATGGTCGAAAGCACCGAGCCGCGCCCCGAGGATCCGTACGGCATCTCGAAGTACGCCTTCGAGCTCGACCTCAAAGCCGCGCACGAGATGTTCGGTCTCGAGTACGTGATCTTCCGGCCGCACAACGTGTACGGCGAACGGCAGAACATCGCGGATCGCTACCGCAACGTCGTCGGGATCTTCATGAATCAGGTGCTCGCCGGCCAGCCGATGACGGTGTTCGGCGATGGGCTGCAAACGCGCGCTTTTTCGCATATCGACGACGTGGCGCCCGTGATCGCGCGTGCGCCGCGTGTTCCGGCGGCGCGCCAGGGGATCTTCAACGTCGGGGCCGACACGCCGTACACGGTGCTCGAGCTCGCGCGCGAGGTGGCCTCGGCGTTCGGCGTGGCTCCGAACGTCCGACACCTCGACGCTCGCAAGGAGGTCGTGCACGCGTTCTCCGATCACGCCCGCGTGCGCGAGGTCTTCGCGCCCCCCGCGCCCGTCTCGCTCGCGACCGGCATCTCGCGCATGGCGGCGTGGGTTCGCGCGCACGGCCCCGCGCGCCCCGTGACTTTCTCGAACATCGAGATCGCGAAGAACCTCCCGCCGTCCTGGCAAAGCTGAGCATGCCGATCTCGGTGATCATCAGCAATTTCAACGGCGCGCGCTGGCTCCCGCGCCTGCTCGAGACGCTGAAGGCGCAGCGCGACGTGACGCTCGAGCTCATCGTCGTCGAGCGCAACAGCAAGGACGAGTCGCTCGCGATCCTCGCAGAGCACCCGGACGTGCGCGTCGTGAACGAGCCCCCCGAATCCGGGCTCGTCGCGGGCTACGCCGTGGGCGCCCGTTACGCAAAGCACGAGCTCCTCTTCTTCTGCAACGAGGACATGGCTTTCGAGCCCGACTGCCTCCGGCTCGTCGAGCTCCAGTTCGCGGTGGAGCCGCGCGTCGGCGCCGTGATGCCGGTCCAAAAGAGCTATGACGGCACGCGGATCGTGCAGGCCGGGACCTGGTTTGCCCCCACGCGCTGGTACCGCGCGAACCCGCATCCGCGGCGGGCGTCGGTCTTTCGCGAGGTGCGCGAGCCGGAGCCCATTTCGGGCATCAACGCCGGGGCGTGCATGATCACGCGCGAGGCGTACGACGATGCGGGCGGCTGGGACACGACCTTCTTCCTCGACTACGAGGACATGGATCTCTCGCTCCGCCTCTGGCAGCGCGGCTGGCGCTGCCGCATCGAGCCGCGCGCCATCGTCTACCACGCCGTCGGCGCCTCCAATACCCAACCGCTGAACGGCGGGCGCACCACGGTTGGCGCGAAGCGTTACGTCGCGGCTCTCTCGAACCAGGTCACGATCGCCATCAAATCGTTCACGGGGGTGGCGCCGCTCTTCGCCCCGGTGCTGCTCGTCGATCGCCTCGTCCGCGACGTCGTCAAACGCCGCTGGCAGGATGCCGGGCTCGACCTCGACGCGATGCTGC
>DATMCL010000081.1:0-19139 GCA_035558375.1 Polyangiaceae bacterium
GACGACGACGACGACGACGACGACGAGTCGGACGAAGACGAAGGCGCCGGCGAGGAAAAGGCAGAGGCGCCCAAAAAGAAGAAGAAATAGGTGGGGCGGGGCGCAACTCTGTCCTCGGTGGGGCCGAGCTTTGGGGGGTGCGGCTCGCGGCGGTTTTTCTCGTTGGTTGTTGCGGCAGCGGCCTTTCGGCGTGCTCGGAGCTCGGCCTGCCAAGTCCGCCGAGCCGGCCGTCCAGCACTGTGAAGGTCGAGCCGCTCGGGGATCTGGAGCGAGCGCCGGCTGTCTTGCGGATACGGGTGGGCGGAGCGCTCGGGAGCTCGGCGCTCGCGGACTACCGCCTCTTCGCGGGGGCGCTGAGCTCGTATCACCTCGGGCGGATTCGGGCGCGCGAGCTGCCGGCCACGCTCGTCGCGCGTGAGCTCGCGGTCGTCACGTGGGGCGAGCCGCCGGACGTGGTCGTCGCACCGACACGCGCGCTCGAGAGCGGCATCGTTTCGCTGACGACGCCCGAGCTTGGGTTGGTCGCCGAAGTGAACGTCGACGCGACGCTCGTGCCGTGGCTCGAGCGTCGCTGGCCGGTCGCGGGCGAGCAGCGCGGTAGCGGCCTGGAGCTGTTTTGCGGCGCCGAGGTCGCCGGAGTGACGGAGGGCACCGTGTTGCTCGAGCCTTCTTTGGCCGTGGCCGAGGTCGCTCGGGGCGTCGACGCTGAAGGGCATTTCGCCGACGCGTGTGTCCGCCTCGAGCCGCTGGCGGAGGGGGCACCCGGCGTGCCGGGGTTGCCGCCGCCCCTGCTCGGCGCGGTTTCGCTCGAGCCGGTGCCGCTCGTTGCACAGACGAGCCTCGAGCCGGCGGCGGCGCCGGAGTGCGGGGAGGGTGAGCTCGTGCTCGGCCCCGCCTGCGCGCGGCTCGACGACGATCGGCTCACGCTCGTGAGCTACGGCGCGCCGTCGCTGTGGGCTCTCACGGCGCCGTCCCCAGTGCTCGGCGCGGTGGGGCCCGGAGCGAGCCTGATCGTGCGGGGGCTCGAGCCGTCACGCGCTACGCGCTTGTCTGCGACGGTATTCGACGCGGCGGGCGTGCGCGGCTTCGTCGACACCGAAGTCCTGACGCTCGGTGGGCACCCCCACGTCGTGCTGAACGAGGTGCTCGCGAATCCGGCAGGGCCTGAGGCGAGCAGCGAATGGGTCGAGCTCGCGAACGACGGCCGCGACCCGGTCGACCTCGAGGGCTTCGTGTTGAGCGACGCGGGCGGCTCGATTTCCTTGCCGTCGTTCGTGCTCGAATCGGGAGAAATGGTGCTCGTCGTCGGCGCCTCCTTCGAGCCGGACTCCGCGCTCGACGTGCTGCCGGCTCCGGGCACGCGCGTCATTCGGGTTCCGGAGCTCGGCGCTTCGGGTCTCTCGAACGCGGGCGAGCCGCTCCGGCTTCGAGCTCGAGACGGGCGGCCGCTATCGACGTTTCCGAGCATCGCCGGGCGCCACGCCGGCGTGAGCATCGCGCGCCGTGCCTTCGACGCGAGCGACACCGACGCGGACTCCTTCGGCGAGCACAGAGCGCCCGGTGCGTCGCCCGGCGCGTCGAACACGCTGGCCGAGCCCTAAATGCGGGCCCGCGTCCGCGAGCGCCTACTCGCCGCTGATGGTCATGCTCGAGACGCGCAGCGTGGGAGCCGCGGTGGAGGTCTTGAGCTCGAGATCCGTCCCGACGGCATCGATCCCCTTGAGCATGCCGTCGAGCGTGCTCGAGATGGTGACCTCGCTCACCGGGAACGTGAGCTTGCCGTTTTCGATCCAGAAGCCGGCGGCGCCGCGTGAGAAGTCGCCGGTCACGGGATTGAAGCCGAAACCGAGGAGCTCCGTCACGTACAGGCCGCGCGGGGTCGAGGCGAGGATCTCCTCGGGCGTGGTCGTGCCGGCGGCGAGCACGAAGTTCGTCGTCGAAGGTCCGACGCTGCCGCCACCGCGACCCGCTGACGCCGTCGATTTCCGACCGAGCTTGCGCGCGGAGTAGCAGTCGAGGAGGAAGGTGCGGAGCACGCCCGCTTCCACCACGGGGTTCTTGCGCGAGGCGAGCCCCTCGCCGTCGTAGGCGCGCGAGCCGGGGGCGCGCAGGATGAGCGGGTCGTCTACGATGCTGACGAGGGGGCTCGCGACCTGCGTTCCTTCGCGCTCGAGTAGGTAGCTCGACTTGCGCCAGATGGCGCCGCCCATGATGCAGCCCGCGAAGCTGCCGACAAGGGAGCGCGCAACGTCCGGGTCGAACACGATGGGCGCTTCCGAGGTCGGAACCTTGCGGGCGCCGAGCTTGCCGAGCGTCCGCCGTGCCGCTTCCCGACCGACAGCCGCCGAATCCTCGAGCGCGGAGACGTGGCGGGCGCCGGTCCAATAGTAGCCACGCCGTTTCTTGCCGCCTTCGTCGCTCGCGACGGGGACGACGCTGAGCGACGCGTAGGAGCCGCGCGAGAGCCCTTCGAAGCCCGTCGAGAGCCAGAGCGCCGAGGACGAGTCGGCACGCGCGAACGTCGCGCCTTCGCTGAGCTCGATGCGCGGATCGAAGTCGAGCGCGGCGCGTTCACCGGCGAGCGCTCGCGCCATCGCTTCGTCGCCACCGATGGCGGCGACGGCCGGATCGAAGAGCTCGAGCTCGGGGAACGGCGGGTGGCAGAGCTCCGAGGGCTCGGCGGGGCCCGCGGCCGCGTCGACCTCGGACAGCTCGACGAGCTCGAGCGCGTCCGAGACGCAACGCTCGATGCCGTGCGGCGTGAGATCGCTCGTGCTCGTGATCGCCACCCGGCCGGCGCGAATCACGCGCAGGGCGATGCTGTGGTGCCCCGCTTCCTCCACGAGCTCGGGCTTGCCGAGGCGCACCTTGACGCTGAGCTCGTAGCCGCCCCGCGCGCTGGCTTCGGCCACGTCCGCGCCCTGCGCGAGCGCACGCTGCCCGACGCTGCGGGCGAGGCCGATCAGGCGCTCATCGCGCTCGTCTGTCATACGCCTTCCGTATCAGATCCGCCGCCGGCATCGCAATCAGCGACCACTCTCTGCGAGCACGCGGCTCACGTACAGCGTCGCGAGTCCGAGCACGAGGCTGACCCAGAAGATGCCCCACCCGAGCGGGCTCTGCGTCACGGGCTCGGTGCCGAAGTCGCCGTGGAACTCGGCGTAGGTCGCGCGCACCGAGAGCCGCGGGACCAGCGCCAGCGTCAGAGCTACCGCGGCGAGCGCGGACGCGGCGCCGAGCCTGAGCACGGTCCCGGAGCGGCGAGCGCGCGTCGCGGGGGCCGCGGTGAGAAAACCCGTCGGGACGCTGACGAGCGCGAGCAAGGTGCCGGCGACGGACACGAGCCGCGCGCGCCGGCCCGCGTCGAAAAGGTACGCGCCCGCCCAGTCCGGCTCGAGCACCAGGAAGTACGCGCACGCCGGGCCGAACACCAAGACGGCGTAGAGTGCCACGATCGCGAGCGAGCGGCCGGCGAGCGCCGCCTGCGCGCCCCGCGCGATGTCGTGCCGCGCCATCCAGGCGAACGACACCCCGAGCGTGAAGCCGAAGAGCGGGGCAGGGAGCACGGCGTGGAGTCTAGTCAGGGTGCTCGACGGAGAGAACCGTCCGCGCTAGACGAACCGTTCGTGAGCCCCGAACGCGTTTTCGAGCTGCTCGAGCGGGTGCGCGCGGGCGCCGTTCGTCCCGAGGCGGCGGCCGAGGAGCTCGCCAAGCTGCCGTTCGAGGATCTCGGGTTTGCCCACGTCGATCAGCACCGGGCCCTGCGCCAGGGACTGCCGGAGGTGATCTTCGGTCAGGGGAAGACCGCGCCGCAGATCGTAGCGATCGCGGAGCGGCTGCTCGCGGCCGGCCACAACGTGCTCGTCACGCGCCTGCTCCCCGACGTGGCGGAGGCGGTGCACCGCGCGCTCCCCGTGCTCGAGCTCAACGCCGTGGCACGCACGGCCCTCGCGTTGCCGAACCCGGTGCCGGCGCTCCCGGGGCCGCCCGTCGTGGTCGTGACCGCCGGGACGAGCGATCTCCCGGTTGCGGAGGAAGCGCTCGTGACGCTGCGCGCCGCCGGCGTGCCCGCCGAGCGTCTAATCGACGTCGGCGTCGCCGGGCTGCACCGGTTGCTCGAGCGCGTCGATACGCTGCGGGCTGCGCGTGCGCTCATCGTCGTCGCGGGGATGGAGGGCGCGCTGCCGAGCGTCGTGGGCGGGCTCGTCTCGGCGCCGGTCGTCGCGGTGCCCACCTCGATTGGCTACGGCGCGGCGTTCGAGGGACTGACGGCGCTGCTCGGCATGCTGACGAGCTGCGCTTCCGGCGTGACGGTCGTGAACATCGACAACGGCTTCGGCGCCGCGATGGCGGTGCTGCGGCTGTGTCGCGCGCCGAACCAGGTTTCCGCATGAGCGGCGAGCATTCGCACCATCATCATCACGACGGTGACCAGCACGAGCACGGGGATGGGCACGTTCACGTTCACGGGGAGGCGGGTCACTCGCACGCGCACGGTAAGGTAACGCTGCTCGAGGGTGATCCCGAGGGGCACCGTGAGCCGCTCGCGCGCGGCGCGGGCGCTGGGAAGCTCCTGTTCATCGACCCGTGGTGCGGTATCGCGGGCGATATGACCGTCGCGGCGCTCGTCGATCTCGGCGTGCCGTTCACCGTCATCGAGCGCGCGCTAGGTGCGCTCGGCGTCGCGGGGAGCGTCCGCGTGCGACGGGCGGACTCGGGCGGCCTCGGCGCGACGTATTTCGAGGTCACGGCGGCCGATGACCAGCCGCACCGTCCCTACGCCGAGATCCGGCGCCTGCTCGCGAGCGCCGCGCTCGAGCCCGGTGTGCGGGCGCTCGCGGAGCGTTGCTTCGAGCGGCTCGCGCGTGCGGAAGCCGCGGTGCATCGCGTGCCGCTCGACGCGGTGACCTTTCACGAGGTCGGATCCGTGGACTCGCTGTTCGATGTCGTCGGTGCGGCGGCGGGGTTCGAGTTCCTCGGCGCTCGCGTCGTCTCGGGGCCGGTCCCGCTCGGGCACGGCCACGTTCACACCGCGCACGGCGTGCTCCCCGTTCCGGCGCCGGCGACGCTCGAGTGCCTGCGCGACGTCCCGACGCTCGACGGCGGGGTCGATTTCGAGAACGTCACGCCGACGGGCGCCGCCATCGTTTCGAGCTTCGCCGAATCGTTCGTCCGCTGGCCCGCGCAGCGCCCGGAACGGATCGGGTGGGGTGCCGGGACGCGGCTCGTCGCCGGCCGACCGAACGCGTTAAGGCTCGTGCTCGGCGAGCCGGCTCCGGATGCCACGCAAGCGAGCGAGCTCGTCGTGCTCGAGGCGAACGTCGACGACATGACGGGCGAGCTCGCCGCGCACGCCATCGCGCGCCTGATCCAGGCGGGCGCGCTCGACGCGTGGGCCGCGCCCATCACCATGAAGAAGGGGCGCCCCGGCCTCGTGCTTTCCGTGCTCGGGCGCGCGGCGGCGGCGGACGAGCTCGCGCGGCTCTTGCTCACGGAGACCACGTCACTCGGCGTGCGACGGCTGCCTGCCACGCGCCTCGAGCGCCCCCGACGCATGGTCGAGGTCGCGACGCGCTTCGGCACGATTCCCGTGAAGGTGAGCGAAGGGCCCTACGGTCCGCCCCAAGCGAAGCCCGAGTTCGACGCGTGCGAGCGCGCGGCGGAGGCCGCTTCGGTGCCGGTGCGCGAGGTCGTGAGCGAGGCGCTCGCCGCTTGGGCGCGCACGAAGGGCTGAGCAGGCAAAAGCCGCTCAGTCGGGGCGTTCCATCGGCAGCCCGGAAGCTTCCCAGGCGAGCAGACCGCCTTCCAGGAAGCCGACCACGACGTCTTGCCCCGCCAGCTTGCCGACGATCTCTTTCGTGCGATCGCCAGACCGGCAGTAGAGGACTGGCGTCGCCCCGAGCATGAAGAGCTCGGCGAGGCGGCCCTCGAGCTCGTCCGCGGGCATGCTCGTCGCACCCGGGATGTGCGCGCGCCCGAACGATGCGGCATCGCGCGCGTCGACCACGCTCACCTTGTTCGCCCGGATGAGCTGAAACAGCTCCTCCGGCTTCAGCGCGCCCTCGGCTCGCGGCAGGTACGGGTCGATCATCTCGCGCAGTTGGTTGCGCTTGAGCGCGCCGACCTTGCCGCCCACGGGCCTGCCCTGGTGGAACACGACGAACGTCGGAACCGATTGCACGCCGAGCTGGCGCGCGATGTTCGGCGAGCGATCGATGTCGATCGTGACGATCTTCGCCTTCTCGCCGAGCTCGTCGGAGAGTGCCTTGAGCTCGGGGGCGACCATCTTGCAGGGCCCGCACCACTCCGCCGAGAACTCGACGAGGACGGGGACCTCGCTCGACATGATTTCGCGCTCGAAGCTCTGCTCGTTGACCGTGAGCACCGCCATGGGAGGCGCCCTACCTAGCACGGAGTGTCGAAACGAGCGGTGTCTGCCGTCGCGGTTGCTCGAAAATCGCGCCCGGCGTGCCGCGCCTACGGCTCGGCGGGCGGCGTCGAGCCCCGGCCGGGGTCTCCCGGGCGCACGCTGTCGATGCGCCGCTTGAGCGGCAGGACGACGGGGGCGCCCGGTGTCTCGAGGTGCTCGGCCCGGGGCGCGATGTCCCGAACCAGCCAGCACAGCGCGCTCACGAACGCGGCAAGCAGCACCAGAGCGGCGAGGCCGACCACGCCGCCGAAGCCCGAAAGCACGCCGAGCGACGGCGCGAGCGGCGCGCCAAGCGCGGCGAAAGCACCCTCGAACGCCGCGACCCAGGCGCCCGTGAGCGCGAGCAGGGTCGCGATCGGAGCGATCGCGGTCGGAAGCACGCGCTTCAGGTACGGCGAGAGCGGTGAGCGCCCGAGGCTCGGCGGCTCGAAGTCCTCGAACGCGCGCTGGTCGGCGAGCCGCGTCCGAAGCGCGACCGCCACTTCGACGCCCCGGAGCGCGCCGAGCAGCGCCGGGCCAAACGCTCCGCCGAGCACCAGCGCCGCTCCGGCGACCAGCGGCTCGGGAAGCGCGAGGTAGAGCTCGCTCGTCCGTGAGAGAAACGTGTCGGCCGTGCGCGAGATGCCGCCGGCCAACACGCCGAGCACGATCGCGACAGCGGCGGCGACGGCGGTGGCCCCGAGCGCGACGACGAGCGTGTGCCCCGCGGCTCGCGCGAGCCCGTCCGCCCAGGGCGGCATGAACGAGTGCAGCGCGCCGAGCGAGGCAAATAGGCCGACGATGCAACCCACCGCGAGCACGGCCGCGCGCCCGCGCCGGCCCGGGACGAGCTCGGTCGTGCTGAGTGGCGGCGGCTCGCTCGCGGCCGCCCGCGTGTCCTGGACGAGGATCCCGAGGCAGCTCGTCGCCGAGAGCAGGAGCGCGATCCACATCAGCGTGTCGACGTCGGCGGCTTCGCGGGCTCGCCGTATCAGGGCGCCGAGGCCCCGCTGATTGGTCGCTTCGGCCGCGAGCTCCGCCGCGAGCGCGAGCGGCAACAGCATGCCCGCGCGCCCGGCCACGCGCTTGAGGCGGCTCTGTCCGGGAGGCAGCCCGTCGAGCTCGAGGAGCAAGAGCGCGCCGAGCCCTGCGCTCACCATCAGCACGACGGCGACGCTACCGAGCGCCCCGGCCCGCACGGCGAGGCCGCTCAGCGAGAACGAGGCCACCGTCGTAGCCGCGAGCAGCACGGCGGTATGTCGCGACGGGGTTGCGACGAGGGTGCTCGCCAAGCCGACCGCCAGGCCCATCGCCAGAACGAGAGCAACGAGCACGCGCGGGATCGTTTCGCGGCCAAGCGCGCCGACCTCGGCGATGCGCGCGGCTGTCGCGGGAGCGTCGCCGAGGACTGCGCGGCGCGCCGAGGCGAGGAAGCGGAAGTAGCGCGTCTGCATCACGAACGCCGCGAGCCGCCCCGGCCCGTCGAGCGTGGCGAAATCGGGGCCGTGGTCGAACTCCCAGTCGTGCCAGCGCGTCACGAGCTCGGCCGCGGCGGCGACGCTCGGGCTCGCCGGCAGGCCGAGCGCAACGCCCGTCACGTGAGCGAGCACGGGCGCGAGCCGCTCGACCCGCCTCACGTCGTCGGGCGTGGTCACCCGGCCGAGCGCCTCCAGGAGCTCCCCGAGCGCAAACGTATCGAGCTCGACGACCTCCTTGCGCCGGAGCGGTAGCGAGCGCTCGGCGAGGCGTTGCACTTTGCGCCGCACCGCCTGCGCGCGAAAATCCGCGCTTCGGTCTTGCCAGAAGCGCGTGAAGAAGACGACGGCACGCTCGGGCGTGTCGAGATCCGTGTCGGAGGCGACGCCCATGCGCCCTGCGATTGGCGCAAGCGCGAGCGCGACGCGTCCGCGCGCCGCCGGCTCGAGCGACTCGAGAAAGGGGAGAACGTGCGGCAACGCGGCGCCGCCCAGGCGTACGAGCTCCGCGCTCGCTCCGGCGGCGCCGGGTCCGCCCCGTGCGACGCGTTTCACGGCGGCGAGCGTTAGCTCGCGCGCGTCACGCGGGCTCAGGTTGACGAGCAGCGGCTGCGCGTCGGTCCCGGCGTGCGCTCGGTCCGAGAGGCGAGCAAGCAGGAAGAAGGTGACGACCGAGGCCGCCGCGAACGAGAGCAGGAGAAACGTGAGTCTCTCGATCGCGCGTCGCATCGGGCGATCAGCGCAGGAGCCAGAAGCCGGCGTAGGCGACGACGATCATGGCGAGGATCACCATCAGGCCGACCATGGCAGGCGGCAGCCCGTCGATGGGGATACTCACCGGCTCGTCGCCCGGCGCGAAGCGGGCGACGTCGCTCGCCGGCTCCGTCGCGGGGGAGAGCGGCGTCGCCGACGTGTCCGGCAGCGAGAATTGGATGCCGACCATCGTGTGGCCGACCTTCAGCCGGCGCGATTCGCGGCTCGCCTCTTCGCTCGGCGTGCCGGTCTCGGGGTTCATCGAGATCGGGGCGGTGCGAACCGGCTCGCCGGGCGGCGGCTCGGGCAGAGCGTACTTCTTGTAAGCGAGGTCACCTTCCGGGAGCGATTGCGGTAGGCCCGAGCCGTCGAAGTCGCACACGATCACGGTGATGTTGTCGTGCCCGCCGGCGCGGTTCGCCCGATCGGTGAGCTCGCGACACGCGTCGAGCGGATCGGCGAAGGAGGTGAGCACCTCGCGTAGCTCGTCCGTGCGCACCATGCCGGAGAGGCCGTCGGAGCAGAGCAGCAGGCGATCGCCGCGCTCGAGATCGACGAAGGTGAGGTCGACCTGCACCGTCTCGGCCGTGCCGAGCGCCTGCAGGATGATGTTGTTGTGCTCGAAGGTCTCGGCCTCTTCCTCCGTGAGCTGACCGGCCTCGATGAGCTGGTTCACGAGCGACTGATCGCGGCTCACCTGCACGAGCTTGCCGTGCCGGAGGACGTACGCGCGGCTGTCGCCGACCTGAGCGACGAAGAGGCGGCTATCGAGGAGGGCGGCGATCGTCGCGGTCGTGCCCATGCCGCGCCGGGTGCGGTCGGCGCGCGCTTCGTTGAAGATCCTGACGCCCGCTTCTTCGACGGCGCGCACGAGGCGCTGCGCGAGCTCGTCGTGGCGGGTCGGGGCGGTGCCCTCGATGAGCTTTTCGTAGATGATGTCGACGGCGAGCTGGCTCGCGACTTCGCCTGCTGCGGCGCCGCCCATGCCGTCGCACACGCCGAACACCGAGCCCCACTCGCCGATCGTCTGGTCGCGATCGTCCTCCCGCAGGCCGCGACTCCGGCGGGTGAGATCCGCGACGAGGAAGTTGTCCTCGTTGTGCTCGCGGATCTGACCTACGTCGGTCCGTCCGAACAGGCGCACGATGATGGGTGCCGTGGCCGTCATCCTCGCCCCCGGGTCACGTCGAGCCGAAACAAATGTTGCCCGACCCGGAGGTAGTCGCCGCTCACGAGCTCGCGCTCGCCCCGGATCGCGAGGAAGGTTCCGTTGGAGGAGCCGAGGTCGCGAAGACTAAACGTGCCGCTCGCGAGCTCCCGATCCACGGAGGCGTGTCGCCGGCTCATGAATGGGTCGTTGGTAAACACGAGGTCGCCCGATTCCCGCCCGATCACGGTCTCGTCACGTGACAGATAATACTGGTCGCGGGTGACCCCCTCGACCGTAAGCTGGCAGAGCTTCGCCAGCCTTGGGACGGAAGGCGAGCCAAATACGCGCGTTCCCCGTTCTGTTGCCGGGCCGAGCCCTCGTTCAGCGTCGCTCACCAGCTCGAACCTTAACACCTCGAGGCCTATTAGGACCAAGTCTGCGTGGCGCAGAACTTCGGGGGCCCGCAATCGCACATATACTCCGTTGACCGATTCCAGGTCCCGCACAAAAAACCGGCCGTTTCGCCGGTAGATCTGCATGTGGCGGGGAGATACGTAAGGGTCGCTCGGCAGCCGGATCGTCCCGTCCTCCCGGCCGATCTCGGCTTCCGACCCGGTAATTGGGTATTCGGTGCCGGGGGTTCCGTCCTGTGCGATGACGACGAGCCGGGCCAACGGCTGCCCGGCCGGGTCCGGCCAAGGTTGCTGCTGCTGCGCTGCCGGGCGCGGTGGGGGGTCCGCGGGGGCGTCAGCTCCGAGCCGGGCCCCGCAGAACTGGCAGTACGGAAGGCCCTGCTTGTTCGAGCCGTGGCAGCGGGCGCAGGTGACGACGTCGCCAGGGACTGGCGCGGGGCGCGGCGCAGCGCCCGTGACCGGCGAGCCGCAGCTCGTGCAAAATCGCGCTTCGGGGTCGTTCGGTGCGCCGCAGTGAGCGCAGGCAAGGGCCTGGGGCGCGGCGGGGCCAAGGTCGAAGGCCGGCGCCGCGGGGCGTGGCTCGGGCCGGGGCGCGCGCGACGGCGTGGTCGCGGTCATGGGGGCCGGGGCCGGCCCCGCTACCAGGGGACTCGGGCGCGGCGGCGCCGTTTTCGGCAGCACCGGCGGCTGCTCGGGCGGCTTGTCGAGGCGCGTGCCGCAGTCTGCGCAAAAACGCAGATCGTCGCGGTTCAGAAGGCCGCACCGCCCGCAGGTCGTCATGCCCCGTCTACGCTACCACTCCCGACCAAGAAACTCGGAATCGCGTGTCACCAGCGCGGCACTGGGTCGCGCACCTCGAGCGCGAACTCGAGCCCCAGCATGTGGGCGACGCCGAAACCGAGGGGGCCTTGGGCGCGCTCCTGGCCAGCCCCGTCCGTCCATGCGTGAGGCAGGAGCAGCCGGTACATCAACGCGCAGCCGACGACCGTGTTCGCTGAAAGCTCGAACTCCACACCACCTCCCAGCGTCGCGAGCGGCCCTCCGGTGCTGGACGACCAGTCGCTGCCGTAGAGGTGCGCTCCGACGCCGGCGGCCAAGAAGCCGGTCGCTCGACGGCGGTGCTCGAAGTAGTAGCGGGTCTCGGCCCGGAGCTGCTGCAGGATGGCGAGCCGAAGCAGGTTGGACGAATCCTGATGCGTGAACTCGTACGCGCCGCCGATGTACCAGGGGCTTCCGAAACGGCTCCCGAGACGCACGGCAACGCCCCCGCCCGACCCGAGGATGCACGGCGTCGTGGCGCCGTCGGGACAGACGTTTCCGGGTGACAAAACCGTTTCGGCGGCCAGCGCCATACCGACCTGCACGGCGCTTTGTCGCTGCGGCCGCTGGGTGGCGGGGGGCTCCGTGGCAGCAGTGTCACGCGCCTCGCCGGCGGTCGCGAGCACGGCCGCGGCAGCCGCGATCAGCGGCATGCGACGCCTCCCGACGCTCGGTGCGTGAGCCCGCTCGCTCTCATGGTCTTGACTCTCCCATGAGCCTTGGTTTAGTGCCCGGTCGAGTTCAGAGGACGCACTCTACATGGAAATCTACCTCGACCGTCGCGCCATTCGCCAAATCCGCTTGGCGGCCCAAGAAGCTATCGAGGAGGACGACACCGAGTCCCTCCGCGAAGACGTGATGGAAGCCTTCACCGAAGAACAGGTGGAGGAAATCGAACGCCGGCTCGACAACGGCGACCTTTACGAGTTCTTGACCGACGTGCTCGACGAGTGGGGCGGCGAGGACGTGGACGAGCTGCTCGAGCTGCTCGAGACCCAGCTCGGCGAGGTCGGCATCGACCTCAAGACCGACAACAAGTCCGAAGAGGGCGAGGAGTCCGAGGAGGAGACCTCCGGTGACGCCGGCGACCCCGACGCCGAGGACGACGAGGACTACGGCGACGAAGACGAAGACGAAGACGAAGACGACGAGGAAGAAGAAGAAGACGAGAAGGCGTGAGCCGCGCGTCCCCCGCTCCCGCTGAGCCGCTCCAAGGCCGCGGGGGCGCAGGGGCGGCGACCCTCCGGCACGCCGGTGCAGAGGGCCGCCGCGCAGCCGGAAAACCTCGAATCCGGTAACTCTCGCGCGAGGCGCCCGAGGGCCTCGCATGTGCCGGCATGGTCGCCTGCCCGCTCGGTGAGGCACGCCTCTTCGAAGAGCGCGTCGTCGCGCAATCGGCTCGTCGTGTGCTCGTCGACGACGCGGCGGAACTCCCGTCGTGCGCGGGTCGGATCGCCGAGCGCGTCGCGGTAGAGCTCGGCGATGTGAAAGCGTGCCTCGTCGTACCGGCCGCGGTCGTAGCTCCCCACGCCGTGCGACGGCTCGCGCTCGGCGAGCAGCCGCTCCAGAAGCTCGACGGCTCGCGCGGGATGACCAAGGCGCTCCTCGCAACGCGCCGCCCCCGTCAGCGCATCGTCCCAGTAGGCCCCGTGGGGATAGGGGTGGCGTTCGGCGGTGCGGAGGTAGTCATCCCGCGCCCGCGCCGTTTCCCCCGACTCCTCCTCGCGGCGTGCGCATTCGTACGCGAGGGACTCGTCGAGCTCGGTGCGCGAGAGCTCGGCCGACAGGGTCCTGCAGACCGCGAGGGCCTGGGCGGCGCCGGCTTCCAGCTCGAGCCCGGCGAGGTACTGGCGGGCGGCTTGTTCGGCGACGCCCGAGTCGGGGTGCCGTCGCAGTGCTTCGAGCCGAAGCGCCTGGCCCCGAGCTGGGTCCGCGGCGCCGGCGAGCCGGGCCCGGTCGAACGCCGCGCGCGCCGCCCGCTCACCCTTGCCGGCGGCGAGCGTCGTGAGGAGCGCATCCGCCCGCGCCGTTTCGCCGGCCCGGGCAAAGCTCGACGCAGCGCGGTAGGTGGCTTCGTCGCGATCGACGGGCGACCCGGCGACGCGCGCCGCCTCGAGCCAGCGCGTCCCGGCGTCGCGGTAACGGCCGCTCACGTAGAGCGCCCCGGCGCGCTCCGCCTCGCGCGCGAAGGCGGGGTCGACCTTCGGACCGCACGCCGCGAGCGCGGCGAGGGTCGAAAGCACTGCGGTCGCGACGGCGCGCGCCCGCCGCGCCGCCCCGCCCGCCCCGCTCACGCGTCGTCTCCGCGCGCGCGGGCGGCGAGGCCGGCAACGAACAGCTCGTAGGCGACGAGCTGCACGGCCTGCGCGAGATTGATCGACGGCTGATCGCCCGCCATCGGCAGACGCACGCGAACGTCCGCCGTTTCGAGCTCCTCGGCGCTGAGCCCCGTCTTCTCGTTACCGAACAGGATACGGATCTGTCGCCCGCGCGCCGCTTCGGCCACGAGCAGCCCCGCCGCGTCGCGCGCCGTCAGCACGCCCGAAAGACCCCGGTGCGAGCTCGTGGCGACGACGAGCGACCCCTTCACCGCTTCGGCGAGCGAGCCATACCGCTCGCTCGCGTCGAGGACGTCCCAGGCGCGCACCGACATCTTGAACGCCATGTTGTGCTCGGGCACCGCGAGCCGCCCGGCGCCGACGAGCACGAGCCGGTCGAAGCCCATGGTCTTGATGGCGCGCGCGCTCGCGCCGACGTTCTCCGGGTAGTGCGGCTTCACGAGCACGAAGCCGACGTGCTCGTGGACAATGAGGCGCACGCGCGGCGACGTTTTCTCGCTTGAGCCTTTCATGGCTCGCTCTTCGCGTCGGCGGAGCGCGCGCAGCGGAACCCAACGGTCGGCAGGCGGCGGTCAGGCGCGACCGGCGTGCGCACGGCGCTACGGAGGAAGGCTGCGCCGCTCGAGAAATCCCCGCCGCGCACGACGCGCGCGCCGCCCCATGCCGGATCCGCGGGCAGATCGTGGCGAGGTGTGAACGGGTCGCGCGTCCACTCCGCCGCATTGCCCGCGAGATCGAGGAACCCGTCGGGTGTCCGCCCTTCGGGAAACGACCCCACGGGCGAGAGCTCGGCGTAGCCATCGCTGAAGTCGCTCGTGTCGAGGCCGAGCCGACCGTGATTCACGAGCCGCCGATCGTAGTTCATCCCCCACGGGTAGTAGCGCCCGCTCGTGCCACGCGCGGCGCGCTCGAGCTCCGCTTCGCTCGGCAGGCGCGCGCCGCGGCTCCGGCAGTACGCCTCGGCGTCGGCGGCCGAGACGAGCGTCGCCGGCAACTCGCCGCGTGCGAAACGCCGCGCGCCGCCCTCGAGCACGCGGGGCGAGCAAGCTCCCGTCTCGGCGGCACGGTCGTAGTCCGCGGCCGTGACCTCCGTCCGATCGAGCCAGAACGAGCCGAGCGTCGCCGTGTGGCGCGGCAGCTCGCTCGTGAAGCTCCGCTCGTTGCAGCGATTCCCGAACGCCTCGCGGGCGCAGCTGCCGATCGCGAGCGCGAGCTCGGACGGAGACGAGCCCATGACGAAGCTACCTGCCGCGACGCGGATCATCGGGCTGCCCGGCGCGCGGAGCGTGACGAGGCCGCCGCTGAGTGCTCGCTCGACGGGGGACACGGCACGCACCGAGCGAGCCCGCTCCACCGTCTCCGCGCGCGCTGCCGGTGGCACGACGAGCAGCGCGACCGAAAGAGCCAAGGCGGCGTGAGAGGTCAGCTGACGCGCGCTCATCACGACCCCGCGTCGCTGTCGTCGCGCTCGCCCTCGTCCTCGTCGCGCGGGGGGCCGGCGTCGCGCGTGACGGGCGCCGCGCTGGCCGCCGTCGTGGCGCTCGGGGTTGCGCTCGCGGCGTGCTTCGGGCTCGACGATGCCTGGGCGCGCGGGCGCTCGCGCGGCGCGGGCGCGAGCCACGCCACGGGGCGCGCAGGGGGAGGCGCCGCGGGGACGGTGGGCGCAGCCGAAAATGTCGCTTCACGCTCGCGCTCGCGAAGGCCCGTGCTGAGCTGGAAGAGCCCGATCCCGGCCAGCGCACCCACCGCGATACCGCCCGCGAAGGAGCGGGCCCCCCCGCCCGTGTGCCCGGCGAGCTCGAGGCTGTGCCGCTCGTCGGGCAGGGTCGGCAGCGCGCTCCGCCTCCCTTGCCCGAGCGCCTCAGCGAGGGCGTCGCCGAACTCGCCGGCATCGGGAAAGCGCGCCTCCGGATCCTTCGAGAGCGCGCGCTCGAGCACGCCGTCGACGTGCGGATCGAGGCCGAGCGCGCCCGCGATCGACGGAGGCTCCTCGTTTTGGATGCGGTTGGCGACCGTGACCGCGTCGTCGCCGGGGAAGGCGCGCTTCTGGCTCATTGCCTCGTACAGCGTCGCCGCGAGGGAGAATTGGTCGCTCTGCGGCGAAAATTCCCCGCGCGCGATGCATTCGGGCGCGCTGTACGCGGGCGTGCCGAGCAGGCCGCCGTCGCGGGTGAGCGTCGATTCCGGGACGCGCGCGATGCCGAAGTCGGCGACCTTGCTGCCGTGCTCCGTGAGGATGATGTTGTCCGGCTTCACGTCGCGGTGAAGCACGCCGCTCGCGTGGGCGGTCGCGAGCGCACCCCCGACCTCGCGCGCGATGCGCCCGACGAGCTCCGCCGGCAGCGGCCCGCGCGCGAGGCGCTCCTTGAGCGTCGTCCCGGCGGCGTACTCGAACACGAGGTAGAGGCCGAGCGCCGGGTCCTCGCCCATGTCGAACAGCCCGACGATGTTCGGATGGGTGACGCGCGCACAGGCTTTCGCCTCGTGGCGCATGCGATCGACGAGGGCGCGACGCTGCTCCGGGTCGATCGCGAGGTCGTCGCGCAGGAGCTTCACCGCGACGTCGCGGTCGAGCACCTGATCGCGCCCAAGCAGCACGCGCCCCATGGCGCCACGGCCGAGCAGGCGCTCGATACGGTAGCGGCCGATGCGGGGGGGGAGCGGGACCTCGCGGGCGTCCATCCGGGCCCTCTCCTCTATCGCCCCCGGCGGCCCCCCGCCACGTTCAGTCCGCGCCGGCGTCGTTCGCAGGCTGCTTGGGGTCGGGCTTGTCCGGCTTGTCGGGCTTGTCCGGCTTGCGGGGCGCGGGCGGGCCGTACTCGTCGCGGAGCTTCCGGAGCAGGCCGTCGCGCAGGATCCGCTCGTGGTACTCGGGCATGCGCGGAATCCGAACGAAAACGCGGACGTGCTCGCCCGCCTCGATCACCTCGACGGTGCCAAAGGCCTCGCCTTTGGCCTGACCGGGCGGCAAGTACTTGAAGACCAGGTAGGCCGACTCGGGGTCCTTCTCGACCACCTCGTACCCGAGGTCGACGCGCAAGTAGCGCAGGGCCCCGCTGAAGGTCTGGGCCTTCGAGTACTCGGAGTTGCCCTCGACGCGGGCGCCGGCGGCCGAGGCGAGCAGGACCCCACACGTCAGCAACGCGACGACGAGCAGCACCCTGGACCGGGTCATCGCCCGCGGTTAGCTCGCGGGGTCCGATCCGGCCAAGTTTTGGGAGGGCGGGGCCGCGGCGTCGGCCGTGCTCGTCAGCAGGAGAAGCGCCTTCGGATTCGCGAGCAACCCCACGATCCCGGTCAGGAAGGACATGCCGACGGGCAGCACGTAACCGAGGAAGGCGTAGGCGGCACCCGGTCCCATCACAATCGACGGGTGGAGGTACATCGCGAGCCCCGCGAAGGTCGCAAACTGGAACGCACCGAAGAAGCCCGGCGTTGCAGGCACGAGAATGCCGAGGGCGACGACGCCCATGGTGGCCGTGGCGCCCCAGAACCCGATGCTCCCGAGCCCGCAGCCCCGCGCGAGCAGCCACCACGTCGTCGCGTTGAGCAGCCAGTATAACACCGTGGCTACGAGGAACGGCAGGGCGTTTTTCGGCTCGGCAAGGAATCCGAGGCCTTCTGCCATCTGCTCGATCTTGTGCGCTACCCAGCGGGCGAAGCGCGGGGAGACGATGCCGAGCACGCGCTCCGTCGTGTGCCGCGCCCACACGCGCTGAAAATAGAAGAGCCCCATCACGGCGATCCCGCTCGCGAAGACGAGCGCGCTCACGAACGCCATCTTCGGAACGAGCGCGACGTTGAGCGGCAAGGTGCCGAGGTGGTCCGGCAGCGGATCGAGGGGGACGGCGAAGTGCAGCGCCGTGAGCAGGCTCACGCTCACGCAGAGGGCATCGATGACTCGCTCGCCGCCGACGGTGCCGCTTGCGGCCCAGAACGTGAGCCGCGGCGGGCGGCGGATCAAGAGCGGCCGCACGACCTCACCCATTCGAAACGGCAAGAGCGCGACCGCGAAGAGCCCCACGGCGCCGCATCGCAGCACGGTCCCGAGGGGCACCCGCTGCACGGGCGCGACCAGCCAGTACCAGCGCGAGAGCCGCACGAAGTACATGACGCACCAGACCGCGATGTAGAGCGGGATCGTCCCGGCTGCGACGCGGTCGAGCTCCTCTTTGGGGGGGACGATCGGCAGTGAGCCGCTCTGCATGAGCCAGACGAAGACCGCCGCCGGCAGGAGCGACAGCAGGATCTTGCTCAGCATGCTCGCGCGCGAGGCGCGCGGCTCGGGCAGCGGAGTCGTCATTCGGGGAGCTTTCCCTCGAGGATCTGGCGCGGGCCGTCGGACAGCAAGAACTCGACCTCCTCGTCGCCGTAGAGCTCGGCGATTCTCCGAATGCCCTGCGTCACCTCGGCCACGTCGGCGGTGCGGTGCGCGTCGCTGCACGCCGCGTGATAGAGCTCGCGCTCGAGCAGCATCTCCGCGCAGCGCTGGGGCTCGCGCCCGTATTTCCCGATCAGCGCCGCGGCGTCGAGCAGCGTGGCGACGCCCGAGTCCACGAGCCGCTCGAGCGCGTCCGGGTTCTTCCAGACGTAGCGATAGCGCTCGGGGTGGGCGATCACGGGCCTGACGCCGCGCCGCCGCAGATCGAAGAGCCGCTCGACGACGACGGGCGGGAAGTCGACGCCGTAAAACTCGAGCAGCACGGCGCGCCCGCCCGGGTAGGGGAGCCCTTCGCCCGCGAGGAGGCGCTGGTAGACGATGTCGTCGAAGTAGTGCTCGGAGGAGAGCCCCACCTCGGGCAGGCCCGTCTCGGCGGCGAGCAGAGTCTGCATGCGCTCGAACGCGGCGGTCAGCTCCTCGCGGGTGTTCTCGAACATTCCGGGGCGCATGTGCGGCGTCGCGACCACGCGCTCGAAGCCTGCCTGGCCGAGCGCGCGAAGCATTGCGATGCCCTCGCTCTCGCTCGGGGCGCCATCGTCGATGCCGGCGATGAAGTGGCAGTGCAGGTCCACGAATCCACGCACGCGCGGACCGTAGCAGCTCGTGCCGCCCCGGGTAAGACCGCTAGCCGGACGCGAGAATGCGCGCGCAGCCTGCCGAAACCGCGTCGAGCTCGGCCGGCTCGTCGGCGCGCGCACCGCAGAACGTGACGACGATCTGGATGCCGTCGACGGACAGCCGCCGCAAGCGCGTGCGGCTCTCGAACGCGTCGAGGCTCGAGGGGACGGTGTCGTTGTCGGCGCCCCGGCCCATCACGGGCGCCCAGGCGGCGAGCTCCTCGCACAGGCGTGCCGCTCCGGCGCCCGCCAAGAGGAGTCCGTTCGGATCCGAAACCGTGACGGCGTCGAGCTGCGCCCGGCGCCGAGACGCCTCCACGAGCCGCGTGAGCGCTTCGAGGGCCACCTCCGTGCGGTGCTTCCGGCGGTCCTCACGGGGGTCACGGGGGGCAGCGTCGATCATGGGGCCGGACGCTCGCAGACAGCTCGCGGCCGGGCCAACTTCGCCGCGTGCGCGGCCAGGGGTAAACGGGGTAGATAGGGGGCGAATGGCCGAAGGTCCGACGCTGCTCTCGCTCATCGAGAGCCGCCGCGTGCTGGTTTGCGCCGGGGCGGGCGGGGTGGGCAAAACCACCGTCGCTGCTGCGCTCGCGCTCGGTGCCGCCCGGCGCGGCAAGCGCGTGCTCTGCCTCACCATCGATCCGGCGAAGCGTCTGGCGGACAGCCTGGGTCTCCGCGGCATGCGGGGTGAGGTCATGAGCCTGAGCCGGGAGCGACTCGACG